>JANNLG010000124.1:0-39473 GCA_031396695.1 Deltaproteobacteria bacterium
TCGTCCGGATAGCCGACCGCCGTCAGGTACGTGATCAGCGCGTCGGCCCACACGTAGGCGACGAAGCCCTCGTCGAAGGGCAGGGGAATGCCCCAGGTGAGGCGCTCGACCGGGCGCGAGATGCACAGGTCGCCGACGCCGCCGTCGCGCAGCATCGCCAGCACCTCGTTGCGATAGCGCTCGGGCTCGATCAGCGACGGATTCGCGCGCAACTCGGCGGCGAGCCAGTCGAAGTAGTGCGAGGTGCGGAAGAAGTAGTTCCGCTCGCGGCGTGACTCGATCGCACGGTTCGGATGATTGGGACACTTGCCGGAGGCCAAGTCGCGCTCGGTCTTGAACTCCTCGCAGCCGACGCAGTACTGGCCCTCGTAGTCGCGCAGCTCGATCTCGCCCTTGTCGAACAGGCTCTGCCAGAAATGCCGCACCGCGCGCACGTGCGCGGGGTCGGTGGTGCGCACGAAGCGCCGCGGCTCGAGGCCGAGCGAGCTCCACTGCTCGCGGAAACGCTCCGCCATGCCATCGACGAATGCCTGCGGCGTGGCGCCTTGCGCGGCGGCGGCCTCGGCCAGCTTCTCGCCGTGCTCGTCGGTGCCGGTGATGAAGAACGCGTCCTCGCCGGCCAGTCGGTGGTAGCGAACCAACGTGTCCGCGTACGTCGTGGTGTAGGCCGTCCCGAGATGGGGCGCCGCGTTCGGGTAGTAGATGGGCGTCGTGAGGTAGAAGGGCGCTGGCACGGGGTGGAGCTTAGCCGGACCGCGCTCTCCGTCTAGACGGCGTTCAGGCGCTCCCGCGCAGGTCGAGCAACTGTCCCTCGACTACGAGCTGCGGATTCAGATTGCGCCGCACCAGCTCGCTGCGCGCCTTGGAAGCGGCCTCGAAAACGCGCAGCCAGCGCTCGACCGCGCAGCCGTCGCCGTCGCCGATCGCGGCCTCGGCGCGTCCGCGCGCGAACGCGGTCTCGACTTCCAGGAACAGGCGCGCGCGCTCGCGGCCGGCTTCGCCCGGGCGCCGGAAGGTCTCTGCGAAGTCGAGGATCTCGGTCGCGCCGACGCCGTCGATTCCCGCCAGGAACGCGTGCATCGCGCGCGCCTCTTCGAGCGACGCATCCGCCCAGGCGCGCGCAGCGGCCGGACTCGAGCCGCCCAGCGTACTCGCGAGCGCCGCGTCCTCGGCGGGCACGCCCTCCGCTTCGAGGGCGCTCTGCACCGCCGGCTCCGGCCAAGGCGCGAAGCGCACGCGCATGGTGCGCGAGCGCAGCGTGCGCGGCAGCGCCGCAGCGCTCGAGGTGACCAGGATCAGGACCGCTCCCGACGGCGGCTCCTCGAGCGTCTTCAGCAGCGCGTTCGCGGGCGCGGCGCGCAGCTTCTCGGCCTCGGGAATCAGCGCGACGCGACGGCCGCGCTCGTTCGCCACCAACGACAGGGCCGCCCGCAGATCCCGTACGGCATCGACCTTGATCTGCGCGCCGTCGGCGATCACCCAGTGCAGATCGGGGTGGCTCGGCAGCGCGTCTGGCCGCGCCGCGCCTGCCGCGAGCAGGTGGCAATCGTGACAAGCGCCACACGGATCGAGCGCGTCGGGGCCGACCCCTTTGCACAAGAGGAGCCGCGCAAACCACAGCGCCGTCTCGTATTTGCCGGTGCCGGGCGCGCCCTCGAACAGGTACGCGCCGTGGACGTGTCCGCTCGCGCGTGCGCGCGAAAGCTCGGCCCGAATCGCTGTCGTGTCGCCGAAGGTCAAGAGAGCGGCAGCATAGCGCCCGACACGCGGGAGTTCTCAAGCGAACCGGGCTTCGGTCCGATGCGAAGAAACGGAAGCTCCGCGCGGAGCAGGAGTGGCGACACGATGGCGTTCAAGGACTTCGGCAAGGGCAAGGAGGGCGGACCGATGGGACCCACGAATACGGGCGTTGGCGCGCTCACGGCATTTATCGATCAGGGCTCGGAGTTCTCCGGCAAACTGAGCTTCAAGGACACGGTGCGCATCGACGGCCGCTTCGAGGGCGAGATCTCGAGCGAGAACACGCTGATCGTCGGCGAGACCGGCTCGATCACGGCGACCATCCGCTCGCAGATGATCGTGATCTCGGGCGAGGTGCACGGCGAGATCAGCGCGACCGGTCAGGTGGTCCTGCACAAGACCGCGCGCGTCGACGGCAACATCCACACCGCGCGTCTGGTCGTCGAGGACGGCGCGGTCTTCACCGGCCGCATCGAGATGAATCAGAAGCCGGCGAAGCCGGCGATGACTCCGCCCAAGGACGGCCCGAAGCCGTAGCCGTCGATCGACGCGATGCGCGCTCAGCCCTCTTCCGCGTCGGGGGTTCGTGCCTCACAGCTCGCGAGCTTCGCCTCGAGCTCGGCCACGCGTTCCCGTAGCGGACGGGTGGCCCGCTCGACCTCGTCCAGCGTGAAGCGCGGCGTGATGTGTTGCGGGCAGTTCCAGTCGAACCCGGCGATTCGCACGACGACGGCGCGCTCGACGACGGCCTTGTAGTCCGGCACCGCAAGATCCGCATGGGCAGCGCGCGAGCGGATCTCCGCGTGGCCGAGAACCTTGAGGCGCCTGCGGTTTGCGTAGTCCATCAGGATCAGCGCGACCCGGTCATTCCCGGACACGTTTCCGACGCTGACGTACTGGCGATTGCCGCGAAAGTCTGCCCAGGCGATCGTGCGCTCGTCGATCACGCGCAGGAATCCGGGCGCGCCGCCGCGGAACTGCACGTAGGGCCAGCCGGTCTCGCCGACGCTCGCGAGGTAGAAGGAGTCGCGCGCGGAGATGAACTCCGTCTCCGCGGGGCCGAGCCGATCGTTCCGGGTCTCTCCCTCGAGGAAGCGCCGATAGCTGTCGCGCGACCCGAACGTCTCTTGCTGGGCCTGGACTGCGGGCGTGAACGCGAGCTCGGCAAAGCGGTGTCCCATCGTGTCGTCCTCCGGACACGAATCATCGCCCTTCGCGCGTGGTGCCGCTGTCGCGGAGCTCTCGCCTACGAGAGCAGAACCGAGGTCACGCCGGGAACGCGCGAGCGCAGCACGGCTTCGAGCACGTGCTTGCGCGTCATCTCGCGCGCGGGGCAGGTCTTGCAGGCGCCCTGCAGCTCGAGGCGCACGGTGCCGTCCTCCGCGACGTGCACGAACTCCGCGTTGCCGCCGTCGGCGATCAGTCCGGGGCGCACGATGTCGAGCGCGCGGCGCACCTGTTCCGGCTTCACGATGCGCGCGGCCGCCGCGTTGATCTCGCCGGAGCCTTCTCGTAGTGTGTCGGCCATGCGCGTCCGCGTGCTCCTGTTCGCTGCCCTGCGTGAAGCCGTCGGCCAGAAGCAGCTCGAGCTTGAGCTGCCCGCCGATGCGACGCTCGCGGAGCTCGTGACGCGGCTCGAGTGCGAACACGCGGTGCTCGCGCGCTATCGCGGCCGGCTGCTGGTGAGTTTGAACGAGGAGCGCGCGCCGTTCGAGACGCAGCTCGGCGAGGGCGACGAGATCGCCCTGCTGCCGCCGGTTTCGGGCGGCTCGGAGCGCGCGTGGATCGACGCGCAGCCGCTCTCGATGGATGCGCTGCTCGCCGAGGTGAGCGGCCCGTCGATGGGCGGCGTGGTCACGTTCACCGGCGTGGTGCGCAACCAGGCGCGCGGCGCCGAGATCGATCACTTGGAGTACGAGGCGTACGCGCCGATGGCGGAGCGCGAGCTGCGCGCGATCCAAGCTGCGGTCGGCGCGCGCTGGCCGGCGGTGCGCATCTCGATCGCGCACCGCGTCGGGCGACTCGCGATCGGCGAAGCCGCGGTGATGATCGCGGCGGCCGCGCCGCACCGCGCCGAGGCGTTCGAGGCCTGCCGCTTCGCGATCGACACGCTCAAGAAGTCGGTGCCGATCTGGAAGAAGGAGTTCGCGACCAGCGGCGCGTACTGGGTCGAGGAGAACCCTTGAGTCGGCACGCGTCTCACGGCTCGCCGGACGCGCCGGCGCAGCACCGCGCGTACGCACCCAAGGCGATCGCTTGCGCCGTGCTGACGGTGAGCGACAGCCGCACGCTGGCGGACGACAGCTCCGGCAAGCTGATCGCGGAGCTGCTCGACGGCGCGGGACACGCGCTGCTCGTGCACCAGATCGTGCCCGACGACGCGGAGGCCATTCGCACGGCGGTGCTGCGCGCGCTCGCGCGCGCCAACGTGGATGCGCTGATCGCGACTGGCGGCACGGGCGTGTCGCCGCGCGACGTCACGCCCGACACGCTCGAGCCGCTGTTCGAGAAGCGCCTCGCGGGCTTCGGCGAGCTGTTCCGCTCGCTCTCCTACGCCGAGATCGGCGCCGCGGCGCTGCTGTCGCGCGCGACTGCCGGAACGCTCTCCGGCAAAGTCGTGTATGTCATGCCGGGCTCGTCGGGCGCGGTGCGTCTCGGCATGGAGAAGCTGATCCTGCCCGAGCTCGCGCACATCGTCGGCCAGCTGCGACGCGTCGACGCGAAGCCTTCAGGGGTCCGCTAGCGGGGCCGAAAACCGAGCGGTGGCAGCGCCCGCTCGCCGGCACGTCGGAATCGCCCTGCTCGTGCTCGTGGCCGCCGTGCTGCTGCCGAGCGAGGTCGCGATCTGGATCGATCGCCAAGGCCAGACCTGGCTTTCGGATCGCGACAAGCCCGCCCCGGGCGCCGAGCGCGTGTCGCCCGAAGATCTCGCGATCCGCTGGAACGGGAAACGCACCGGCGAGCCGACTCGGCCCGGCACGAGCTCGAGCAACGAAGACGACCGCTATCTCTCGGCCGTGCTCGCTGCGCGCGCCGACGTCGAGCGCGGGGACTTGCAGGTGGGTCTGCGCGCGCTGCGGCGTTTGCAGCGCGACCAGCCGACGCGACCTGAAGCGGCGCTGCTGCTCGCGCAGGTCGAACGCCACCGTGGCCGGCTCGAACCCGCGCGCGACGCGCTCGATGCAATGCTCTCGACCGCGAGTCGCGTGCCCGATCGCTGGCGCGAGGCCGCCACGCGCGAGCGCAACGAGATCGAGCAGGAGCTCGCGCTTTCGAAGTCGCGCAGTGGACAGGTCTGGGAGACGCGCTCGCTCGAGACGCAGCACTTCCTGGTCACGTACGACCACCAGTTCGCGGGCCGCGCGTACGGCGAGCAAGTGGTCGAGGTGCTCGAGCAAGCGCGCGCGGCGATGCAGAGGCAGCTCGGGCGCGAACTCGGTCGCGCGCTAGAGGTGAGGCTCTACACGCGTGCGCACTATCTCGAGGCGTACAAGCACCGCTTCGGCTTCGCGACCGTCGGCTTCTACGACGGCGCGATTCATGTCGTCTCGGCGAAGCGCCCGCGCAACGAGCTGTACGCGCTGGTCGCGCACGAATACGTGCACGCGCTGTTCAAGGACGCGACGGGCTCGCACCAGCCGTTCTTTCTGAACGAGGGCATCGCCGATCGCGCCGAGGAAGCCGCGCGCGGCCGGCCGCAGCTGTCGCGCGAGGAGTGGCGGCGCCTGGTCGAGGCGCTGCGCAACGACGAGTGGATCCCGCTCGAGTCGCTGGTGCAGGGTTTCTCGGGGCTGAAGGGCGCGCAGGCGCTGCTCGCGTATCTCGAATCGCGCGCGACGATCGAGCTGATCGAGACCCGGCGTCCCGGCGCGATCGCCGTGTTTCTCGACGCCTGCGCGGACGGCACGCCCTGGCAGGACGCGCTGCGCGGCGCCACCGGCTGGGACACGCGCGCGCTCGAGGCCGCTCTGCAGGCCGAAACGCGCTCGCGCTTCGCCGGTGATCCGCTCGCCTCGGCGGGCGAATCCCCTCTATGATCGCACCCCGGAGGTGCGGATCATGGAACCCGCGATCGGCGTCGCCCTGCTCTGGCTCGCGTTCACGGTCACGCACGTGGGGCTGTCGAGCCTGCGCGTGCGCCCGCGCCTGGTCGGCGCGCTAGGCGAGGTCGGCTTCCTCGGACTCTACTCCGTGGTCGCCCTCGTGATCTTCGTCCCGCTGATGCGGCTCTACTTCACGAGCAAGCACGCGGGAGACATGCTCTGGGTGCTGCCGCGCGGTCCCTTACTGACGTCGGTCGTCTACCTCGGGATGGCCGTCGCGTTGGTCCTGCTCGCCTCGAGCTTCCTGCAGCCGAGCCCCGCCGGCATGGCGCCCGCCCAGCTGACACCGCGTGGTGTCCAGCGGATCACGAGGCATCCGCTGGTGATGGCGTTCGTCGTGTTCGGTTTGGTCCACCTGCTGCCGAACGGCTCGACCGCCGACGTCGTGTTCTTCGGTGGCTTCGTCGCCTTCGCGCTGATCGGCGCCGCCCACCAGGACCAGCGCAAGCGGGTCGTCGGTCCACCCGGCTACGGCGACTTCTGCGAGCAAACGCCCTTCATCCCCTTCACCGGCCGCGACACACCGCGAGGCCTCCGCGAACTCTCCCCCATCGCCGTGATCGCCGGCCTCGTCCTCACCGCCACCATCCTTTACTTCCACTCCGCATGGTTCGGCGGCAACCCGTAGCCCGCGAGTAACCCGCGAAGCGGCGTCCGAAGCCTCGGCGGTCGGGCCGAGCTCGACGAGTGGGTCGCGTCCGCGCGGGGACCCACGAGGAGAGCTCGCGCCCGACCGCCGAGGCCGCCAAGGCGCTCTTCTCCGGTCTTACCCTTCGGGCGCCCAGTATTCGAAGTCGACCAGATTCGCCTTCATGTACTCGCGCAAGCCGTCGACCAATTTCTTCTCGAGCTGGCGGATGCGCTCGCGCGTGAGTCCGAGCTCGTCGCCGATTTCCTGCAACGTGCGAGGATCCTCGGCGAGGATCCGCTCGCGCAGGATCTTCTGGTCGCGCGGGTCGAGATCCACGGCGAAGCGGTCGATGTGCTCGCGCAGCGTGCGGCGCATGTCCTGCTCGGCGACCGCGTCGTCGACGCGCTCGTCGTTCGAGGCGAGTGACTCGCCGAAGCTCGCGCCGCCGGGCTCGTCTCGGCGCGCCGGCGCGTCGGTGGACAGATCGCCCTGCGACAGGCGCTGCTGCAGATCCAAGACTTCGGGTTCGCGCACCCCGAGCCTTTCGGCGATCAGCTTGGGCTCGGGCTCGAGTCCCGCGCGCTCGAGCTCGCGCTTCACGCGCGAGAGCTGGAAGAACAGCTTGCGCTCCGCGCGGCTCGAGCCGACGCGCACCATGCGGATGTTGTCGATCAGGTATTTCAGGATGAACGCGCGGATCCAGTACGACGCGTACGACGAGAGCTTCACGCCGCGGTGCGGGTCGAAGCGCTTCACGCCCTGCAGCAGGCCGATGTTGCCTTCTTGGATCAGATCGAGCGGGTTGGTCCAGACACGCCGATACTCGAGCGCGATCTTCACGACCAGGCGCAAGTTCGAGAGCACGAGCTTCTGCGCGGCATCCGGGTCGCCGGTCGCGAACACGCGTTCGGCGAGCGCGAACTCTTCCTCGCGCGAGAGCAGGGCGTAGCGGCCGACTTCGACGAAGTAGCGCGACAGCAGGTCGCGCGGAACGCCTTCGAGTCCCGGCGGAAGCAGCGGGACCGGAAGCGCGCTCGGCTTCGGGTCGGGCTCGGGGGCGTCCTTGCTCACGCGCAGCAACGTACCGCGAACGCGCCGAAGTGTCCGAGACGACGGGTCGGCGCGGAGATCGGCGGCGTCGCGGCGGGCGCTATTTCTTCTTGAGCGTGCGGATGAACTTCACGAGCGCCCAGCGATCGCCTTCGGAAACCACCGCGCCCCAGGGTGCCATCAGCGGCGATCCGCCCTTGGCTGCGGCGCCGTTCGAGATCACGTCGAAGATCGCCTGGTCCGTACCGCCGTACTTGAATTCGGCGGTCTGGAAGTTGCGCGGCGGTGGAACCAGCGTCTTGCCGACCGGGCCATCGCCCGCGCCCGCCGGACCGTGACAGGTCTCGCAGTACATCTTGAAGACCTTGGCGCCCGCGGCGGCGTCGGCCGCGGCGACCTTCGCGGCCGCGTCGTCGGCGGCGCGGCTGGTCGGAGCTGCGGACAGGATGAGAAGCGTTGCGCAGAGCCCGAGTAGAACGCGCATGGAAACCTCCGGGATGGAAAAGCGGGGCCGAGGTTAGGCATGGCCCCGGGGGCCGTCAACGCAACGCGCGGCGGCACCCCCCGGGGCCGCTATTTCCAGCTTCGCGCCAGCTCGATCAGCAGCCGAACCCCGAACCCGGTCGCACCCTTCGCGTAGTAGGCGGTCTCCTTCGAGGACCACGCGGTGCCCGCGATGTCGAGGTGCGCCCAGGGCGTCTCACCCACGAAGTGAGACAAGAACGCCGCGGCGGTCGAGACCCCGCCGTTGCGGCCTCCCGTGTTCACGATGTCGCCGACCGTGCCCTTGATGGCCGTCTTGTGCTCCTCCCAGAGCGGCAGCGGCCAGGCGCGTTCGTGCGTGGCGTCGGCGGCGGCGCGCAGCTTCGCGATCAGCTTCTCGTCGTTGCCGAGCACCGCACAGGCGACCTCGCCGAGCGCGACCAGGCACGCGCCGGTGAGCGTGGCCAGGTCGACGATCGCGTCGGGCTTCCAGCTCGTGGCGTGGTGGAGAGCGTCGGACAGCACGATCCGGCCCTCGGCGTCGGTGTTCAGCACTTCGATCGTCTTGCCCTGCGCGCTGCGGATGATGTCGCCGGGAACGTACGCGTTGCCGTCGGGCATGTTCTGCGCGGCGGCGACGATGCCGACGATGTGGACGGGCAGGTCGAGCAGCGCTGCGGCGCGCAGTGCGCCGAACACCGCCGCGCCGCCGGACATGTCGTGCTTCATCTCGTCCATGTTTGCGGCGGGTTTGATCGAGATGCCTCCGGAATCGAAGGTGATGCCCTTGCCGACGAAGGCGAGCGTCGGTCGCTTGCGCGCACCCTTCGCCGGCGCGCCGTGCTCGAGCACGATCAGCCGCGGCGGGTGCGTGCTGCCGCGCCCGACCGCGAGGATGCCGGCCATCTTCTCGCGCTCGAGCTCCTTCTCGGCGAACACGGTGACCTTCAGCCCGTGCGCGCGTGCGAGCTTGCGCGCCTCGCTGGCGAGAAACTCGGGCGTGCAGGCGCCGCCCGGCTCGTTCGAGAGCTCGCGCGCGAAGTTCGCGGATTCCGCGAGCACCTGGCCGAGCTTTGCTCCGCGCCGCAATGCCGTCACCGAGCGCGCGTCGGCCGCGAGCAGCGCGACGCTCTCGAGCGTCGGGGCCTTGTGATCGTCCCCGCTCTTGTACTTGTCGAAGCGATACGCGCCCAGCACGACGCCCTCGACCAGCACCTGAGCGGATTCTTCCGGCTTCACGCGGCGCAACGCCGGCACCGCGATGTTCGCGCGCTTCGCCTTCGCGCGCGTGAGCGCCTTCGCGGCGCGACCGCCGGCGGCGCGCAGCGTCTCGGCGCTGGCCTTCTTCTCGTCTCCGAGTCCGATCAGAACCACGCGCTTCGAGGCGATACCCGCGACCGGCAGCGAGAGCACCTCGCTCGACTTGCCGGTGAAGTCGCCCGCGTGCCAGACGCGCTCGAGCCATCCGCCGATCGCATCGTCGAGCGCGCGCAGCGCGCGGGGTGGCGCGTCGGCCTTCGTGAGCGGGATCACGAGCGCATCTCCGCTCGCGGCCATGGCGTCCTTGCGTTGGATCTCGATCAGCATTGAGCTCCCCCCGAATTCGTCTCGACGCGAAGCGCACAGCTTAGCGAACAAGCCCTGATTCCGTTGACGCCACAGAGGGTGGCGAGTAGCTTCCGGCGGCCCCGCGTGGTCCGTCCCGAAGCCGCGCGATTCCTCCCCCCCGGGGTTCCGACTGCATGCTCGATTACATACTTGGTTCGAGTCCCGTCGTCTCCGCCGTGCTGCTGTTGTTGATCCTCGCCTCGATCTCGTCGTGGGCGATCCTGATCATGAAGTTCCGCGAGCTGCGCGCCGCCGAGCGAGACACCGAGGAATTCGTCGAGGCGTACCTCGAGAGTCCGCTCGACGCGACCTACGACATCGCGCGGCGGAACACCGCGAGTCCGCTCGCGACCGTGTTCAAGTCGGGCTACACCGAGCTCGCGCGGCTCGAGAAGCTGCAGGGCGCGCGCGGGCAGGTGACGCGCGACCAGCTCGACGGCGTGATCAGCCGGCTCGGTTGGATCCGCGGCGAAGAGGTGCACCGGCTCGAGCGCGGGCTCTCGTTCCTGGCCACGGTCGCGAGCTCCGGCCCGTTCGTCGGCCTGTTCGGAACCGTGGTCGGCATCATGAATTCGTTCGAGTCGATCGGCGCATCGGGCTCGGCGAGCCTCGCGGTGGTCGCGCCCGGCATCGCCGAAGCGCTGGTCGCGACGGCCGTCGGCCTGTTCGCCGCGATCCCCGCCGCGGTCGGCTACAACTATTCGAGCGCGCGCCTGAACCGACTCAGCGCACGGCTCGAGACCTTTTGCGCGGAGTTCTGCGACCAGCTCCGGCGCACGCCGGTGAAGGCGGCATGAACGTCGCCGACGGCCGCGGACCCAGGCGCCAGCTCTCCGAGATCAACGTCACGCCCTTCGTCGACGTGATGCTCGTGCTTCTGATCATCTTCATGGTCACCGCGCCGCTGATGCAGCAGGGCATCGATGTCGAGCTGCCGAAGACGCAGTCCCAGGGCCTGCGCTCCGAGAACCAGCCGCTGGTCATCACGGTGAAGCGCGAGGGCAAGGTCTTCGTCCAAAACGCCGAAGTGCCGCTCGAACAGCTCGGCGCGAAGCTCCAGGCCATCTTCGACACGCGCGAGGATCGCCTCGTGTACATCCGCGCAGACGCGAAGGTCGCGTACGGGACGGTGGCGAAGACGCTCGCGATCCTGCGCGGGGCCGGCGCCACGAGCATCGGCATGGTGACCGAGCCCGAGGCGTGAACACCTCCTACGTGCCGCCGGAGAGCCTGCTCGACAGCCGGACCTTCAAGCGTTTGCTCGCGTACTCGCTGGCGGGACACGTGCTGCTCTTCCTCGTGCTCACGTTCCGGCCGCACTCGAGCGCGGTGTTGATCTCGTCCTCGCCGGTGATGGTCAACATGGTCGACCTGCCCAAGCCCGCGGCCGCGCGGCCCGCCGCGAAGAAGCCGGACGTGAAGCCGCCCCCGAAGCCGCCGGAGGCCAAGCCCGAGCCGCCCAAGCCCAAGCCCGCGGTGAACGAGATCGTGATTCCGAAGGAGCCCGCGCCGCTCGCGAAGCCGAAGCCCAAGCCGGTCGAGAGGCCCGAGCCCGCGCCGAAATCGGCGGAGGAGCTGCTCGCGGAGCTCACCAAGAAGGTCGAGGAGCGCAATCCGCAGCCCGAGCTTCCGCCCGCAGCCGATCCCGGACCTCCCGCGCCGATGGCGGGTGGCGCAGGCGTGTTCGATCCGACCTTCTCGCCCTGGGTCTCACGCGTGAAGATGGCGGTGCGTGCGAACTGGTCGGGTGCGCAGCTCTGCAAGGGCGTGCCCGTGTTCAATCTCGAGGTGGGCGAGAATGGCGCGCTGCGCGACATCGAGCTCGCGAAGTCGTCCGGCGATCGCTACTGCGACGAGTCGGCCGAGCGCGCGATCCGCAAGTCGGATCCGCTGCCGGCTCCGCCGCGCGGCGCGCTGGCGCTGGAGCTCGGCATGAGTCTGAAGGACACCCTGTGACCCGATCGATTCTGGTTCTGTCTCTGTTGCTGGCGATCGCTCTGCCCGCGCGCGCGCAGCGGATCCGCGTCGACGTCACCGGTTCCGAGCGCGCGATTCCGGTCGCGGTGCAGCGCTTCTCGGTCGACGCGGCGAGCGCGCCGCTCAGCGAGGAGTTCTACCAGGGGCTCGTCGCGGGACTCGACTTCTCGAGCGTGGTCACGCACGTGAACCCGGAGGCCTTCGTCGAATCGAAGGTGACGCGCGATTTCGAAGTGCCCGCGGTGCCGTGCGAGAACTGGCGCGCGATCGGCGCCGAGGGTCTGGTGCAGGGCGAGATGCGCTTCGTGCAGGGCAAGGCGCAGGTCCGCTTCCGCGTCTGGGACACTTCCCGGTGTCGCCTGCTCGGCGAGGTGGCGTTCCGCGAGCGCGACCGCCCCGACCTCGGCCTGCTGGCGCGCATCGTCGCCGACGACATCGTCGAGCGCTTCACCGGCCGTCGCGGCGTTTCGTCGACGGAGATCGCCTTCGTCTCCGACAGCGGCCGCCGCAACAAAGAGATCTGGTTCATGGAAGCCGACGGCGCGGGCAAGCGGCGCGTCACCAACAACGGCTCGATCAATCTGTTCCCCGCCTGGTCGCCCGACGGCAAGACGCTGCTCTACACCTCGTTCAAGACCGGACAGTCGGAGCTGTTCTTGTTGTATCGAGGCAACAAGCCGGGCGTGCGTCTGATCAGCACCAAGGACGAGAAGTACCGCGGCGTGTGGCAGGCGAACAACGGCAAGATCGCAGCGGTCGTCTCGCGCCAGGGCAACACCGACATCTACTCGGTCTCGACCAACGGCTCGCAACCGCAGCGCCTGACGGATTCCCGCGCGATCGAGACCTCGCCCGCGTTCTCGCCCGACGGTGGGCAGATGGCCTTCGTCTCCGATCGCAGCGGCAGCCCGCAGGTTTGGATCAAGGATCTCGGCAGCGGTGAGGAACGGCGCCTCACGTTCAGCGGCGTCTACAACGTGAGCCCGGCCTGGTCGCCCACGGGCGAGTGGATCGCGTATGCCGCGCAGGCGGGAAACAACTTCGACATCTACCTGATCAACCCCGAGGGCACCTTCACGACGCCGCTCGTCACGCACGCGCGCAGCGACGAGGATCCGGCGTGGGCGCCCGACGGCCGCAAGCTCGCGTTCACCTCGAACCGGCGCGGGCGCAAGGAAGTCTATCGGGTCGACATCGACGGGCGGAACGCCACGGTCTTGACCGATGGCTTCGGAAACTCCACCAACCCGTCTTGGTCGAGCTGGTTGGATTAAACGTGCCAACGGCCCCCGTGAAGAGAATCCGTTTGCAAACGCGCGGATTTCCGGGTACTGAATGCACCGGTTTTTGGAGGTGTGATCCCGTGCTGGATTGTGCGTTGGATCACAGAAGAGGAGGACAGGGGTGGTGAAGCGAGTACTTGGGCTGGCGTTGGTGGTGGTCGCGTTCGCGGCGTGCACGAAGACGCCGCCTCCGGCACCGAGCGACAAGACCGGGTTCGGGTCCGAGGCGGCGACGACCCGGCAGTCCACGAGCACGGCCGACAGCAGCGCGTTCCGCACGATCTACTTCGACTTCGACCAGTCGGACCTCTCGGCCGACGCGCGCTCGGGCCTGCAGTCGAACGCCGACTACCTGAAGAGCAACTCGAGCGTGGCCGTCACGATCGAGGGCCACTGCGACGAGCGAGGCAGCGCCGAGTACAACCTGGCGCTCGGCAAGCGCCGCGCCGAGGCCGCCTACAAGTACCTCGCCGACCTCGGTATCGACTCCTCGCGCATGAACACGGTGAGCTTCGGCAAGGAGCGCCCCGCGGTCGAGGGACACAACGAGCTGGCTTGGGCTAAGAATCGCCGCGACGAATTCAAAGTCCGCTGATTTGGGTCTAGCGGCCTTGCGTAGCGCGCTGTCGATCGGCGCGCTGTTCCTGCTCTGCGCCTGTGTGACGGTGCCTGAGTTCCAATCACTCAAGCGCGACGTCGACCAGATGAAGAAGGGCAAGGGCAGCGCGCCGGCGGCCGACTCCTGGGGCAGCGACGGCAAGTCCGGCACGAGCGGCGGCAGTCGCCTCGCGGAGCAGGGCGCCGAGATCGACGCTCTGCACGCCGAAGTCGCGGAGCTGCGCGGCGAAGTCGAGGCGCTCAAGAAGCAGCTCCAGAGCGGCGCGGTTTCGCGGGCCCCGATCGATGGCGCCGGAGCCGCGGCGGGCGATGCCGCTGCCGCAGCCGGAGCTGGAGCCGCGGGCGGCGAGGCGGTGGCTGCGGTCGCTCCGACGCCGGGCGGCGAGACGCCCGACGAGGGCGGCGCACCCGCGGAGGAGATCCGCGACTACGAGGACGCCTTCCGACGCTATCGCGCTGCAGACTACGCCGGCGCCATTGACCGGTTCCAGGTGTTCCTACAAACTCACCCGTCCTCCGAGTACGCGGACAACGCGCTGTTCTGGATGGGTGATTCGTATTTCAAGCTGAACGACTACGAGCAGGCTGCGGTGGCATTCGACAAGGTCGTCAAGCGCTTCCCGGATGGGAACAAGGTTCCGGATGCCCTCTACCGGCAAGGCGTCTCGCTGCTCGAGATTGGCAAGCGCACCAAGCAGCAGAAAACGTACACACCGGCGGCTTGCCAGATCTTCCGGCGGATCACAGACGAGTACCCCAACTCGGAGCGTGTGCCTGAGGCTCGCAGGCAGCTGGAGAAGTGCCCGACGTGAAAAAGACCGACCAGAAGAAGTTCCAGAAGATGTTGATCGAGCAGCGCGATCGCCTGGCGGCGAACGCGCGGCGCGCGCTGACCGGCGACATCCACCTCGATCCCGACGATTTCTCCGACGAGATCGACTCCGCTTCGGCCGAGAGCGGTCTCGCGTTCGTCGGGCGGCTGCGCGAGCGCGAGCGAGCGCTGCTGCAGAAGATCGAGGCGTCGCTCGCCAAGATCGAAGCGGGCACCTTCGGCACCTGCGTGCAGTGCGGCGAGGACATCGGCCTGAAGCGCCTCGAGGCGCGCCCGGTCGCGAGCCTTTGCATCGACTGCAAGAGCCAGCAGGAGAAGCTCGAGCACTGATCGCCGAGGTGGTGCCGAGCGAGGGCCGCCCCGAGCGAGGCACGCAAGCGCCAACGGCGCGCGCAGCGAGCCGCAGGCGAGCGAAGGCAATCTGACGTGGCGCTGATCCTCGCGCTCGAGTCCTCGTGCGACGACCTCGCCGCTGCGGTCGTGCGCGACGGCACCCACGTGCTGGCCTCCGTGGTCCAAAGCCAGGACGCCGTGCACGCGCCGTACGGCGGAGTCGTGCCCGAGCTCGCGAGCCGCGACCACGTCCGGCACCTGCACGCGACCGTGAGCGATGCGCTCGCGCGCGCCGGCGTTGGACTCGACGAGATCGACGCGATCGCGGTCACGTCCGGGCCGGGGCTGATCGGATCGCTTTTGGTCGGTCTCTCGTTCGCGAAGGCGCTCGCCTATCGCACCGGCAAGCCGCTGGTCTCGGTGCACCACATCGAGGGGCACCTGGCGTCCGCGCGGCTGGGCGAGAAGCCGTTGGCGCTGCCGTTCCTGGGCTTCGTGGTTTCGGGCGGCCACACGGCGCTGTATGCGGTCGAGACGCTGTCGAACGCGGTGCTGCTCGGGCAGACGCGCGACGACTCCGCGGGCGAAGCGTTCGACAAAGTCGCGAAGCGCCTCGGGCTCGGATACCCGGGCGGACGCGAGGTCGACGTCCACGCGCGACGGGGCCGGGGCGACGCGTTCGTGCTGCCGCGCCCGATGCTGCGCGAGCCCGGACTCGAGATGAGCTTCTCGGGCTTGAAGACCGCCGTCGCGCTCGAAGCCGCGCGGCTCGAGACGCGCGCGGCAGGCAAGCTGCTCGAGTCCGACGTGTGCGACCTGTGCGCGTCGTTCCAGGAGGCCGCGACGGACGTGCTGGTCGCGAAGGCGCGGCGAGCGCTCGAAGCGACCGGCTTGCGCCGGCTCGCGCTGGTCGGCGGCCTGGCCGCGAACTCGCGCCTGCGCGAGCGCATGGCGGAGCTCGCGGACGAGCTCGGCATCGAGACGCACTTCCCGCCGCTCGCCCTGTGCACCGACAACGCGGCGATGATCGGCGCGGTCGCGGACGGCATGCTGCGCGACGGCCGGACGGCGGCGCTCGACCTGGAGGCGTTCTCGCGCGTGCCCGTCGGCCGACCGGGAACGCCATAGCCTCCGAGCGCCGCCGGCTGGCCGAGCGCGGGCTCGCTCCGTCGAAGGCGCGCGGGCAGAATTTCCTGCGCCGACCCGAGCTCGCGGCGCGCATCGTGACGCTCGTCGGTGTAGAGCCGAGCGACGCGGCGATCGAGATCGGCCCCGGCACCGGCCAGCTCACACGCCCGCTCGCTGCGGTTGCGCGCCGGACGCTCGCGCTCGAAGTCGATCGTGGACTCGTGCGCTTGCTGGCCGACGAAGGCGGCTTGCCGCCGAGTGTCGAAGTGCGCGAGGCCGACGCGCTGCACACCGATCTGGCGGCGCTCGCCGCCGAGCTGGGACCGCCGGTGATCCTGATCGGCAATCTTCCGTACAGCGTGGCGGGTCGCCTGCTCGGCAACGTGCTCGCGCCGGGGATTCCGTTCCGGCGCATGGGCTTCATGCTCCAGTCCGAGGTCGCCGATCGCATCCTCGCGCAGCCCGCGACCTCGGACTACGGCACGCTCTCGGTCTACGCGCGCCTCTGGACGCGCGCGAAGCGCGTGCTCGAGCTCTCGCCCGAGGAGTTCTCGCCGCGGCCCAAGGTGCGCTCGAGCTTCCTGGTCTTCGAGCCGCGCACGGACGGGCCGGCCGTGGCTGACCCGGAGCTCTTGCGGCGCGTGGTGCGCGCGGCCTTTCAGCAGCGCCGCAAGCAACTCCGTCGCGCGCTGCTGAGTTCGTTCCCGGGCGCCGAGGCGGGCCTCGCAGCGGCTGGCATCGATGCGCAACGGCGCGGCGAGACGCTCGACGAAGGGGAGTTCGCGCGGCTGGCCGCGGCCCTCGCCGCCCCGGCTCGTTGACAGATGCGCCGCGCCGCCCTTAGGCTCTCCCCCGTTCGCTTCTGTACGCATCGATAGAGCCCGGAAGCTGGGATCCCGAACGCAGGGACCGAGACCGAAGGCGCGATGTTCGATGTAGACGGAGGGCTTCGGGCCCGCCGTCCGCAGTCTGCACGCGAGAGCGCCCTTCGATCTGCCAGCCAGGGACGGGGCGCTCGAGTCGTTTTCGGACCGCGGAGGTGGCAGATGGACGAAGCACGGATCACCGTTCCGGCACTCGCCCGGCGCAAGACGCGCGGCGAGAAGGTCGCGATGATCACCGCCTACGACCACGCGTTCGCGCGCATCTTCGACGCGGCCGGCGTCGACGTGCTGCTGGTCGGCGACAGCCTGGGTAACGTCGTGCAGGGCCACGACACCACGCTGCCGGTGACGCTCGACGAGATGGTCTACCACACGCGCATGGTGAGCCGCGCCGCGCGCCGCGCGCTGGTGGTCGGCGACATGCCCTTCGGCAGCTACCACGCGAGCGTCGAGCAGGCCGTCGCCAGCGCCGTTCGCCTGATGAAAGAGGGTGGGGCGCACGCCGTGAAGCTCGAGGGCGGCGAGCGCGTCGCCGACCGGATCGCCGCGATCGCGCGTATGGAGATCCCGGTGATGGGCCACGTCGGTCTCACACCGCAGTCCGTGCACCAGTTCGGCGGCTTCCGCGTGCAGGGCCGCGGCGATTCGGGACACGAGAAAGTGTTGCGCGACGCGCGCGCGGTCGAAGCCGCGGGCGCGTTCGCGGTGGTGCTCGAGTGCGTGCCGAAGGCGCTCGCGCGCGAGATCACGGCCGCGCTCTCGATTCCCACGATCGGCATCGGCGCGGGCGTGGGCTGCGACGGCCAGGTGCTGGTCATGCACGACCTGCTCGGGCTCTCCGAGAATCCGCCGCCGCGTTTCGTGCGCCAGTACGTGGCGCTCGGCGAGAT
The DNA here is from genome assembly GCA_031396695.1 of Deltaproteobacteria bacterium. GTDB lineage: Bacteria > Myxococcota_A > UBA9160 > SZUA-336 > SZUA-336 > VGRW01. The sequence goes on from JANNLG010000124.1 coordinate 17,561, forward strand.
CGTGCGGCGGGCGACCGAGATGTGGAGCGAAGACGTGCGCAATCAGAAGTTCCCCGGCGATGCTGAATCGTACTGAGCCGCTGATCCTTCGCACCTGCGCGGAGCTCCAGCGCTGGAGCGACGACGCGCGCGCGGCCGGCCGCCGCATCGCCCTGGTGCCGACCATGGGTGCCCTGCACGAGGGACACCTCTCGCTCGTGCAGGCGGGCTACCGCGTCGCCGACCGCGTGATCGTGTCGATCTTCGTGAACCCCACGCAGTTCGGTCCGACCGAGGACTTCGCGCGCTACCCGCGCGACCTCGCGCGCGATCTCGAGAGCCTGCGCAAGGTCGGCACTGACGTGGTGTTCACGCCCTCGGTCGAGGAGATCTACCCGAGCGGCGACGCGACCTGGGTGACCGTCGAGCGGCTCACGAACGGCCTGTGCGGCCGCAGCCGCCCGCTGCACTTCCGCGGCGTCACGACCGTGGTCGCGCGGCTGCTCCACGCCGCGCGACCGCACGTCGCGATCTTCGGCGAGAAGGACTACCAACAGCTCGCGGTGATCCGCCGCATGGCGCGCGATCTGTGCTTCGGCGTCGAGATCATGGGTGGACCGATCGTGCGCGAGCCCGACGGACTGGCGATGAGCTCGCGCAACGAGTTCCTCTCGCCGCGCGCGCGCCTGCAAGCCACCGCGCTGAACGGCGCGCTGCACGAGGCGCGCTCGCTGGTGCGCGCGGGCGTGCGCGACGCGGCGGCGGTGTGTGCGATCGCGCGCCAGCGGATCGAGAAGGAGCCGCTCGCCGAGATCGACTACGTCGAGCTCGTCGACGCCGAGAATCTCGAGCCCGTGCGCGAAGTGGGCGAGCGCTCCCTGCTCGCGCTGGCGGTGCGCTTCGAGGGCACGCGTCTGATCGACAACACGCTTCTGGAAGCCGCGAGACGTGAAGCCCCGAGACGTGAAGCGCCCGGACGTGACTCGGCACGACGGGAGGTCGGCTGATGCTCCGCACTCTGATGAAGTCGAAGATCCACCGCGCCACCGTGACCGACGCGAACCTCGAGTACGAGGGTTCGATCACGATCGACGCCGAGCTCGCGATCGCGGCCGACCTGCTGCCGAACGAGCGCGTCGAGATCTACGACGTGACCAACGGCTCGCGGCTCGCGACCTACGTGATCCACGGCGAGCCGGGCAGCGGCGTGATCGGCATCAACGGCGCCGCGGCGCACCTGGTGAAGCCGGGCGATCTCGTGATCATCGCGAGCTACGCGCAGATGACGACCGATGAAGCGGTGGGTTTCCAGCCGCGCATCTGCTTCGTCGACGGCCAGAACAGCCTCCGCTAGCCTGCGAGGGCTTGGCCGAGCCCGCGAAAAAGTCGATCTGCAAGAACCGGAAGGCGCACTTCCAGTACCTGATCGACGAGACCGTCGAGGCCGGGCTCGTGCTCACCGGCTCGGAGGTGAAGTCGCTGCGCGCCGGCGCCGCGAACCTGTCCGACTCGTACGCGCAGGTGCGCGGCAGCGAGGTCTTCCTGATGAAGGCCCACATCGCGCCCTACACGAACGCGGGTCGCGAGAATCACCTGCCCGAGCGGCCGCGCAAGCTCCTGCTCAAGCGCCGCGAGATCGATCGGCTCGGCGGCCGCCTGCGCGAGAAAGGCCTGACGCTGGTGCCGATCGAGCTCTACTTCAAGGAAGGCCGCGCGAAGGTCGAGCTCGGGCTCGGCCGCGGCAAGAAACAGCACGACAAGCGCGAGGCAATCGCCACGCGCGAGTCGGAGCGCAAAGTCCGCCAAGCGGTGCGACGCCGCGCCAAGCGCGGATGAGGCGGATCGCGGCGCTCGCGCTCGGCGCGGGGCTGATCGCCGGCTGCGAGGTCGCGCCGCAGGAATACCAGCCGAGCCGCTTCGACTACTGGAGCTTCCGCGCGCGCGTTGGCAGCCTGCCCGAGCCGAGCTACCTGCCCTGGGCGCTGCACGTCGAGGCCTTGCCCGACGGCGCGCAGAGCCTGGTTGCCTGCCGCTTCGCCGACGCCGCGTTCCCGCTGCGCTACTTCGTGGTGCCGCCCGAGATTCCGGCCTCGGCCGAAGAAGAAGACGACGACGACAACGGCCGCGGTCCGGCCGACTACGTGAGCGCGGTCGACGAGGCCTTCGCCGCCTGGCAGAAGGCGATCGGCCGCCCGGTGCGCTTCGAGCGCGTCGAGCGCCGCGAGGACGCGAGCGTCGCGATTCGACTGGTCGCGCAGCTGCAAGAAGTGGAGGAGGGCGCGGTGCTCGGCGTGGTACGCGGCGAAGCCGACCGCTGCCGCGTGATTGCCGCCGGCTCGACACCGGATCGTGTCGAGATCGAGTTCGCGCCGAACGAGGCGACGCTCTACATCGCCGACTCGGTGGGACTCTTGACGCAGCGCCAGGTGCGCGCGGTCGCGCTGCACGAGATCGGTCACCTGCTCGGCGTCTCCGGTCGGCACAGCCCGCTCGCGGGCGACGTCATGTATCCGGTCGCCGGCGATCGGCGCATCGAGGCGCTCTCCGATCACGACCGGGGCACCCTGCGCGCGCTGTACGCGGTGCCACCGGGAAGTGTCTACGCGCGGCTCGGCGAGGCGCACGCCGAGCCGCTGGCGGAAGTCCGGCGCGGACCGCCCAAGCTCGCGACCGAGTCGCACGACGAGCGCAACGGCTTCCGCGTGCGCTTTCCCAAGGACTGGCAGGTGCTGCGCACGCCGAGCGGCTTCATCGCCGTCGACGGCGTGTCGTGGGACTACGACGCGTCGATCCAAGTGGTCGCGGCGCGCGGCACGCCCGGCGATCACCTCTCGCTGCTCGCGGGTCAGGGCCTCGCGCGCGGCGACGACGTGCGCTCGGAGGTCTTCGAGCTCGACGGCGAGCCGATCGCGCGACTTCTCACGCGCGGCACGGAGCGCGCGGAGCAGACCGACGTGATCGCCTGGCGCGACGGCTGGGTGCTGATCGTGATCGCCGACTCGCGCGCACGCGACTTCAACCTGTACCAGCCCTGGTTCCAGCGCGTGCTGCTCTCGCTCGAGCCGCTTGCGACCGAGCAGGCGGACGACGACTCAGGCCGTGGGCGTGCGGAATGAACCGCGCAGCCGCCAGGTGATCGCGATCGCCGCGACGATCACGAGCGCGGCGACACCGATGTTCGTGGCCGAGCGCTCGACGGCCGCCTGACCCAGGAACGTGAACACGCCCGAGCGCGGCAACAGCCCGATGCCGATGCCCGCGCAGAACGACCAGAGCTGCATGCGCGACACGCCCGCGCTGGCGAAGATCGGCGTGAGCGGTGTGATCGGAACCGCCGTGTACAGCGCGAGCCACGGCACGCCGCGATTCGCGAGCAGGTCGTCGAACACGCGCAGCGCTCCGCCGATGCGCGACTGCACCGCGTCGCGTCCGAACGCGCGCGCGATGCCGAAGATCAGCGCGCCGCCGAGCAGTCCCCCGAGCGCTCCGTAGAGCGCGCCGAGCCAGGGCCCGAAGAGCATCCCGCAGGCCAGCAGCACGAGCCAGGTCGGCAGGCCGAGAAAGGGCCGGAACGTCATGATCGCGACCACCGCCACCGGACCGTAGAGTCCGAGCGCCGCGACGTAGTCGCGCAGGGCCTCGGGCTTCCACTCGAGGTCCAGGTAGACGTGCAGCCAGTACGCGCCGGCCAGGCCCAGCGCGATCACGCCGACCGAGAGCGCGCGCTCGACGTGGCGACGCGTCACCGCGGCTTGCCCGACACGCGCAGGAGCAGTCCCTTCAGGTACTCGCCCTGCGGATGGCGCAGCGATACCGGGTGATCCGGCGGCGCACCGAGCACCGCGAGCGCCTGCACTTCGCGACCCGCGTCGTGCGCGGCACCGAACACCACCTTGCGGAACAGCTCCGGCTCGACGTGGTGCGAGCAGCTGAACGTGAGCACGTGCGCGCCATCGGCCACGCCGCGCAGCACGCGCAGGTTCAAGTCCTTGTACGCGCGACACGCGGCGGTGACGTCGCGCTTGCGCTTCGCGAACGGCGGCGGATCCACCGACACCAGATCGAACGCGCGCGTGTCGGCGCGCAGGAACTCGTTCACGTCGCCTGCGACGATCTCGCAGCCTGGCGCATTCAGCGTGAGCAGCCGAACCGCTTGCTCCGAAGACTCGACCGCCACCACCTCGCTCGCGCCGCCCTGTTGCGCGGCGCACGCGAAGCCGCCCGTGTGCGCGAACAGATCGAGCGCCCGCGCGCCTTTCGCGAGCCGCGCGAACAAATCGCGCGCGTCGCGCTGATCGAGGTAGAAGCCGGTCTTCTGGCCGTGGCGCAGGTCGACCACGTACCGTCGTCCGCGTTCCTCGATCGCGATCGGCTGCGCAGGCACGTCGCCCGAGAGCACCGTGCCGGCCGCGCCCTCGCTGCGCAGCCATACACCGAGCGCGCCGGTCCGCGCGGTCAGGATCTCCGCGATCCGCGGCGCGCGGCGCAGCATCGCGGGCGTGCCCGCGCGCACGCTGAGCCAGTCGGCGTAGCGGTCGACGGTCAGACCGGGCAGGCCGTCCGCTTCGGTGTGCACGAGCCGCAGCGCATCGGTGCCGCGCAGGAGCGGGTGCTCGCGCCGCCAGGCCAGCGCGCGCTCGAGCGCGGTCTCGAGCCAGGCGGCCTCGCCGATCTCGTCCTTCCCGAACGCGAAAAGCCGAACCCGGATCTGCGCATCGGGGTCCCAGTCGCCGGTCCCGAGCCGGGTGCCCGCCGCGTCGCGAACCTGCACGACGTCACCGGGAGCGGGGCTCCCCTCGACCCGATCGACGCTGCCCGACAGCAGCCACGGATGGCCGAGCCCGAGCGAACGCTCGCGGCCGTGGCGCAGGACGACACACGGCGGGTTCAAATCGGGGCTCCGAGGAGAGAGTTCTTGACGGGCATGGGGGGGTCCGTAGTATGCCCCACGATTCTTGGGGGCGATCGGTTTCGACGGATGGTCGAGGTCGTCCGCTGCGTGCCGAGGTGCCGAGTCCTCGCAAAACTTGCGGCAAAGCCAATCTAATTGGCGACAACACTCTCGCTCTCGCTGCTTAGTTAATACCTAAGACAGCGAGCATGCCCGCACCCGACGTCTGCTGAGGTGCGGGGGTGTAATACCAGCAGGCTGGTCCAAGTCCTCGTCGGGGGGCGGCGGACGAGAAATTTCCCGACTCGCGATCGGCCCGGCGAGCACCGAGGCCAAGCCGATCGCTAAAACAAACACGGGGCTACGCACGTAGACGCGGACGGAAGAAGCTATTCGGACCCGGGTTCAATTCCCGGCGCCTCCACCATTTTGTGTCGCTGGTCCGCGTGATTCGTCCGCGCCCGCCGCACTCGCGTTCGCCTGCTCCGTCTCTTTGCGCGCCTCGTCCTCACGTCCGAGCCGCGTCAGCACCTCCGCCAGTCCGCGGTGCGCGGCGGCGCTCGGCTTCGCGGCGAGCGCGGCGCGGAAGTGGGGCTCGGCCGCGGCGTGCTCGCCGCGGCGCAGCTCGTAGACACCCAGGTTGTAGTGTGCCGACGGAGACGCGGGGTCGAGCTCGAGCGACTTGCGGTACAGCTCGGCGGACTCCTCGGCGAGCCCCTGGCGTTCGAGCACGAACCCGAGGTCGTTGTAGATCGCGGCCTGCGGCTCGATCGCGAGTGACTCGCGGTAGTGCGCCTCGGCCAGCTCGAGCTCGCCGAGATCGATCGCGGCGAGCGCCATGTTGTTGTGCGCCTTCCAGTGCTTCGGGTCCAGCGCGAGCGCCTTCTCCAACGCCAGCGTCGCCTCCTGGCTCTTACCCTGCTGGAACAACGCGAAGCCGGCGGCGTTCAAGAGCTCCACGTTGTCCGGCGCGACGAGCAGGCCCCGCTCGTAGGCGCGAACCGCGCCGGCGTAGTTGCCCGTGCGTTCGTTGGCCATGCCCGCCCGCAGGAAGGAGTAGGCATCGAGGAAGCGCTCCTCGATCTTCGCGATCGCGCTCGCCGGGAGCGGGACGAACTCCGGGATGTTGGCGGCGCGGTCGCTACCCGTGAAGCGCTCGAGCACGACCGGTGGAGTCGAACTGCCCTCCTCGTCGATGTGCGTCAGGAATAGCTGGGTGTAGGGCGTGTTGGCCTTCGACGAGAACACGAGCCAGCGGCCGTTGGACGAGAAGCTGTGCCAGGAGTTCATGCGGCGCGTGTTCGCACGTAGCCGGCGCGCCTCGCCGCCTCCGGCCGGAACGATGTACAGCTCGCTGTCCGGCATGAGCAGCATGTAGTTCTCGGCCTTGCAGAACACGATCCACTTCCCGTCCGGGGAGAACTTCGCGAAGTAGTTGCTCTTCCCGTCGTGCGAGGCGCCCGCGATCGGCTCGGGCGTTCCGCCGCGCCCTTCGTTGAACGGGACCCGATAGAGATCGAACTTGAACGGCTGCTTGTCCTCGATGAACTCGGGGACGTCCTTCTCGTCCAGGAGGATGTCCCGCAGGTTCGCGATCCGCTCCTTCTGGTAGGCCTTCGCGCGCGCGAACACGATCGTCTTCCCGTCGGGGCTCCAGGTCGGGTTGCTCTGCACGTACTCGGGGTCGTCCGCGCCGGGCAGCGGCGCGTAGCGACCGGTCTCGGTGTCGTAGACCACGAGGATGCCCTTGATCGGGAAGAAGAGCTGCGAGAACTCGATCCCCGGCGTCGCCACGAAGACCGCTCGGTCCTTCACCGTGCTGATCACGTAGCGTCCGTCGGGGGAGACCTGAGACAAGAGTCCGAAGGTGAGCTCGCCGTCGTCTTTCTCGTAGTCACTCCAGGTGATGATCTTCTCGTCGTTCAAGACCATCTGCGGAGAGACGGGGAGGATCGCGTAGCCGCCCTTGTCGTTGCCGTAGTCGACGTCGAGGCCGAGCCTGCTGCCATCGCTCGCGAAGGAGTGGCAGTTCCCGCACACGGGCAGATTCTCGAGCACGATCGGCGGCCGGCTCGCGGAGTCGATCGCCCCGAAGCGCCAGCGGATGCGCGAGGGATCCTGCACGGCCTCGATGAACGGCAGAGGAACCTCGCGATAGAAGATCGAGTCCCCCACCGGATCCGTAGCGGTGCGGATGCGGACGCTCGCGGAGCTGGCCGCCCCGTCCTTCGGGCCGATCCCGACCACCGCCACCTCGGCGTCGCGCGCCACGCTTCGCCGCTTGATCTCCTCCCAGTCCTTCTCCGCGGGCTGCCAGCGCGGCTCCGCCGTCGGGAACCGGAGGGGCTCGTCCCCGGCCGCGAAGCGCAGGAGCACCATCCAGCGTTCCACCCCGTCGGTCGCGTCGCTCCAGACGAAGGTCGGGGCGACGATCTCGGGCGGGAACAGCGTCTCGTCCGAGGGATAGTGGATCTCGAGCCGGCCGGAGGCCTCGCTGGGGAACGCGAGCGTCGCCGGCTCCGATTCGCGCCCGCACGCGACGAGCGCCGAAGCCGCCAGCAGGAGTAGAGCTCGGGCTCGCCGTCGCGGATCCATCGCAAACGTGAGATTGACACACCGAACCGCGCTGCGTAGAAGGGAAGGCATGAGAGTGGGCCGTCTCTTTGCGCTGCTGGCCGTCGGATTCTTCGTGTCCGCTACCGACGCCGAGGCGAAAGTTCTTCGGGTGGTTGCGGGCCAGTCGATCCAAGCGGCGATCGACGCCGCTTCCCCGGGTGACACGATCCTGGTGGCGCCTGGCACCTATCAGGAGACCGCGAACACGCAGTTCGGTCTGCGCATCGCCACCGACGACCTCCGCTTGATCGGCATGGTGAGCGCGGGCCACCACGGCAAGGGAAATCCCCAAGAGCGGAAGGTGCGCCTCCTTCCCTACGGGACACAGCGGACGGGGATCTACGCGGCTCCTGAGGGATGTGGCCCGGAGCTCTTCACCTGCCCGGAGCAGCTCGAAGGCGTCTACATCCGCGGCTTCAGCGTCGAGGACTTTCCGCTGAACGGGATCCAGACCCGCTTCGTGAACGACTTCAAGATCATTCGGAACGAATCCGTGCGGAACCTCGAGAACGGCCTCTATCCGACGCTCTCGGCGAACGGGCTCGTGCAAGACAACGTCTCGTACGGCTCGCTCGACACGGCGCTGTGGGTCGCGGGCTCGGAGAACGTTCGCGTGATCGGCAACGACCTGTCCGGGAGCCCGACGGGCCTCGAGATCACGGTCGCCAACAACGTTCTCGCGACGCACAACGACATCCACGACAACACCGTCGGTGTCGGCCTCTACCACCCGAACGCGGCGGGGAACCCGCCGAAGCCGGTGATGGCCAACTGGGTGATCGCGCACAACCGGATCTACGACAACAACCTGCCGAACCCCGCGCCACCGGGGAGCTTCCAGGCCGGCTTGCTGCCCGGCTACGGAATCCTGTTGCTCGGCGTCTCCGACAACGTCATCGCGAAGAACGACATCACGGGCAACGACTCCGCGGGGATCGCGGTGCTCGGCTGGTGCACCGCGGTGTCGCTCGGCGACCCGAACCGGAGCTGCATCAACGACCCGCCGATCGCCGATCCCTCGTCGAACAACAATCTCGTCTACCTGAACAAGCTGAGCGGGAATGGCGCGAGCCCGCCGCCGCTGCCGATCCCGGGCGTCGACATCCTCTACCTGCAGACTCCGCCGCCGCTCGGGCCCGAGCCCGGGACGGGCAACTGCTTTGAGAAGAACAAGCCCAAGGGGTTCACGTTCTTCTCTTCCGAGCCTGACGGGCTGCTGCCCACCGACGGGTGCTAGTCGCGCGAGAGACGATCGAGACGCACGGCTGCTCGATCATCGTGCGCCGCGTCGACGGGACGGAAGCGCGAGAGCTCTTCCTGCTCTGCGAGCCTTTCGACAGCGCCGGATCGGACGGCGGCGACCAGGCTGAAGCGGCCTATCGCGCGATCCTCGCCGTGCTCGACGCCGAGGCTGCGAGCGAGGCGTCGATCGTGCGCGAGACGCTCTTCCTGCGCAGCCTGAAGGCGGATCTGGAATCCGTCCGGGGAGCGCGCCGTCGCGTCCTCGCCCCGCGCGGGGAGCCGTGCGCGGGACCCGCCGTTACCGAGATCGAGCAGGCTCCTCTGAACGAGCGGGCGCGCCTTCAGGTGTCGATCCAGGCGCTCCTCCCGCTTCCGCAGCGGCGGGAGCTGCGCCGCGATACGATCGCAGCGCGACCCGCGTGCAGTTGCGGGGAGTGCGCGCGTGCACGCGGCGTTCGCATCCGCGTGGGCGAGCAGAACCACCTCCACGCGGGCGGTCTCTACGGGGCCGGCGGGAACGCCCACGAGCAGGCGCTCGCCATGTTCGGCGTCGCCGAGGACCTACTGCAGCGAGCCGGCATGGATTTCCACGACGTGGTGCGCACGTGGATCCACCTGCGCGACATCGATCGGGACTACGCCGCCCTGAACCGCGCGCGGCGCGAGTTCTTCGCGGCGCGCAAGATCGATCCCGCGCCGGCCAGCACCGGAATCGGCGCCGGGCTCGTTCCCGAAGCGCACGACCTCTGTCTGGGCCTGTACGCGATTCGGTCCGAGGACGCGGCGCGATCGGTCCAGCGCTCGACGATGAGCGCGCCGACGCTCAACGAAGCCACGTGCTACGGCTCCGACTTCGCGCGCGGCATGCGAGTCGTCGAGTCCGACAAGGTCGCGCTCTACGTATCGGGCACCGCGAGCATCGACGAGGCGGGAAGAACCGCTCATCCCGGGGACTTCGACGCGCAGGTGGACCGCATGCTGGTGAACATCGCGGCTCTGCTCGAGGGTCAGGGCGCGAGCATCGCCGATGTGGTGTCGGCGGTGACGTATCTGAAGCGGCCGGCCGACGCGCTGCGTCTCCGGCAGAAGCTGCGAGACGCAGGCTTCGAGGGCTTTCCCAACGCCTTGGTGGCCGCACCGATCTGCCGCTTCAATCTGCTCTGTGAGACCGAACTGATCGCCGTGCTTCCGAAGCAGACGCGTCGAGCTAGCATGAGCGCATGACCCGCGCCGTCCTCGCGCTCTCCTCGGGCCTCGTCGCTCTCGCCCTGCTCGCCGCGCCCGCTGCGGCGCAGACGTGCTCCTGCACCACCTACGAGAGCGCCAAGCAGTTCGTGCAGTTCAACGACGCGATCTTCAAGGGCAAGGTCGTGTCGTCGAAGAGCGAGCACGGGATAGCGACGACCACGTTCCAGGTGCTGGAGAAGCTGAAGGGCGAGCTGGGCGCGCAAGCAGCGGTGACGCATCCGGCGCCGGGACCGGGCAAGTGCGGCGGCGTCGCGTTCAAACCGGGGCAGACGGTGGTGATCGTCGCGCAGGGGATGATGGAAGACCTCGGCACGACGTCCTGCCAGATCGACGCTTACAGCGAAGTGCAGATCAGGGCCGCGCTGAAATAGCGCCCCGGCCTTCACTCGGACAGTCTCGGGGAGGTGAGCGTAGAGCCTGACCACCTCGTCCTCAACGCGTTCAAGACGCGAAGACCATCCCGGACGACTGGCTAGCGATCGGGGCGGACCACGAGCACGAAGCCGTTCGCCATCCAGCGCAGCGAGGCAACGGTAATGCTGCGAGCGAGACGGACCCTTCGATCCACTCGCGGGAGCGAGCAGCGTCGTCGCTCGCGCTCGTTGGGTGCTCGTCTCCGCAGACGTGGTATAGACCGCCGGATGCGCGACGACTGGGACGTGATCGTGATCGGCGTGGGCTTCTGCGGAGTCACCGCGGCGCGGCGCGGCGTGCGCGCGCGCTGCTGAATTGAGGGAGTCGACGGGCATGCCGCAGTTCAACGGATTGGGAATGAGCCTCGGGACGCTGTCGCGACTCTCGCGCGCGGAGACGCGCTCGATCAGTCCGGAAAATCTGACGGGCGAGAAGGGCAAGGGGGCGATGGCGGTGGAGGGCTCGGCTTCCGTCGCGGCGCGCGGTCTCGGCCAGGGCTGGAAGGTGAACCCCTACGTCATCATCGCGCCCGGCGCGACCTTCGAGCTCGCCAACATCGGCGGGCAGGGCGCGATCCAACAGATCTGGATGACGCTGGCGCGCGGCAAGTGGCGCTTCTCGATTCTGCGCGCGTACTGGGACGACCAGGAGCAGGCGTCGATCGAGGCCCCGACGGGCGACTTCTTCGCGTGCGGCTGGGAGAGCTTCGCGCAGGTGAACTCGCTGCCCGTCTGCGTGAATCCCGGCCGCGCGTTCAACTGCTACTGGGAGATGCCGTTCCGCAAGCGCGCGCGCTTCACCATGACCAACCTCGCCGACGAGCCGCTCGTCGTCTACTACCAGATCAACTACACGCTGACGGACGTGCCCGAGGACTGCGCCTACTTCCACGCGCAGTTCCGCCGCACGAATCCGCTGCCGTACAAGGACGTGTACACGATCCTCGACGGTGTACGCGGGCAGGGCCACTACGCGGGCGTGTACATGGCGTGGGGCGTGAACAACTCCGGTTGGTGGGGCGAGGGCGAGATCAAGTTCTACCTGGACGGCGACCGCGAGTTCCCGACCATCGCCGGCACCGGCACGGAAGACTACTTCTGCGGCGCGTACAACTTCGATCCGGGCTCGCTCGAGCGCCGCCAGCGGCCGGACGCATCGCGCTATCAGGAGTTCTCGACCGCCTACGCGGGCCTGCCGCAGGTGATCCGACCCGACGGCGTCTACCAGTCCCAGCAGCGCTTCGGCCTGTACCGCTGGCACGTGATGGATCCGGTTCGCTTCGCGCGCGACCTGCGCATCACCATCCAGGCGCTCGGCTGGCGCACCCACCGCGAGATGCAGTACCTGCCGCTGCAGGACGACATCGCGTCCTGCGCGTTCTGGTATCAAAGCCTGCCCACCGCGAATTTCCCGCCGCTTCCGCACCGCGACCAGCTCGAAGTGATCTGAAACCCAAGGGAGACCCGATGTCGATCTCGATGCATTCTGCGAGCGTTCCGATCTTCGTGCGCATGTTGAGCAACATGCTGGTGTGGCTGGACAAGGCCGAAGCGCACGCGGCCGCTCGAAAGTTCGATGCGAAGAACTTCCTGGGCGAGCGGCTGACGCCCGACATGCTGCCGTTCTCGGTGCAGATACAGATCGCGACCGACAGCGTGAAGGGATGCCTGGCGCGGCTCTCCGGCACGGAAGCCCCGAAGTGGCCCGACACGGAGGCTTCGTTCGACGAGCTGCGCTCGCGCATCCGCAAGGCGATCGAATACGCACAGTCGCTGCCGGCCGCGAAGCTCGATGGCTCGGAGGCGCGCGAGATCAGCGTGCCGATGGGGCCCGGCCGAACCGGCAAGTTCACGGGCGAGCAGTTCTTGAAGCACTTCTCGCTGCCGAACTTCTTCTTCCACTGCACGATGGCCTACGCAATTCTGCGTGCGGGTGGAGTCGAGCTCGGCAAAATGGATTTCCTCGGCGGCGCGTGAGCGGGGCCACAGAGCCGGGCGCTCCGGGTGCCGATCTCTCGGGAATGCGCTGGCTCGCACCGATCGCCGCCGCGTCGCTGTGCGCGGCGTGCGTGAACCCCGTCAAGCTGAACTCCGCGATCGCGCCGAGTCAGGCGATCTCCGGCCGATCGTCGGAGAAGGCGGGCGTCGTGTGCAGTCCGGAGCTCCTCGCGCACGTCGAGCGCGCGCATCCGAGCACCCTGACCGGCGCCGCGACGACCTATCAGTTCGAGCTGGGCGAGCCGCTCTGCAACGCGCTGTTGAAGTCGGTCGAGGGCTCGTACCGCGCCGCGGTTCGCGCGACCACGCCCTACCACCGGGGACAGTACGCGCGCGTGATCCAGTTCGACCTGCAGAACAGCTCGCTCTCGATCGTGCCGCGTTCCCGCGGCGCGATGCGCGTGGCGTACACGCTGTCGGTCGTGGTCGAGCGCTACGGACTCGACCTGAAGCTGCTCGGGCGCAACTCGGTCCGCGGACACGGCCTGGTCGACTGCCCGAAGGTGACCGACGAGATCATCCGGCAGGCGGTCGAAGCCGCGCTTCAGCAGGTCACCGACGAAGCCACGAGTCTGCTCGTCGCCCGGCTCGACGGACCGCGCGTTCCCGCATCGCCCGAGCACTAGGGTATGCTCGCACCATGCGAGACGATGACAGCGCGATCCGGGATCTGGTGTCGACCTACTGCCATGCCATTGCCGAGCGCGACGACGCGGCGTGGGCGGGAACCTGGGCCGAGGACGCGGAGTGGGTCGTGCTCGGTTCGACCGTGCGCGGACGCGACGCGATCTTCGCGCACTACAAGAAGCTGGTGTCGGGCGTGCGCTGGGTGATCCAGCACGCGAACAACGGCATCGTCGAGGTCGATGGCGCTTCGGGCCGCGGCCGGTGGCAGGTCGTCGAGTACTTGCAGGTCGCGAGCGGCCAGGGCGGCGTGAACATCGCGCGCTATCGCGACGACTACGTGCGTGGCGCCGACGGGGTGTGGCGCTTCGCGCGGCGCGAGCTGCACGTGACGCACGTGGGTTCGGCCGATCTGTCGGCGCGGTAGCGCAGCTAGCCGCCGTCGCCGAGCGGCAGCAGCACCTCCGTCTCGAGCGCTTCTTCGGGGACTTCCGTCGGACTGTTCAGGTAGATCTCGCGCACGGCTGCGCGCGGGTCGTGGCCGCGTTCCTGCGCCCAGGCGAACAGCGCGTGGTGCGCGAGACCGAGCTCGTCGTACGAGCCGCGGTGCAGCGTCCACGCACACGTCGCGGCGGGCAGCTCGAACGGCTTCGCGCGCGCGAGACGCGGCGGCGGAGGCGTGATGCTCGCGCAGGTGTGGACGACGATCGCGCCGTCGGCGTCGGGCGGCTCGGTCAGACACAGGATCGGCATGCGCTCGGGGCGCCCGGCGCGCTTCACGTCCTCCATCACGTCCCACACCCATGCGGTCGAATCCTCGATCAGGCGCTCCGCGCTGGTCGTGCCGCTGAGGCGCGCGACGAAGTGTGCGGGCTCGTCGCGCACGGCGATCGTGTAGGGCGCGAGCGTGCCCGCGCGCGCAATCCGCTCGAGCGAGCGCAGCGCGCGGCGGCGCTGCTCGAGCTCGGCGCTCATCCGCTCGGTTTCGCGCGCGAGCACGCTCGCGAGGTCGCGCGGCGAGCCGCCGAGCGCCGCGCGGATCGACGCGAGCGGCAGATCGAGCGAGCGCAGCATCGCGATCATTACCGCGTCGCGCGCCTGGTCGCGCGCGTAGTAGCGGTAGCCGGTCTGGCGGTCGACGAGCGCGGGAACGAGCAGCCCCTCCTCGTCGTAGTGGCGCAGCGCCTTCACCGACAGCCGAACCGCGCGCGCGAAGCGCCCGATCGGCATCAGGTTCGCATCGTCGCTCACGCGCCCGCCGTCGGAATGAGCTGCACCACGTCGACCAGCAGGCCGTTCGGGTCCGCCACCATGAAGTGTCGCTGGCCCCAGACTTCGCTCAGGAGCGGGTAGGCGAACTCGAGTCCGCGCGCGCGCGCGTGCGCATGGCAGGCGTCGACGTCCTCGAGCTCGACCGTCACCAGCACCCCCTGCGCGCGCGCCTGGAACGCCTTCGGAACGCTGTGGTGTTCGCGCAGCACGAACGCGATCTGCGCGGCCGGCTGCTTGGGATGGTGCATCTGCACGTACCAGTCGTTCTCGAACACCACCTCGAAGCCGAGCAGGTCGCGGTAGAAGTCGCGCGAGCGCGACAGGTCGTCCGTGCAGATGTCGGGAAACAGGCTGGTCATGGGTTCTTCTCCTTGGCAGGAGAAGCTGCGGCCTCCTCCGAGGGGAGAGTCAAGAGCGCGCCCGAAATTTCAGGTATTCGTCGAGTCCCTGCCGCACCGAAGCCGAGAGCTTGGCGATCTCGGGTTCGCGCGCGCGCAGCGAGTCGATGCCCGCTTCCGAGAAGTAGCGCTCGCGGTAGTCGCGCGCGTCGACCCAGCGGAAGGCCGTGTGCTCGTGGCTGAGGCGCACTTCCCCTTCCTTGCACTCGCACGCGTAGGCCACCAGGAAGCTCTGCGCGCCGTACACGTGCATGGGGATCAGGCCGACCAGCTCGAGCGGACCCGTCGGCACCAGGCCGGATTCCTCGAGAAGCTCGCGGCGCGCGCACACCGGCGGCGTCTCGCCCGGGTCGAGCACACCTCCTGGTGTATACCAGGCGCCGGGCGCGGCGCCGCCCGCGCGCTTCAGCACCAGGATCTTCCCGTCGCGCTCGGCGTACACGGAGGTGCCCAGGCCGTAGAGCTGCGGGGTGCGGGGATCGCTCATGGCTCCATCTTGGCATCTCGCCTGTCCCGCGCGCGAGTGCGATACCCTGCGACGAAGCCATGGCGTCGCTCGCGTTCGATCCGCTCGCCTCGAAAGCGCCGCTGATCGTGTACCTGGACCACAAGAGCCCCTACGCGTACCTGGCGGTGGCGCCGACCTACGCGCTGGCCGACGAGCTCGGCATCGAGATCGACTGGCGGCCGCTCACGCTCGACATTCCGAGCTTCCTGGGCTCCGCGCGGCTCGGTCCGCGCGACGAGGTGGTCGAGAGTCGCCGCACGCCGGAGCAGTGGCTCGGCGTCAAGCACGCGTACCGCGACGCCCGGCGCTACGCGCTGCTGCGCGGACGGGTGCTGCGCGGCACGATCAAGATCTGGGACTCTTCGCTCGCCGGGATCGGCATGACGTGGGCAAAGGGGCAGGGCGCCGACGTGCTGCGCGCCTACACGCACTCGGTCTACGAGCCTTTCTGGCGGCGCGAGCTCGACATCGAAGACATCGACGTGATCGAGCGCGTGCTGCGCGAGTCGGGCGCGACGCTCGTCGGCTTCCGCACGTACGCGGCCGGTGAGGGACGCGCCGCGCACGACGCGATGCAGAGCGCGATCTTCGACGCGGGAATCTTCGGCGTGCCGACCTACGTCGTCGAGGGCGAGACGTTCTGGGGGCGCGAGCACCTGCCGCGCGTGCGCTGGATTCTGACCGGACGCCGCGGGCCGGCGCCCGACGTCGCGTACGAGGGCTCGTCCGCGCCGGGCGTGCTATCGGGTGCGGCGGGAGCTCGACGGCTCGCCGTGGCGATCGACTTCAAGAGCCCGCACGCCTATCTCGCACTCGAGCCGACCTGCGCGCTGGCCGATGCGCTCGGTATCGAGATCGACTGGCTTCCGCTGGTGGTCGCGCCCGCGAAGCCGTCGCGACCCGCCTCGGCCGAGGACGACCGCGGCACACGTCATCGCCGGCATCGCGCGGAGTACACGGCGCGCGATCTCCACCGCTACGCCGCTTCGAACGGCCTCGTGTTAGGGGATCTCGATCGGCCGGTGGACTCGACACTCGCAGCGCTCGGACTCCTGTGGGTGAACCGCCAGGCAACGTCGTGCGCTCGTGCGTACGTCGAGCGCACGTTCGCGGCGCACTGGCGCGAGTCACTCGAAATCGCGAGCGAGGGAACGGTTGCGCACCTGCTCGAGGAGATCGGCGCACCCTCCGCGGGCTTCGAAACGTTCGTGCGACAGGCGGGCCCGGCCGAGCTCGACGCTCTGCGAGCAGAGCTCTTCGCGGCGAACGTCTTCGAGGTTCCCTCGTACCGTCTCGGCAGCGAGGTGTTCCTCGGTCGCCAGCATCTGCCCCTGATTCGCGACCTGCTCCGCGCCTAGCCGCGCGCCCCGCCGTTCGCGGTGACTTCGAGGAACGCGACCTTGAAGCGCGCCATGTCCTCGCTCGAGCCGACCGTGACGCGCACGTGCGTCGGCCAGACCGGCCAGGCGCGGCCGACGAAGACGTCGCGCGCGGCGAGCGCGTCGATCACCTGTTGGGTGGGAACGCGCGCGTCGACCATCAACTTGTTGCTGACCGACCGCGTGTGGGCGAAGCCGTGCGCTGCGAAGAAGGCCATCACGTCGGCGCGCCGCGCGCTGTTGCCGCGCTTGCGCGTGGCGACGAGCTCGGGGTCCTTCAGCATCGTGTGCGCGGCCGCCATCGCGGTCACGGGCATCGCGCCGGTCTGGAAGCGGCCCATCTTCTGCACCAGGTCGGGTCGGCCGATCGCGAAACCCGCGCGCAGCCCCGCCATGCCGTAGATCTTCGAGAACGTGCGCAGCACGATCACGTCCTTGCCGGCGCGGACCAGGTCGACGCCGGGCGGCTCGTCGGAGAAGTGGATGTACGCTTCGTCGAGCAGCACGACCGAGCCTTCGGGCTTGTTCGCGGTCAACCACTCGATCTCCGCGCGCGGCGTGATCGAGCCGGTCGGGTTGTTCGGATTGCACACGTAGAACAATCCGGGCGGCTTCGTCCGCGCGGCTGCGACCATCGCCTTCAGGTCGTGCGCGCCGTCCGCGCGCAGCGGCACGCGCACGACCGGCGCGCCGATGAACTCCGCCGCGCGCGCCGCCGCTTCGTAGCCGGGCTCGACGGTCACGAGCGCGCGCTCGGGCGAGCTGAACGCGATCACGCCGTGGTGAAGCGCCAGGCTCGAGCCCGCGTAGGCGACGTAGTTCTCCGGCTTCAGGCCCTCGAGCTTCGATGCGGTCTCGATCAGCTCCGCCGTCTCGGGGTACTGATAGCGGTTGCCGTTGCGCGCGACGGCCAGCAGCGCGTCGAGCGCCGCGGCCGACGGCCCCTCTGGAAACTCGTTGGCGTTGATCACGACCGAGCCCGCGCTCGGCCGCCTGCCCAGATTCGAGAGCTGCGCGAGCGCGCGCTCGGACCCGAACGGAATCGTGGCGCCCGCGGCGCCGGCCAGCGCCAGCGCGCGCAGCAGTCCGCGGCGGGTGAAGCCGCGTGACAGAAGATCGTCGACGAGATCGGGTGCGGCCATCGCGCGGAGCTTACTGCGCACGGAAAGCTGCGTCACTCGCGAACGCGTCTCGTGCCCTCGACGCGCCGGCGCAGCGCCTTCAGGCTGTCGACCTGCATGCGCGCGAAGCCCGCGAGCCAGCCGGCGTGGATCTGCTGCAGCGGGCGCGGGTTCAGGCGATAGATCTGCGCCTGGCCGTCGCGCTCCGAGTTCACCACGCCGCACTCCTTCAACACGCGCAGGTGTCGCGAGATGCCCGGCCGCGACGCGGACGCGAAGTTCGACGCGATCTCGCCGGCCATCAGCTCGCCGCGGTCGCGCAGCAGTTCCAGGATCTCCCGTCGGGTCGGATCGGCGATCGCGGTGAAGGCGTCCCTAGCGCTCAACGATCGCCCGCAGCGCCTTCAGGTGTTTCACGTCCCAGCCGCTCTCGTAGCCCTCGAGGTTGTCGGCCGCGTCGACGCCAAGCCGCTCGAAGCCGTGGTGGAACAGCTCGACCAGCGTGCCGTCGTAGATCGGTGTCAGCCGGATCGTCCACAGAGTCGGCACCGGCCAGGTGAGGGGAGCCTTCTCCCAGTTGCTCTCGAACGTCACCTCGCGGCCCGGCTCCCAGATCAGGATCGGGCCGCCGTAGCGCTGCCGCACGCCGTCGATCTCTACGCTCATCTCCGTCTTGCCGCCCAGGCGCGGCTCGAACACGTGGAGCGTGTGGCCGCGGTTCAGCCACGCGGCGACGCGCTCGAAGCTCGTGAACTCCTCCCAGACTCGAGCTGGAGAGGCGTTGATCAGGATGCTCCGTCGCACGTTCAGAAGGCTGATCTGTGTTCCCATGCCCGGAGCGTACGCGTAACAGATTAGTTACGCAAGCGCCGATTCAGCCCGGCGTGCGCCCCTGCAGGATCGCCTCGAGCTTGCCCTGGTTCAGGAACTTCGCGAACGGATCGCGGGTCGAGTCCGTCTGCCACTCGTACTCGGTGTACTCGGCGATCTGCTGCGCGCGGTCCTTGCCGTACAGCCGCGCGACGACCGCGAGCGCCATGTCGGTTCCCGCGGAGACGCCGGACGACGTCGCGTAGGGTCCGTCCTCGACCCAGCGCGCTTCGGTCACCCAATCGACCTTGTCGCTCTGCGAGCTCGCGGCCGAGAAGAACTGCTTGTTCGAGGTCGCGCGCCGGCCGTCGAGCAGGCCGGCCTTCGCGAGAATGGCCGAGCCGGAGCAGACCGACATGGTCAGCTCCGCGCGCGGCGCGCGCTCGCGCAGGAAGGCGAGGAACGGCTCGTTCACGAGCTGCGGGAAAGTGCCGAGCCCGCCGGGCACGAGGATCAGGTCGAGCTTCGGGCAGTCCGCGAAGCCGTGCTCGGCCAGCGTCTTCGGACCCTGGAACGAGCGCACCGGTCCGGGGCCCGCGGCCACCGTCACGATCCGCAGCGCCGGTCCGACGCTCCCGAACATCTCGAGCGGACCGTACAGGTCGAGCAGCTCGAAGTCCTCGTACAGAATCGCTCCCAACGTGCGCGTGGCGGCGGGCGTCGTCATGATCGCGACCGTAGCACGCGAAGCGCGTATCCTGTCCGCGGCTGACGGTGCAAAGCCGAGGTGGATCCATGAAGCTCTGGAGTGTTGCGGACGCGGGACGCGGCGTGGTCGTGGCGACCTACACCAACCCGCCCATGAACTACTTTTGCGCCGAGGGCACGCAGGAGCTCGGCGCGCTGATCGCGCAGTGGGGCGACCCGGCGGTGCGCGCGGTCGTGTTGACGGGCGGAATGCCCGGCAAGTTCATCACGCACTACAGTGTCGAGGAGCTCGCGCAGCTCGCGAGCAACAAGCCGGCCATGAAGGCGCTCGGCCGAGGTTTGAACCACGGCTACCACGAGCTGCTCGGCTCGCTGCGCGCGCTGCCCAAGCCGGTGATCGTGGCGATGAACGGCGACACCATGGGCGGCGGCTTCGAGCTCTCGCTGTCGTGCGACATCCGCATCGCGCAGACCGGCGACCACCGCATCGGTCTGCCCGAGGTCACGCTCGGGATCCTGCCGGGCGGGAGCGGCACGCAGCGGCTGGCGCGGCTGCTCGGCGCGAGCCGCGCGATCGACTTCATCCTGCGCGGACGCATCTGCCGGCCCGAGGAAGCGCTCGCGTTCGGGATCGTGCACGAGCTCGCACCCGACGCGCTCGCGCGCGCGAAGGCGCTCGCGTCGGAGCTCGCCGAGCTCTCGCCGGTCGCGATCGCCGAGATCAAGCGCGCGGTGTACCAGGGCGCGGAGCTCCACCTCGAGGCCGGGCTCGTGATCGAGGGCGAAGCGTTCATGGCCACGATGGCCTCGGACGAAGGCCGCGCCGAGATGAACGCCTACGTCGCGCTGCCGCTCGAGCAGCGGCGCGCGTGGCTGGAGCGGCGCAAGGCGCTCGCGCACCCGGCGCGCTAGGCGGCGCGCGACATGCCCTCGGCCAACCTCGTCGCTTGCGAGTGCTGCGACCTGCTGCACCGGCTTCCGCGCGTGCCCGAGGGCCACACCGCGAAGTGTCGGCGCTGCGGCGACCTGCTGCGTCGGCGGCCGCGCAACGGTCTGGAGCGCACGCTCGCGCTCGCGCTCGCGTCGTCGGTGCTGTTCATCGTCGCGAACAGCTTCCCGTTCCTGGCCTTCGACATGAAGGGGCTCTCCACGCAGACGACCCTGCTGACGGGCGTGGTCGACCTGTGGCAGGCGGGCAAGCAGGAGATTGCGGCGCTCGTGTTCCTGACCATCGAGCTCGCGCCGGCGCTGCAGATCGGGCTGATCCTGTGGGTGCTCGGTCCGCTGCGCTTCGGTCAGCGTCCGTGGCAGCTTCCGCACGCGTTTCGGATGCTCCGCCACGCCCAGACCTGGAGCATGCTCGAAGTGTTCCTGGTCGGGATCCTGGTCGCGATCGTGAAACTCTTGGCGATGGCGAGCGTGGTGCCCGGGCTCGCGCTCTGGTCGTTCGTGCTGCTGATCGGCGTGCTCACCGCCGCGGTCTCGTCGTTCGATCCGGAGGAAGTCTGGGAACGGCTCGAGGGGGAGCCTTGAGCGAGTCCGAACGCGCCTCGGGCGCGCACGAATACCGGACGGCGATCGCGGCCTCGTACGCGAGTTGTCACGACTGCGGCAAGCTCGCGCGCATGCCGGGCGGTCACGTGCGCGGCGTGCGCTGCCCGCGCTGCGGCGCCGCGCTGCACCTGCGCAAGCCGAACAGCCTGCAGCGCACGTGGGCGCTCGTGATCGCAGCGGCGATCTGCTACGTGCCGGCCAACCTGCTGCCGGTCATGACCGTCACCTCGCTCGGCAAGCCCACCGCCGACACGATCATGAGCGGGGTGGTGTACTTCCTCGAGCACGGTGACTGGCCACTCGCGCTCGTGATCTTCACGGCCAGCATCTTCGTCCCGATGATGAAGCTCGCGATCCTCGTGTTCCTGTTGATCTCCGTGCAGCGACGCTCGAGCTGGCGACCCGTGGAGCGCACGCGCATGTACCGCCTGACCGAGGCGATCGGGCGCTGGTCGATGGTGGACATCTACGTGATCACGATCATGGTCGCGCTGGTGCGGCTGGGGAACCTCGCCACGATCGAGGCCTCCGCGGGCGCGGTGTTCTTCGGCGCGGTCGTCGTGATCACCATCTTCGCCGCGGAGTCGTTCGACCCGCGTATCATCTGGGACCGCAGCGAGCCGGAGACACGATGAGTCGGGCAGGACAAGACGGAAGCGACGACGTCGGCGATGCGCTGATCGAGGAGCAGAAACGAGTCTCCGCGATCTGGATCATTCCGATCATCGCGGTGCTGGTGGGCGGGTTCGTCGCCTGGCGCGTGCTGTCGGCGCGCGGACCCGAGATCGAGATCTCGTTCAAGTCGGCCGAGGGTCTGCAAGCCGGCAAGACTCAGGTCAAGTACAAGGACGTCGAGATCGGCCTGGTCGAGTCGGTCGAGCTCTCGCAAGACCTCACCGGCGTGGTCGTGAAGGCCCGCATGGTGTCGGGCGCGAGCGAGTACCTGCGCGAATCGGCGCGCTTCTGGATCGTCAAGCCGCGCATCGCGGGCGGTCAGGTGTCGGGCCTCGGCACGCTTCTGTCCGGCGCGTACATCGGCATGGATCCCGTGCTCGAGGGCAAGCGCGCGACGAAGTTCGCGGGCATGGAGGTGCCGCCGGTCGTCACGCTGCAGGAAGCGGGCAAGTACTTCGTGCTGCGCTCGCGCCGTGC
>JANNLG010000128.1:0-25888 GCA_031396695.1 Deltaproteobacteria bacterium
CGCTGCCGCCGAACGCGCGGCTCGGTGTCGACGCGCCCGACCGGCCGGCGTTCGTCGCCGCCGATCCCACGCAGCTGCGTCAGGTGTTGATGAACCTGTTGATCAACGCGGGCGAGTCACTGTCGATCGGCGGCGGGGAGGTGCGCGTCAGGATCGAGCACGTGGAGCTTTCGTCGCCCGAAGAGTCCGCGCCCGCGGAATGGCTTGCGCTCGACGTGGTCGACTCGGGCGTCGGCATGGACGCGGTCACGCGCGCGCGCATCTTCGATCCCTTCTACACCACGCGCGCGACCGGTCGCGGTCTCGGCCTGGCCGTGGTGCACGGCATCGTGCGCGGACACGGAGGGACGATCGAGGTGGAGAGCGAGCCCGGCCGCGGCACGCGCATGCGCGTGCTGCTGCCCGCTGCATCGAGCGAAGGCGCAGCCGCGCGCGAGGCGGCCGCGGGCGCGAGCGCGTACGAAGCGGTCGACACGGCGCTCGTGCTGGTCGTCGACGACGAACGCGCGGTGCGCGAGGTCGTGCGGCTGAGCCTGGAATCGGCCGGGCACCGCGTGCTGCTCGCCGCGAACACCGCCGAGGCGCGTGCGCTGCTGGAGGCGCACGGCCGTGCGATCGACGTGATTCTGCTCGACCTGACGCTCGGCCGGGAGTCCAGCGAGGACGTGCTGGTCGAGGTCCGCGCGCGCCTGGCGGACGTGCCCGTACTGGTGACCAGCGGCTACCCGGAAGAAGAGGCGATCGGCCGGCTAGCGGTGCTGGGCGTCTCGGCCTTCGTGCAGAAGCCGTTCACGCCCGCGATTCTGAATGCCGCCGTAGCGCGCGCTCTCTCGGATCCGAGCGGAGCGAAGCGCGCTTAGGCGAAGCTGTCCCACTCCCCGCATTGCGGGCAGCGGAAGTGCAGCGTCGTGTCCTGCGTGCCGCAGCCGCGACACGCCAGCCGGCGCGGCTCGGGCGTCAAGCGTTCGAGCAGCTCCTCGAAGGCCTTCTTCGTCTCTTCGTCGCGGTGCTCGCGCAACAGGACCCGGCCGATCTCGGCGTGAGCCGCCAGACAGGCCGGGTCGCGGTCGAGCAGCCGTCGCAGGATGCCGAGCGCGTCGTCGACACGCCTCAGTGTCGCAAGCGTGCGCGCGAGCCACAGGCTCGCATCGCGGTCGTCCGGAGCTTCGTCCAGTCGCTCGCGCAACAGCGACTCGAAGCCCGACAGGTCGCCGAGCTTCGCGTGCACGTCCGAGAGCCGTGGGTAGAGCAGCGTTCCGATCGCCTCGTGCAACCCCAGCGCGCGCCGGAACGAGCCCGAGGCCTTCCGCCAGCTCGCCTCGCGCATGTGCTGGTCGCCGAGCGCAATGTACGCCGCGGCGCACTCGGGGTCGGTCGCGAGCGCGCGCTTGAAGGCCTTGCGCGCGTCGGCGTCGCGCTCGCGCGTGACGGCCGCGCGCCCCAGGCCCGTCCACAAGTGCGCGGTGACCTTGATCGAGTCGGGATCGCGCGCGCCGATCTGCTTGCGCACCGCGAGCGCGCCTTCCCAGTCCGCCGCGTCGACGCGGATGCGCTCGAGCGCCCGCAGCGCCTGCAGATTGTCGGGCTCGACCTCGAGCAGGTCTTCGAACGCGGAAGCCGAGCGCTTCAGGAACCCGCCCGCGCGAAAGTCGAGCGCCAGCCCGAGCAGCGCCTCGCGCCGCAGCTCTTCCGAGATGTCCGCGCGCAAGAGCAGATTCTGGTGGATCTGGATCGCGCGGCCGATGTCACCGCGCAGGCGGTACAGGTTCGCGAGCGACAGGAACACGTCGGACGAGGACGAGTCGAGGCGCGCGGCTTCGGCGAGCGCCGCCTCCGCGCCGGGCAAGTCACCGGCCAGCACGAAGTGCAGTGCGCTGCGGAGCTGCGTCGCGGCCGTGCGCTCGGGCGCGCTCTTCGGCTTCCCGCGCAGCCAGTCGCGCACGCTAGGCCTTCGGCGCGCTCGAGGCGCCGGCGGCGTCGCCCGCGATCGGCAGCGTGCGCAGGCCGTGGATCTCCTGCTCGAGCTCCGCGATGCGCTTGCTCTGGCGGCGCGACTGAAGGTTGAGCCGGATCACGGGCCAGACCAGCACCAAGCCGGCCGCGGCTGCGCCGAACGACGCTGCGGTGACCAGCGCACCCCAGAGCGGCATCGACTGCTTGATGAACGGCAGGACGACGGTCACCCGGTCGCTGTTGCTGACGACCACGAAGATGACCAACGCCGCGACCAGCGCCGCGAACGCGAGCGATCCCCAGCCCTTCATCGCGCGCCGAGCCCCGCGAACGCGGGCAGAAGCCGGTCGTAGGTGCGCTCGATGTGTGTCGGGATCACGCGGATCTCTCCTATCGAGGTCATGAAGTTCACATCGCCGCTCCAGCGCGGGACCACGTGGAAGTGCAGGTGATCCGCGAAGCCCGCTCCGGCGGCCTTGCCCAGGTTCGCACCCACGTTCAGGCCCTCGCAAGCATAAGTCGCCTCGAGAATCTCGGCGCTCTGCGCGAGGCGCGCCATCAGCTCGCTGCGCGCGTCGGCGTCCAGGTCGTGGAGCCGTGCAGCGTGCGCGTACGGCGCGACCATCAGGTGGCCGGCCGCGTACGGAAAGCGGTTCAGCAACACGAACACGTGTCGCCCGCGGTGCAGGATCAGGCGCTCCCGATCCGGAGGCGGGGGCTCGGGCTCACAGAAGATGCAGCGCCCTGGTCCGTGCGCGCTCTCGATGTAGTCGATGCGCCAGGGCGCCCAGAGCGGCCGTTCCGCCTTCAGCTCCGGCCACCCGAGCCCGCGCTCGGCCGAGGCGACGGGGGCGCGTGCCCCCCGGCCTCTTGCTTGCGCTTGGCCTCGATGCGCTCCTTGAGTTCCTTGCCGACCTTGAAGAAGGGCGTGCGCTTGGCGGGGATCTTCACTTCTTCGCCGGTCTTCGGATTCCGACCCTCACGTGCCTCGCGAACTTTCACTTGAAAGCTCCCGAAGCCGCGGATCTCGATCCGATCGCCCTTGCGCAGGGCTTCGGTCATGCAGTCGAAGATCGTGTTCACGACCGTCTCGGTGTCCTTTTTCGAGACGTGCGGAACCTTCACCGCCACGCGCTCGATCAGGTCGCTCTTGGTCATCCCAGAGAGGTCCCCCACCCGCATTTCTCCGTCTTCTGGTTATTCGTTCGTGCCGGACGAGCCGCCGCCACCGCGCAGCTTGGAGAGCGCGTCCTGCGAGAACAGATCGCCGAGCGTCGCCTTCTGCGTGCCCGTCTGCGCGGCCACGCGCTTGATCGCGGCGCGGTCTTCGCGCTCGAGGATCGCCCGCATCGACAACGCGATCTTCTGCTCCGAGGCGTCGACGCGCACGACCAGCGCTTCGACCTCGTCGCCGATCTTGCACACGTCGTTCAGGTTCTGGACGTCGCGTCCGACCTCGGAGGCGTAGACCAGCCCCTCGATGCCCTCTTCGACTTCCACGAACACACCGAAGTCGGCGATGCTCGTGACCTTGCCCTTGATCCGGCTGCCGACCGGGAACTTGCGCGGCACCTCGTCCCACGGGTTGGGCGTGAGCTGCTTCAGGCCGAGAGAGAACTTCTCGCTCTCGGTGTCGACCTTCAGCACGACGGCGTCGAGCTCGTCGCCCTTCTTGAACAGCTCCTTGGGGTCGCGGATCTTCTGCGTCCACGAGATGTCCGAGACGTGGACCAGGCCGTCGATGCCTTCCTCGATGCCGACGAAGACGCCGAAGTTGGTCACGTTGCGCACCACGCCGTGCACCTTCGTGCCGGCCGGGTAGCGCTCCTCGAGCAGGCTCCACGGATTCGGCTCGGTCTGCTTCATGCCGAGCGAGATCTTGCGGTTCTGCGAGTCGACCTCGAGCACGAGCACGTCGACCTCGTCGCCGATCGCGACCACCTTCGACGGGTGCTTCACGCGCTTGGTCCAGCTCATCTCGGAGATGTGGATCAGCCCCTCGATGCCGGGCTCGAGCTCCACGAACGCGCCGTAGTCGGCGAGCGAGACCACCTTGCCGTGCAGGCGCAGACCGATCGGGTAGCGATCGCCGATCGAGATCCACGGGTCGGGCTGGGTCTGCTTCAGGCCCAGCGACACGCGCTCCGTCTCGGGATCGAACTTCAGCACGCGCACGCGCACCTGATCGCCGACCTGAAACACCTCCGACGGGTGCGAGATGCGGCCCCACGACATGTCCGTGATGTGGAGCAGACCGTCGATGCCGCCCAGATCGATGAACGCACCGTAGTCGGTGATGTTCTTGACGATGCCCTCGACCACGAGACCCTCTTTCAGGATCTCGAGCGTCTTCTGGCGCAGCGACTGGCGCTCGGTCTCGAGCAGCGCGCGGCGCGACAGCACGATGTTGCCGCGGCGCTTGTTGAACTTGATGATCTTGAACTTCTGGTTCTCGCCGATCATGCGATCCAGATTCCGCACCGGTCGAAGATCGACCTGGCTACCGGGCAGGAACGCCTTCACGCCTTTCAGGCTGACGGAGAGTCCCCCCTTCACGCGCCCGTTGATCACGCCCTCGACCACTTCCTGGTCGTCGTAAGCCTTCTGCAGGTGATCCCAAACGCGCAGGCGATCGGCCTTCTCCTTGGAGAGCACGATCACGCCGTCGTCGTTCTCGGACTGCTCGACGAGAACTTCGACTTTCTGGCCGACCTCGATTCGCGCGACGCCATCGTCGTCGGCGAACTCCCAGGTGGCGATCATCCCTTCCGACTTGCACCCGACGTCCACCAGGACGAACTCGGGATCGACGGAGAGCACGGTGCCAGTAACGACCTGGCCTTCTTTGACGAGCGATTGGCTGCTCTCGAACAGATCCGCGAAGGACTCATCCGAGAGGGTGGGGGTTTGTGCTTGGTCTGACATTAGCGGCGTCGATCTCCTACCCGTTGCGTTCGAGTTTCTGACTGATTTCCTGGCCGTCCCGGAGCGCTTCTTCGAGTGCTTCTCGATCTCCGCGTCCGAGTGCGTCCAAAAGCCGTCCCAGGTTCTTCGAAAACCGCGCTGCCTCTTCGGCCACGCGCTGGCGATTCATAAGCAAAATCTCGCACCAGAGCTTGGGGTTGGCGCGTGCGATGCGGATGAAATCACGCAACCCCGGACCTGCCAGATCCACTCTCTCGTCGCGCGGCAGCCCCGCTGCATAGGCAAAAGCGATCAGGTGCGGGGCGTGCGAGAGCGTGGCTGCAATCGTGTCGTGCTCCTCCGGCGTCATCCGAACCGTGCGAGAGCCGAGACACTGCCAGAATTCCTCAATCCGGTCCACCACATAAGCGCTCTCCCCGCCGGAGAGGGCCAGAATGCACGGCGCGCCCGCGAAAAGACCCGCCTCGGCCGCCGCGAATCCGGCCCGGTCGCTGCCGGCCATGGGGTGAGCGCCGACGCAGTTTGCGGGCCAGGGAAGGTGCCTGCGCGCCAACTCCGCCACCGGCGCCTTCACGCTCGCCAGATCGGTCAGCAGCGTCGACGGACGCACGTGCGCGGCCAGCTCCCGGATCGTCTCCGCCATGGCCTCGAGAGGTACGGCGAGCACCAGCAGGTCGGCCCAGGCCGCGGCGTCGGCCAGCGGCACGAGTCGGATCGGACCGGCTGCGTCGAGACCGGGATCGACGCCTCGTACCTCGCGTGCCGCCCCGCGTTCGAGCGCCGCCAGTGCGACCGAGCCGCCCATCAGGCCGAGCCCGATGACGGCGACGCGCTCGAACACGGGCTCGCTCAAGCGCGCCGCTCACGCGCCAGCGTCTCGAGGAAGCGCTCGTTCTCGAGCTCGGTGCCGACCGAGACGCGCAGGTGGGTGGTGAGCCCGAAGCCGCCCAGGGGTCGGGTGATCACGCCGTGCCGCAGCAGCCGATCATTGAGCGCGTCGGCGTCTGGCCCGACCTCGATGCAGAGAAAGTTCGCGTCGCTCGCCGCGAAGCGCAGGCCCAGCTTCGTGAGCCCGGCCTCGAGCTGCGCGAGCCCCGCGTGCGTGACGGCGCGAATGCGTTCGAGGTGCGCGCGGTCCGCGAGCGCGGCGCAAGCGGCGACCTGTGCGAGCGTGCTCACGATGAACGGGTGCCGCGCGCGGTCGAGGTACGCGATCAGCTCCGGGTTCGCGACCGCGTAGCCGACGCGCAGGCCTGCCAGCGCGTCGGCCTTGGAGAACGTCCGCAGCACGACCAGTGTCGAGCGCTCGCGCAGCGCGGCCAGGCTGTCGGGGAAGTCGCTCCTGCGCACGAACTCGACGTAGGCCTCGTCGGCGACCAGCAGCACGCGCTCGGGGAGCTCCTTCAGCAAGCGCGCGAAGGCCGCCGCGCCGAGCGACGTGCCGGTCGGGTTGTTCGGATTGGCGAGGAACAAGAGGCGCGTGCGCTTTGTCACCGCGGCGAGCAGCGCGTCGACGTCCGCGCGCAGCTCGGCGTCGACGGGTACACGCACCGGCGTAGCGCCCGCGCCGAGCGTCGCGATCGGATACATGGCGAAGCTCGGCCAGGGAAACAGCGCTTCGTCGCCTGGCGAGAGGAAGCACTTGACCAGCAACTCGATGATGCCATCGGAGCCCGCCGCGAAGCACAGTGAGTCGCCGCCCACGCCGAGCGCCTTCGCGAGCTGCGCGCGCAGCCGGAAACAGGAGTCGTCGGGGTAGCGGTTCAGGTCTTCGGCGGCGGAGAGGATCGCCTCGATCACGCGCCGTGACGGGCCGAGCGGGCTCTCGTTCGAGGCCAGCTTGATCGAGTCCTCGATGCCGAGCTCGCGCTCGAGCTCGTCGACGGGCTTGCCCGGCACGTAGGGCGCGAGGTCGCGCACGTGGGCGTTCACGAGATCGCGGATCTTCATGGCGCTCCCTCGGCTTGCGGATAGCTCCCCAGCACCTTCACGAAATCACAGCGAGGCCGCAGCTCGGCGATCGCGGCCCCGACCTTCGAGTCCTCGACGTGGCCCTCGAAGTCGCAGAAGAACACGTACTCCCAGGCGCGCGCGCGCGTCGGGCGCGACTCGATCCGCGTCAGGTTCACGCCGTTTTGAAAGAACGGCTCGAGCGCCTTGTACAGCGCGCCGACCACGTCGCGTTTGATCGAGAACAGGATCGAGGTGATGTCGCGCGAGCTCCGCGGCGGCGCCTTCTTGCTGATCACGAGAAAGCGCGTGGTGTTGTCGGCGCGGTCCTCGATCCCGACGCAGACGGTGCGCAGGCCGTACAGCTCGGCCGCCACGGGGCTCGCGATCGCGCCGATCTCCTCGCTGCGCGCGGCGAGCTCGGCCGCCTGCGCGGTCGAGTGCGTGGTCTGCTGTGGAATGTTGGGCAGGTTCTGCTCGAGCCAGGCGCGGCACTGCGCGAGCGCCTGCGGGTGCGACGCGACGGCGCGGATCGCGCGCAGGTCGCCCTGCTTCGAGAGCAGATCGTGGTGGATCGGCACGTGGATCTCGGCCGCGATCGTGAGCGGCGACTCGACGAACAGATCGAGCGTGTGGCTGACCACGCCCTCGTTCGAATTCTCGATCGGCACCACGCCGAATTCGACCTGGCCGGATTCGACCTGGCCGAAGATCGCGTCGGTGGTCGCGGCGGGCCGCAGGTCGGCCATGCGCCCGAACTGCTGGATCGCGGCGGCTTGCGTGTAGGTGGCGGGCGGGCCGAGGTAGGCCACCGTCACGCCGCGCTGGAGCGAGATCGAGGCCGAGATGATCTCGCGGAACACCTTGCGGATCGCGGCGGTCGGGAACGGTCCGGGATTGGCTTGCTCGAGCCGCTCGAAGATCTCCAGCTCGCGCGCGGGCACGAACGGAGACACGCCGCTCACCGCCTTCAGGCGCCCGATCTCGGCGTTGCGCTGCGCGCGGTCGTTCAAGAGCGCGAGGATCCGCGCATCGATCGAGTCGAGCTCGTCGCGCAAGCCGGCTAGCGCCTTTTCGTTCTGGCTCGGGTCGCTCATGGCAAACTCATCGAACGGGGCCCGGATCGGGCGGGCGCGACTATACCCCACGGCCGCTCTCGAGGGCACGCCCTCCCCTATACTGCTGGGCCAATGGCGACCCCCGGATCCGTTCTGATCGGCCTGACGGGCGGCATCGGCACCGGCAAGTCGCGTGTCGCCGAGCTCCTGCGCGCGCTCGGCGCCGCGGTCGAATGCTCCGACACGATCGTGCGCGAGCTGCAGGCGCGCGGCGGCGCGGGCCTGGCCGCGATCGTCGAGGCCTTCGGGCGAGACTACCTGACGCCCGACGGCGAGCTCGACCGGCCCAAGCTCGGCAAGCTCGTGTTCAACGACCCGAGCGCGCGAGGTCGCTTGAACGTGCTGATACACCCGCTGGTGACGCGCGAGACGCAGATGCGGATCGAGGCGCACCGCGCGCGCGGGGTGGCGGTGATCGTGGCGGATATCCCCTTGCTGCTCGAGGGCAAGCAGGCGGGCATCGGCAGCGGGGCGGTGCTGCCGTTCGACGCGATCGTGCTGGTTTACGCGACCGAGGCCCAACAGCTCGAGCGCGTGATGGCGCGCGACAAGCTCTCGCGCGAGGACGCGCTCTCGCGCATCCGCTCCCAGCTCCCGATCGAGCAGAAGCGCGCGCTCGCGGACGTGGTGATCGACAATTCCGGCGCCTGGGAGGCGGCGGAGAAGCAGGTACGCGAGCTCTACGCGGCCTGGCTCAAGCGCGCGCAGCGTCCACCGAGCGCCTGAGCTCCGCGACGAAGTCGCGCGCCGCGCGCAGCGCGGACTCGCGATCCGGCGCGGCGTCGATGCGCGAGACCAGCGCGCTGCCGACGATGACGCCGTCCGCGAGCCGCGCCACGCGCGCCGCATGCGCGGGCGTCGACACACCGAATCCGACACAGACCGGCGTCGCGGTGACGCGGCGGATACGCGCGACCAGCTGCTCGAGATCCGCCGGCAGCTCCGTGCGCGCGCCGGTCACGCCGGTGACCGACACGCAATAGACGAAGCCGCGGCTCGCGGCGGCGATCCGCACCGTGCGCTCGGGCGTGCTGGTGGGCGCGACCAGCAGCACCCGCTGCACGCCGTGCTCCGCGCACGCGCTCGACAGTCGCGCCGTCTCTTCGAACGGCACGTCCGACACGATCAGGCCATCCGCGCCCGCCGCGCCCGCGTCCTTCGCGAGCCGCTCCTCGCCGTAGGCGAGCACGTTGTTCAGGTAGCCCATCAGCACCAGCGGCACGTCGCAGATCGTGCGCACCTGCCGCACCCCCTCGAGGATCTCCGCGAGCGTGGTGTGGCGCGCGAGCGAGCGCTGCGACGAGATCTGGATCGTCGGCCCCTCACCGATCGGATCGCTGTGCGGAACGCCGAGCTCGATGATGTCCGCGCCCGCGGCCTGCAGCTCGGGAATCAGCTCCGCGGTGGTCTCGAGATCCGGATCTCCCGCCGTCACGAACACGATCAGCGCTGCGCGCTTCTCGGCGCGCGCCTTCGCGAACGCTGCGTCGATGCGGTTCATTTCGCGAGCCTGTCGCCGAGCAGACGCTTGGCCTCGATCGCGTCCTTGTCGCCGCGGCCGGAGAGGTTCACGACCACGATCGAGCCGGGTTCCAGCCGCGGCGCGCGGCGGCGCAGCTCGGCGATCGCGTGCGAGGTCTCGAAGGCGGGAATGATGCCCTCGGTGCGTGAGAGCCAGACGAACGAGTCGAGCGCTTCCGCGTCGGTCACCGGCACGTACTCCGCGCGGCCCGAGTCCTTGAAGTACGAGTGCTCGGGACCGACGCCCGGGTAGTCGAGCCCGGCCGAGATCGAGTGCGCCTCGAAGATCTGTCCCTCGTCGTCCTGCAGCACGTACGAGAAGCTGCCGTGCAGCGCGCCGGGGGAACCCTTCGTGATCGACGCGCCGTGGCGTCCGGAGCCGACGCCCTCGCCGCCCGCCTCCACGCCGACCATACGCACGCCTGTGTCGTCGTAGAACGGCGCGAACAAGCCGAGCGCGTTGCTGCCGCCGCCGACGCACGCGATCAGCACATCGGGCAGGCGGCCCTCCGCCGCCAGTATTTGAGCGCGTGCTTCCTCGCCGATCACCGCTTGCAGGTCGCGCACCAGCATCGGGTACGGATGCGGGCCCGCGACCGAGCCGATCAGGTAGTAGGTGCCGCGCACGTTCGTCGCCCAGTCGCGCAGGGCCTCGTTCATGGCGTCCTTCAGCGTGCGGCTGCCGGAGCTGACCGCGTGCACCTTCGCGCCGAGCAGCTCCATGCGGAAGACGTTCAGCGACTGGCGGCGCGTGTCCTCCTCGCCCATGTAGACCTCGCAGTCGAGGCCGTAGCGAGCGCAGGCGGTCGCGGTCGCCACACCGTGCTGGCCCGCGCCGGTCTCGGCGATCACGCGCTGCTTGCCCATGCGCTTCGCGATCAGCGCCTGCCCGATCGCGTTGTTGATCTTGTGCGCACCCGTGTGCGCCAGGTCCTCGCGCTTCAACCACACTCGCACGCCGAGCGCTTGGCTCGCACGCGCGGCGAAGTAGAGCGGCGTGGGCCGGCCGATGTACGTGCCGCGCTCCTCGGCGAGCTCTTCCCAGAAGGCCGGGTCGCGGCGCAACGCTTCCCAAGCGGCGGCAAGCTCCTCGACCGCGGGCACCAGCGTCTCCGGCACGAAGCGGCCGCCGAAACGTCCGAAGTAGCCGCGCAGATCGGGCCGTGAGCGCGCAGGCGTGGCTGAGCGCACCGCGGTGACGAAGGCGCGCATTCGCTGAGGGTCCTTCGCGCGCGGCGCGGACTCGAGGCCCGAGCTCGCGTCGACACCGTACGGTGACGCTTGCTTGACGGCGTCGGCGACGTTCTCGGGGTCCAAGCCGCCGGCGATCCAGACCCGCCGCCCGCTCTCGACCAGCGGGATCGCGCGTGTGAAGTCCCAAGTCCGGCCCGAGCCGCCGCCCGCGGGCGAGTCGAGCAGGATGTCGGCGTTCGGGTAGGCGGCGGCCGCCGCGAAGGCGTTCGAGTCCGCGGGAATGACCTTCAGCACCGGGAACGAGAGCGAGGCCGCGTACTCGGCCGGCTCGTTGCCATGCAGCTGAACCACGTCGAGACCCACCTCGGTGGCGATCCGCTCCACGTCGGCGCGCGGCGCGTCGCGGAACACGCCGAAGCGCACCGCCCGGCCCGCGATCGCAGCCGAGATCTCGCGGCCGAGCGCGACGTCGATCGCGCGCGGCGTGCCCGGCACGAAGTTCAGGCCGATCGCGTCCGCACCGGCCTCGAGCGCGAGCTCCGCGTCGGCCAGGCTCGTCACCCCACAGATCTTCACCAGCGTCATGGCATGCCTCGCAGCCGGCGCAACGCGGCGCCGGGATCGTTCTCGCGCATCAGCGCCTCGCCAATCAGGAACGCGTGCACGCCCTCGGCCTCGAGCGCGCGCAGGACTTCACAGGAGTCGAGCCCGCTCTCGCTGATCACGGTGCGGCCCGCTGCGCGCGGCAACAGCGCTCGCGTGACGGCCACGTCGGTCTTGAAGCTGTGCAGGTCGCGATTGTTGATGCCGATCAGCTCGGCGTCGAGCGCGAGCGCGCGCTCGAGCTCGTCGGCCGTGTGCACCTCTACCAGCGCGTCGAGCTCGAAGTCGCGCGCGCAGGCCAGCAGCTCGCGCAGGGCAGCGTCGCCGAGCGCCGCCACGATCAGGAGCACCGCGTCGGCGCCGGCCGCGCGTGCCTCGACGATCTGGATCCGGTCGACCGTGAAGTCCTTGCGCAGAACCGGCAGGTCGCACGCCGCGCGCGCGCAGCGCAGGTCGTCGAGCGAGCCGCGAAAGAAGTCGCGATCGGTGAGCACCGAGAGCGCGGCCGCACCGGCCGAGGCGTACGCGCGTGCGATTCGAGCCGGATCGGCGTCCGGCCGGATCTCGCCCTTCGACGGCGAGGCGCGCTTGAACTCCGCGATCACGCTCGGCCGAGGGCTCGAGACGAGCGCGCGCGCGAAGCCGCGGGTCGGACCCGCGTCGCGCGCGCGCACAGCGAGCGCGGGCTCGCCGATCGTGCGGCGCAACTCTTGTACTTCGTGGCGCTTGCGCTCGAGAATGCGGTCGAGCACGGTCATGCCGGCGCTCGCGTGAACGCCGCGAAGCGCTCGAGCAACGCGGCGGCGCGGCCGGAGTCGAGCGACTCCGCGGCGAGCTTCGCGCCCTCGCGCAGGTCGCGCGCGCGCCCCGCGACACAAAGCGCCGCCGCAGAGTTCAGAAGCACCGCGTCACGCCTCGCGGACTTCTCGCCGGCGAGCAGGGCGCGAGCGATGCGCGCGTTCTCCGCCACGTCGCCGCCGGCGATCTCGGCGCGAAGCGCCTCGGGCACGACCTCGCCGTGACCGACGATGAAGCGCTCCGCGCGGCCGTTCGCGAACGCCGCGACCCGCGTGGGCGCGGACACGGAAAGCTCGTCCAGACCGTCCTCGCCGTGCACGACCCACACGCACTCCGCGCCGAGCTCGATCAGCGCCGCGAGCGTCGGCTCGACGAGCGCAGCCGTCGCCACGCCAACGAGCTGGCGCCGCACGCGCATCGGATTCGTGAGCGGGCCGAGCCGGTTGAAGAGCGTGCGAATGCCGAGAGCCGCGCGCACGGGAGCCACCCGCGCCATCGCCGGGTGACACACGCGTGCGTAGAGAAAGCCGATCCCGACCTCCGAAACCGCGCGCGCCATGCGCTCGGGCGCGACCTCGATCGCGACGCCGAGCGCCTCGAGCAGCTCGGCGCTGCCGCAGCGGCTGGAGGCCGCGCGGTTGCCGTGTTTCGCGACCGGCACGCCGGCGCCCGCCACGACCAGCGCCGACACGGTGCTGATGTTGAACGTGTTCGCGCCGTCGCCGCCCGTGCCGCAGGTGTCGACCGCGCCCGCCGGCGCTTCGGGCAGCGGAAGCGCCAGCTCGCGCATGGCCTCGGCTGCGCCCACGACTTCGTCGAGCGTCTCTCCGCGCGTGCGCAGCGCGGCGAGCAACGCGGCGATCTGCACATCCGCGAGCTCGCCGCTCATGATCTCGCGCACGAGCGCGCGCATCTCGACGCGCGAGAAAGGCTCGCCGCTGACCGCGCGTTCGAGCGAGGCCGACATCAGGCCGCCTTCCGGCCCGCGTCGCGCGCGAGCCGCAGGAAGTTCGCGAGCAGATCCTTGCCGTGCACGGTCAGAATCGACTCGGGGTGGAACTGCACGCCGAAGACCGCGTGCTTGGCGTGGCGCATGCCCATGATCTCGCGATCTTCGGTTTCTGCGGTCACGATCAGTGCACTCGGCAGGCCCTCGCGCGCGACCGCGAGCGAGTGGTAGCGCGTCGCCTCGAACGGGTTCGGCAGGCCGCTGAACAGATCGGTGTCGTAGTGCCGGATCTGCGAGGTCTTGCCGTGCATGAGCTGCTTGGCGTGCACGACGCGCCCGCCGAACGCTTGCCCCATCGATTGATGACCGAGACAGACGCCCAGGATCGGAATCACGCCCGCGTAGCGCAGGATGGTCGGCACGCTGATGCCGGCTTCGTTGGGCGTGCACGGCCCGGGCGAGATCACGATCGCGTCCGCGCCGCGCCGCCCGACCTCTTCGACCGGGATCGCGTCGTTGCGCACCACGTCGGAAGTCGCGCCGAGCTCGCCCAGATACTGCACGAGGTTGTAGGTGAACGAGTCGTAGTTATCGATCACGAGCAGCTTCACGCGACACCTCCAGCGAGCGCGATCGCGCGCAGCAGCGCTCCCGCCTTGTGCAGCGTCTCCTGGAACTCCTTGTCGGGATCGGAGTCCGCGACCACGCCACCGCCCGCCTGCACGTAGAGGTTGCCGTCCTTCACGAGCAGCGTGCGCAGGGCGATGCAGGTGTCCATGTTCCCGTAGTAGTCGAAGTAGCCCACGCAGCCCGCGTACAGACCGCGGCGCTCGGGCTCGACCTCTTCGATCACCTCCATCGCGCGCACCTTCGGCGCGCCGCTCACGGTGCCGGCCGGGAACGTCGCGCGCAGCAGATCGATGCCGTCCTTGTCGGCCCGCAGTCGCCCGCGCACGTTCGAGACGATGTGCATCACGTGCGAGTAGCGCTCGACGATCTCGAACTCGTCGACCACGACCGAGCCGATCTCCGCCACGCGGCCGACGTCGTTGCGGCCGAGGTCGACGAGCATTACGTGCTCGGCCAGCTCCTTCGGATCGCTCAGCAGGCGCTGCTCGATCGCCTTGTCCTCTTCCGGTGTCGCGCCGCGCGGGGCGGTGCCCGCGAGCGGCCGCAGCTCGATCAGTCCGTCGGTGAGCCGCACGTGGATCTCGGGCGACGAACCGAGCACGACGTGATCGCCGCAGCGGATGAAGAACAGGTACGGCGAAGGATTCAACACGCGCAGCTGGCGATAGATCTGAAACGGCTCGCAGCGCTGCGGGATCGTGAAGCGCTGCGACGGCACGACCTGGAAGATGTCGCCCGCGTGGATGTACTCCTGGCAGCGCTTGACCATCTCGACGAAGCGCTCGCGCGTGACGTTCGAGACCGGCTCGATCGGCGCGGCCTCGGCCGCGACCTCGGGCTGACGCGGCGTGGGCTTCGCGAGCGAGCACTCGACGGAATCGAGCACGCGCAGGCCGCGCTCGTAGGCGGCTTCCGCGGATTCGCCCGCGCGGATCTCGAGGTCGTGGATGATCGAGAGCCGCTGGCGCGTGCGGTCGTGCACGAGCACCGTCTCGGGAACCACGAACCAGCAGTCGGGCACGCCGAGCGGATCGGGGTTGGTCTCCGGCAGGCGTTCGACGTAGCGCACCCAGTCGTACGAGACGTAGCCGACCGCGCCACCCGCGAAGCGCGGCAGGTCGGGCAGCTTCACCGGCGCCAGCTCCGCGAGCAGCCGGCGCAGGTGATCGAGCGGATCGTCGCTGCGGTCCGCAGCCAGTGCGATCTCGCGCTTCTCGTCGCCGCGCTGGATCTCCACCGTGCCGCCGTGCGCGCGGAAGATCGCGCGCGCGCCGATGCCGATGAAGCTGTACCGGCCCCAGTGTTCGCCACCCTCGTTCGACTCGAACAGGAACGAGAAGCGACCGTCGTCGACCTTCAGGAAGATCGCGAGGGCGGTGTCGAGGTCGGCTAGAACCTCACGAACGAGGGGGACGGCGGTGCCGCTGCGCGCGAGCGTGCGGAATGTCTCGACATCCGGCCGGACCATGGCGACACCGCCTTCATCGCGCGGGACTTTCTCACAGGGTTCCGCGAGCGTCAACCACCGCGGCCGCGCCCCGCCGCTTCAGTACCGCGACAACGGATCGAAGCGGCGGCGCTGGCTCGAGCTCGCCTTCCCGCCGGGCTCGCCCAGGCCCGTGAGCCGCACGTTGACCGTGAAGCGCGTGTCGTCCGGGCGCGCCTGTTTCTCGAGCTCGGTCACGATGTCCCAGCACTTGCAGCTCGAGATCAGCACGATGCCCACGCGTCCGCCGTCGCTTCCGTCGCTGACCAGCGACGTGAAGCCCTGCGCGTACAGCTCGAGATTGCGGGTCGCGACGACGTACAGCGAGAGGTTGAGCTGATTCACTTTCTCGTCGGGCTCGTCCGGCGCGTCGAAGACGCTGCCGCGTCCGAGGAAGCTCTCGAAGATCGAGCTCGGGTCGCGGTTGTAGCGGTAGCTGAGCAGAAGCTGGTTGCCTGCCTCGGAATCCCAGCCGGCCGAGGCGGCGACGTCTTGCAGGTGGTGCTCCTCGGGATCCCAGCCCGCATCGACCTCGAGCGCGAACTCGCGCGACGGCCGCAGCTCCGCGAGCGCGAAGATGCGCGTGAAAGCGCTCTGCTCGTAGTCGTAGCCGGAGCCGACGCGGAACTCGCCGTACAGCCGCGCCGGCAGCGCGTCGTCGCGCGACGGGCCGTACAGCCGATTCGAGATCTGCATCTGCAGCAGGCGCGCGTCGGCCACGCGGTCGCTCGGGTTGCGGGTGACCAAGCGGATGTCGCCATCGATCAGGCGCGGCTCGAGTCGCGCGGGCTCCGGAATGAAGAGCGGGTTGTCGTCCTGGTTCGGCGCGAACACGCCCGCGAACGCGACGCGCGGCTCGACGATGTGCTGCAGGGGCACGGCGGCGACCACGAACTCGCGGCCGAAGCGCGCGCGCAGGTCACCGCGCAGCGTGTAGAGTGTGCGCGTCTGGTTGTCGCCCAGGTCCGGCACGTACAGCGTCTCGCGCAGACCCCCTTCGGTGAGCAGCTCGAACACGCCCAGCTGAACCGGCAGCGCGAGCGTGGGGTAGAAGTCGTAGCGCTGACCGGAGGCGGCGAGCAGCTCGCCCTCCTGGAAGATCCCGTCGCCCTCGGTGGTCGTGATCGCGAGGGGATCGCCGAAGTCGTCGCGATTGTTGTCGACCTGATCGATCAGCCCGCTGCTGGCGGGCTCGCCGCCGGTGAAGCGTCCGTCCTCGCCGGTATCGAAGAACTGGTTGTTCACCGGCGAGACCTGCCCCGCCACGCCACCGACCACACCGAAGATCGTGCCGTGCGCGGAGCTCTGCGCGAAGTTCGTGAAGCGCGTGTCGAGTCCGGGCCGAAGCGGCAGGCCGAACACCGCGCGCGGCAGCGAGCTCGCGCGCACGTCGGGCAAGCGCTGCAAGAAGTACCCGTCGCGGTCGAGGTCGTTCGGGTTCTGGATGTCGTCGTTCACCGACGCGACCACGCCGCCGTAGAGTCCGGAGCGCGCGGCGGTCAGCCAGCCGGCGCTCTCGAGCTGCCGTTGGTTCTCGACGTCGCTGCCGAGGTCCCGGAAGTCGACCGGATACTCGTTGTCACTGATCTCCGCGATGTCGAAGCCGAGCCGCACGCCCTTCGCCAGCGGCTGCTCGTGGCGCATCCAGTAGGCCCAGCGGTTCTCGCTGAAGTAGGTGTCCGGATCGTTCTTCACCTTGCGGTCGTTGGGCAGCAGCGAGCCGCCGCCCTGCCCGTACCCACGCTCGCCCATCACGTACTCGTAGGTCGTGGTGGGCTTCCAGCCGCGCCGGCTCACCCACTGCGGCTCGAGCGTCAGATTCAGGCTCTCGCTCACGGCCCAGAAGAACGGCAGCGACAGCTCCGTGCCGTTGCGGCTCGACTGCGCGAAGGTCGGCATCAGGAATCCGGTCTGCCGCTCGGTCTTCACGGGAAAGATCAACCACGGCACGTACAGCACCGGAACGTCGAACATCTTGAACCAGAGATTGCGACCGACCGCGTAGCCGCCGAGCTCGAGGTCCGCGTCCTCTACGTCGATTTCCCACGGCCGGCGCTCCGAGCCGGGCGGGCAGCGACAGGTGGTGAAGCTGCCCTGCTCGACACGAAAGGTGTCGACGCCGGTGCGCTCGATGACTTCGCCGCGCACCGCGAAGCCGGGCTGCGGATTGTCGAGCGAGCCGCGCACGGCCACCGAGACCGTCGATTCGAGATCGACCGCGACGAACTCCGCGCGCACGGTGTTCTGCTCGTCGACCACGCGCACGTCGCCTGTGGCGACGCCCGTGCGCGTGGCGCCGCTGAATACGATCCAGTCGGTCGTGAGCACGCTGCCGCCGGCTTGCGTGATGCGCACGTTGCCGGTCGCTTCGTAGATGTCGCGCTCGCTGTCGTAGGTGACTTCGTCGGCGACGAGCGTGAAATCGGGCTCCGAGAGCTCGACGACGGTGGCCGTCGTTTCGGGCGGTGGCGGAGCGGTCGGCTCGATCTCTTGTGCGCCGGCTTCGAGCGCCGCGGCGGCGAGCAACACCGCCCCCGCGACGAGGAGCACTCGGAGGCGACGCATCGCGCGTTTCTAACCCGCGAGGTGCGCGGAAGCAAGCTCCGCCGAGCGGGCCTAACTACTTCGATGTGCTACGGAAGCGAGCTCGTCGGGTTCGAGCACGGTGAGCTGATCGTCGACCAGGCCCACGAGCCTGCGATCGAGCAGCTCTTGCAGGCACAAGTAGGCCGGCTTGATCTGCAGCTTCGCGGCGGCGGCGAGATCCATGAGCTTGCCGCTCACGGGTGTCGGAACGTCTCCCGGAATCCTGCGCGCGAGGATCGCGCGGGCGAGCGCGGCGAGCGCGCGCGGGTCCTGGCCCGCGCCCTCGCGCGGCGGCTCGGGCTCGAGCGGCACGCCTTCCGCGACGACCTCTTCGCGCGCGTGACCGATCCGCTCGGCGAGCACCTGGATCAGCCGGAAGGCGAACTCGGCGTTCTCGCGGATCAGCGTGTTCAGCAGCGACACGTCGATCGCGAGCACGCTCGTGTCGCCCTCGGCCTCGGCGCGGAAGGCGGACGGCCGGCCGAGGATCGACGCGACTTCGCCGAACACGTCGCCAGGGCCGAGCAGGTACGGAGCCTGGCCCTCCGCGACGTGGATCAACACGTTCCCGCCGCGGACGACGTACAGCGTGCGTTCGGGCGAGCCGCGTTCGACGATCGTATCGCCCTTCGCGAAGCGCCGCTCGATC
Organism: Deltaproteobacteria bacterium; assembly: GCA_031396695.1. Lineage (GTDB taxonomy): Bacteria > Myxococcota_A > UBA9160 > SZUA-336 > SZUA-336 > VGRW01. The sequence continues at coordinate 18,363 of JANNLG010000128.1, forward strand.
TCTTCGGGTTTCATGCGCGCGAGCCTCGGCCTCTGGCCTTCCGGAGAGATCGACGAGCGATCCCGTGCGCTTGAGCTACTCGGGCGCGGCGTGTCGCGCGACCAGGGCCCGCAGCTCGTCACGATCGTGGAAACCGGAACCGAGCCGTTCGCGCACCGTGCCGTCCGGCCCGATCAAGACGTGAAACGGAAATGCGTCGGCGCCGAAGGCACTGGCGAGATCGACCGAGGCGAGCGCAACCGGGTACTGGATGCCGTGCTCCGCGACCCAGCGCGCCAGCTCGTCGGGGGCGAGCGTGTCGATCGAGATGGCGAGAATGCGCACGCGCGACGTGCGGATTTCCGCCTGGAGCGCGTTCAACTCGCCGATCTCGAGCACGCACGGCGCGCACCAGGTGGCCCAGAGGTCGACCAACACCGTCTCGCCGCGCAGCGAGTCGAGCGAGACACGGCCGCCACCGACGAGCGGCAGGTCGAAGGCCGGCGCCGGCTCGGCCAGCGGCGGAGCCGCCTCGCGACAGCCGAGCACGAGCGACAAGAACAGAACGACGAGCGCGATCCGGGTCACGCTCGCCGGCCGCTCACTGCCACTGGTCGGATTCGTCCGCCTTCGGCTCGTCGATCGCGCCCTGTCGTCCGGTGAAGACGAGCGGCTCGTTGAAGGTCAGGTTCTCGGGCGTGACGACGTAGTCGCCGCGCACCGAGGCGGTGATGATCTCGCGCGCGATGTCGGTGCGTCCGCCGGTCAATACCCACGCGAAGCCGCTCGTGATCGAGCCGAGCGTCGCGTAGATGATCTTCACCGGGCCGTACACCAGCGAGCAGATCGCAGCGCCCACACCGAGGCCGTAGTGCGCGCCGAGATTCCGTTCCTGCTTCTCTTCGGCATGGACCGACGAGGCGACAGTCAGCGCCAGGACGAGCGCCATCGCCGCAACCTTTCGAACCCCCCAGTTCTTCATGGCGGGGAGGTTCCTAAATAACCTGCGCGGTGTCGAGGATCAGCGTGACGGGACCGTCGTTCGTGAGCTCCACCGACATGTCCGCGCGGAAGACTCCGGTGACGACGGTCACACCGAGTGAGCGCGCGTGCTCGGCCACCAGCGCGACCAAGGGCTCCGCGTACTCCGGCTTCGCCGCGCCATCGAAGCTCGGACGCCGACCCTTGCGACAGTCGCCGAGCAGCGTGAACTGCGACACGACGCCGAGCGTGCCGCCGGTCTCGACGAGCGAGCGGTTCATCGCGCCGCGCTCGTCTGCGAAGACGCGCAGGTGCACGAGCTTCTCCGCGAGCGCACGCGCGTCGTGCTCTCCGTCCTCGCGGGCGACACCGACCAGCGCCAGCAGCCCCGCCTCGAGCTCGGCGACGACTGCACCCGCGACCCGCACGCGCGCGTGCGAGACGCGCTGCGCGACGGCTCTCACGGCGTACGCTGTTCCGCGAACTGGCCGCTGTACACCGCTTCGCCCTCGCAACGCTGCAGCACGATCTGGCAGATGCGGATGCCGGGGTGGATCAGGAGCGGGCGACCCGAGACGTTGCTCATCTCGAGCACCTGATGGTTCGAGACCCCCGGCTGAACGAAACCGGACGTTACGTGCACCGTCAGGCCGAGCCGTGCGATCCGGCTGCGCCCTTCGAGCCAGCCACACACGTCGGGCGGCAGGAAGATGCGCTCGCGCGTGACGCCGTGGACCGTCTGCCCGGGCAGGAGCAGGTAGGGCCGGTCGAAGGCAATCACGCGCGTCGCGAGATCGACCTTGGAGTCGTCCGTCACCTCGATCGGCTCATTGCCGTTCTCGACCGGGATGCGCAGGCCCTCGCCGAGATGAAGATCGATCGAGGCGGGCCCGACCTGGTCCATGCCGAACGGCTCGAGGCGGAGCCGTCCGCTGGACAGCTCGCGCAGGATCGCATCGCGGGTCAGAACGCTCATCGGGCCTCGCGGCTCAGGCTCGCGAGTGGTTTCGGCTTGTCAACCGCGTGGCTCGGTACGTAGCGTGTCGGCATGCACCCTTACTTCGACATCCGGCGTCCGCATCTTTTCGGCCACCGCGGCGCGAGCGCGGAGGCGCCCGAGAACACCCTGCCCGCCTTCACGCGCGCGCTCGAGCGCGGCGTCGCGTATCTGGAGCTCGACTGTCACGCCACGCGCGACGGCGAGATCGTCGTGCTGCACGACGCGGAGCTCGAGCGCACGACCAACGGCCACGGTCCCGTCTCGGCGCACTCGTTCGCTGAGCTGGAACGGCTGGACGCGGGCTATCACTTCAGTCCCGACGGACACGCCTTCCCGTTCCGCGGCGCCGGCGTGCGCGTGCCGCGCTTCGCGGACGTGCTGAAGGCGTTTCCCGCCACCCGCTTGAACCTGGAGGTGAAGCAGGCCGAGCCAGCGATCGCGGCTCGGGTCGTGCGCATGCTGCGTGACGCGAACGCGCAGACGCGCGTGCTGCTGGCGGCCGCCGAGGAGCCGATCCTGGCCGAGATCGTCGCGCTCGATCCGGGCACCGCGCTCGGCTCGTCGACCGTCGACGTGATCGAGTTCGTGAAGGCGGCCGCCGAGCACCGGCTCGAGAGCTTCAAGCCGCGCGGTCACGCACTGCAGATTCCGCCCGACGCGTTCGGCCGACCGCTCGTGACCCGCGAACTCGTGCAGGCCGCGCACGCGCTCGGTCTGTTCGTGCACGTGTGGACGATCAACGACGCGGCCGAAATGCGGAGACTCGCCGCGCTCGGTGTGGACGGCGTCATGTCGGACGATCCGAGGCTGCTGGTGGCGACGCTCGGAGCTTGAGTCGAGCGCGCGCGTAGCGCGCGGCGTCGTCGATGCCCTCGTCACCCGATTCGAGCCAACGCTCGACGCAGGGGAGCAAGCTCGCGTCGTCCGAATTGCCCGCAGCGACCAGCGCGTTGCGGCGCAGCTTCAGGACTCCGGCCCTCCGGAGCGCCGAGCCGCGCATGCGCGCGTAGAGCATGTCGTCGTCGAGCTCGAGCAGCTCGCGCACGGAAGGGGCGAGCCACTCGGCGCGCGGCGCGAAGCGCGGCTCGTCGGCGAGCGGCCGCGCGCGGCGCTGATTCCACGGACAGACCTCCTGACACACGTCGCAGCCGAACACGTGCGAGCCGATGCCCGCGTAGTGTTCCGCCGGAATCGCGCCGCGTTTCTCGATCGTCAGGTACGAAATGCAGCGCCTGGCATCGAGCACGCCCGGCTCGGGGAATGCGTCGGTCGGGCACGCGTCGAGACACGCGCGGCAGCTTCCGCAGTGATCGAGCGCGGGCGCGTCGGGCTCGATCTCGAGGTCGGTGAGCAAGACACCGAGGAACAGGTACGAGCCGAGCTCGGGGTCGATCACGCAGGCGTTCTTGCCGATCCAGCCGATGCCCGCGCGCTCTGCGACCAGACGTTCGGGCACGAGGCCCGAATCGACGTAGCGCCGGAAGCCCGCGCCCCTGTGCCGCGCGCGCAGCGCTTCGACCAGCGCGTTCAGCCGGCCGCCGACGACGGCGTGGTAGTCGTCGCCCCACGCGTAGCGCGACACCCAGGCGCGATCACGCGCGCGCGCCGCGAAGGAGTCCTGCGCGCCGGTGTCGTAGGCAACCGCAGCGACGATCACGGAGCGGATGCCGGGAAAGATGCGCTCCAGGTCTTCGCGTTCCTCGAGCCGGTCGGCGATGAAACCGAGCTCACCGGCATAGCCGCGCTCGACCCAGCTGCGCACGCGCGCGAGCTCGGGCCACCGCTCGACCCGGGCGACACCGATCCGCGCCAGGCCGTGCTCGGCCGCGGCCGCCTCGAGCCAGGCGCGGATCTCCCGCGCGGTTTCCGGTCGAGCGCTCATCGCGCCGCACTCTAGCGGCTCGCGCGTCGCCTCGCGGTGCGCGATCGTGCGGCGGACATGCGCGGCCACCGACTCGCCACCCGCGACGACCTGCACGTGGTGCTCGTGCATCCGGAAATTCCTTGGAACACGGGCAGCGTCGGCCGCACCTGCCTTGCGGCCGGCGCGCAGCTCCACCTGGTCGAGCCGCTCGGGTTCTCGCTCTCGGAGCGCGCAGTGCGGCGCGCGGGCCTCGACTACTGGGCGCGCGTGGCGCCGCGCATCTGGCCCGACTGGGACAGCCTGGAGCGCGCGCTGCCGACGCTAGGTGAGCCGCACTTCTTCAGCGCGGACGCGGAGCGCGCGTTCTGGGACGTGGATTGCGGCGAGCGCAGCGTGCTGATCTTCGGCGGCGAGAGCTCCGGCTTTCCCGCCGCGCTGCGCGAGCGCTATCGCGATCGGTTGGTCGGGGTGCCGATGGCGGATCCAGAGCTGCGCTCGCTCAACCTCTCGAACACCGCGGCGATCGCACTGTACGAGGTGTTGCGCCGGCGCGCGAAGGCCTAGCGCTTGTGCCCGGCTAGTGGAAGACGACGGTCGCTTCGCCCGGCGTGGTCTTCTGGCCTTCCGCGTTCTCGGTCCAGATCTCGACTTGCGCGAGCTTCTTGCCGCCCTCTTCCCACTTCCGCTTCACGGTGCCGCGGCAGCGGATCGGCTGATCGGGCTTGTCCATGCCGCGATACTGGCAGGCGATCTTCTGGATCCGGCCGTTGTGGCCGAGCCAGTTCGAGACCAGCTCGCCGAGCGCGGCGTACTTGAAGCGGCCGTGCACGATGATCGAGCCGATCTGCTTCGACTGCGGGAAGTTGAAGTCGTGATGCAGCGGATTGAAATCGCCCGAGCCCGCGGCGTACTTCACGAGCTGCGTGACGCCCGGCTGCTTGTCGAGCGCGGGTAGCGCCTGACCGTCCGCGATGCTGTCCCAGGTGACTGCCATGATTTCCCCCGGTCCTAGTAGAAGATCGCTTGCGCGCGCTGGCGCGCGACGAGCTTTCCGGTTTGTTGGTCGGTGTAGGTCGTCTCGCTGGTCGTGAGCAGCATCTTGCCCAGACCCTTGCTCTCGCGGACGTCGAGACCCGCGACGCGACTGACCACGATCAGCGTGTCGCCCGCGCAGATCTGACCGAAGTACTCCGTCTCGGTGCCGCCATCGAGCAGGCCCGACAGGCCGTGCTTCACCGACGGCTGGCCCTCGGTCGGCCCGCTGAACGTGTCGCTCGAGCGGCCGGGAATGAACACGGGCGTGCCGAGGTAGGTGGGCGGCGCCGGCAGGCTGCGGTAGCCCGCCTTGCGCGCGACGTCGACATCGAAGTAGACCGGATCCGTGTAGCCGACGCCGCGCGCGAACATGCGCACGCTGGTGGTCGTGACTTCGTGGATCCAGGGCGGCGATTCCTTGCCGATCTGCGCCTTCATCTCGTCGGTGATCGTGATCTCTTTGGCCATTCGCGGCGCTCCTCCGCAATAGGGGTCGTGGCGAGGCGACCGCGGAAGTGTAAACCAACTGCGCCAAGGAGTTTCCAGCCGATGAGCCGACCCCGCTCCACGCCCATGCTCACGCCGGCGCAAGTGCTCGAGAAGCACCACGACGGTCCGCGGAGCGGCGTCTTCACCGACGGTGCGTGCGAGGGCAACCCGGGACCGGGAGGCTGGGGCTTCGTGTGGGTCGACGAGAACCGCATCCTCGCCGAGAAGTACGGCCGCGATCCCGCCACGACGAACAACCGCATGGAGCTGATGGCGCTGATCGAAGCCTTTCGCGCGCTGCCCGTGGACGCGGACGTGACCGTGTTCTCGGACAGCGAGCTGTGCGTGAAGACCATCAACGAGTGGGCGGCCGCCTGGGAGCGGCGGGGCTGGAAGCGCAAGACCGGACCGATCGCGAACCTGGAACTCGTGCGCACGCTCTACGATCTGGCGGGTTCGCATCCGCAGGTGAAGCTGCGCTGGATCAAGGCGCACGACGGCTCGCGATGGAACGAGTACGTCGACGCGCTCGCGAACAACTTCCTGCGCGAGCGCTAGAACGCGTCCGTCGCGCCGCTCAGACCGGAATCAGGCCGCCACGCACGCTCGCGCTCGCCTCGCTCGCGAGCCAGTGGATCACGTCGGCGATGCGCGCGGGCGGAGTCCAGAGCGAGAAGTCCGCGCCGGGCATGGCCGCGCGGTTCGCGGGCGTGTCGATCGTCGTCGGTACGACCGCGTTCACGCGCACGCCCTGCGCTTGCACTTCGCGCTGCAGAGTCTCGGTCAGCACGACGATCGCAGCCTTCGCCGACGCATACGCGGCCAGACCCGCGGGCCGGTCGAACGCGGCGCGCGAGGCGATGTTGACGATCGCGCCGCGCCCGCGCGCGAGCATGCCCGGCAGCACCGCGCGGCTCATCGCCACCGCGGTGCGCACGTTCATGCGGAACATGCGGTCCCATACCTCGAGCTCGGTCTCGAGCACCGGCGTACCGCCCAGGAATCCGCCCACGCCATTCACCAGCACTTCCGCGTCCGGCAGCGTGCTCGCTGCGATCCGCGCGCCCGATTCCTCGGTCAGATCGGCCTCGACCAGAAGCAGCCGTCCGGCCTGGAGTGCGGCGCCTTCCTCGGCCTCGATCGCGTCGCGTTCCGCTTTCAGGATCCAGGGCACGAGCACGCGGTCGCCAACCTCGAGGAATCTCGAAACGACGGCTCGACCTAACGCGCCGCTTCCACCTGTGACGATGACCGGGCGTAGGTTTTGAGTTTTTTTCATGTTTCTAGAGTACCCGAATGCTCTCGCGGCGTTACAGGTCGATCGACCGGTGCGGCCGGACCTGCAAGAACCCTTTACTCCGCTCGCGTTCTCTCCTATATGGACATTGAACCCCCCGGCTCGCTCCCCCGGGCGAGCGTCACGACAGGAGAGGCGATGAGTGCTCCGGCAGAGTCGCTCCTGCGCCCTGGTCTCAGCCGAGGCGCTTCGATCCGCGACGTCTCTTTGCCTGACGCGGCGTCCCAGAGCGGGAAGGAAGCCGGCTACTGCCTGGTCGACGATGGCGGGACCTCGCGGCAGGTGCGGCTGCGCGGCGATTCGCGGCTCTGGGAGTGGCCCGGCATCTACGAGCGCCTGGTCCGAACGCTTTTGCGCGGCAACGCTCCCGGCGCGCTCAGCCACCTGCTCGATCGCCAGCTTCGCGCCGCGGGCAAGCGCGCTGCCGACCTGCGCGCGATCGATCTCGGCGCGGGCAACGGTTGGATGGGCGAAGAACTCACCGCCCTCGGCATCCCGATGGTGATCGGCGTCGACGCCTCGAACGCCGCGGCGCTGGCCGCCGAACGGGACCATCCCGATGTCTACCAGAGCTACCTGGTCCTCGACATGCGCCGCCTGTCCGAGGGTCAGCGCGACGACCTGATGAACTACGACTTCAACTGCCTGGTCTGCGTCGACGCGCTCGCCGCCGACGAGCCCGCTCCGAACGCCTTCGCGGAGGCATTCAACCTGCTCGCGCCCGACGGCTGGGTGGCTTTCCACCTGAACGCCGAGACCGCGGAAGGTGGACGCGATTCGCGCTTCGCGCGCATCGTGCATCGCATGATCCAGAGCGGCGCGATGAACGTGGCCACGCAGCAGCGCTACCGGCACCGCTTCACGACCTACGGCGCGCCGCT
>JANNLG010000161.1:0-10633 GCA_031396695.1 Deltaproteobacteria bacterium
TCCCGCGCGGCTGCGCGCGATCGCCGCACGCGCGCGTGAGCTGGCGGAGCGCTGCGGCTGGCGCGAGCACGCGAGCGCCGTGCTCGAGCTCTGGCAGCGCGTCCACGCGCAGCGCGGTGCGCAGCGCCAGGGGGTCGCCGCGCTCCGCTCCGGCTCGACACCGTCCGGCGTCACCGTACTGAAACGCAATCGCGCGCGCGTGGTCGCGCGCGCAAGCGACCTGCTGCTGAAGGTCCTGTTCGAGCGGACGCGCAACGCCTCGCGCGAGGCGCGCGCGCTGCTGCGGGCCGGCTGCGCGGGCATCCGCGTTCCCGAAGTGGTCGGCTCGGGCCCCGACTGGGTCGCGACGCGCTTCCTCGAATCGGCGCGTCCCGCGCAGCGCGCGGACTACCCCGCCATTCTCGCGGCGACCTCGCGCGCTCACGCGCTCGGCTTCCTGCACGGCGACCTGCACCTGGGGAATCTGCTGGTCGACGACGGGCACGTGGTCTTCCTCGACCTGCAGAAGGCGCGCTTTCTGCCCTGGCTGCCCGGCTGGCTCCGAAGTCGAGAGCTCGGCTACCTCGCCTACTCGCTCGGCGAGCCGCTGCCCGAAGAGCTCGCACACGTGCGCTTCTGGCGCGATCGCCGCGCGCGCACGCACTGGGACAGCCGTACACGGCGCTGTGTTCAAGAGAGCGGCGGCTTCACCGCCTTCCGCTTTGAGGGCCAGACCGGCTTCCGCCGCCGCGAGCTCGACGAGTCCGCGCTGCAGCGCGCGCTCGGAACCCTCGGCTCCGCGACCCTGCTCAAGGACCGGGCGAACGGCCGGCTCTTGCGCAGCGGTGCGTGGATCTTGAAGCAACACGCGAGTGTGCGCGCAGCGAGGCGCGCATGGCTCGGCGGCAGCGGACTCGAGGCGCGCGGTTTCGCGACCGGGCGCGCGCTCGCCTGGGTCGGCCGCTGGCTGGTGATGGAGGACGTCGGCGCGACTCTCGACGCCTGGGTGCGCAGCGACTTCGCGCACGCGTCCGCGACGCAGCGCGCGGAGCTCGCCGCGCGACTCGGCTCACTGCTCGCGGCGTTGCACCGGCGCGGCGTGTACCACGCGGACTTGAAGGCGAACAACGTGGTGTGGTCGCCGGGCCGCGAGCCGCGGCTGCTCGACTACGGACGCGTCGAGTTCGGCGCGCGCGTCTCGCGTCGCCGCCGCGTGAAGAACCTGGCGCAGCTCAACGCCGCGCTGCCGGACGAAGTGCCGGGAACGCTCCGCGAGGCAGGGCTCGCGCGCTACCTCGCGGAGAGCGGCTACCGCGACGACGCCGCGCGCCTGCGCGCCGATGTCATCGCGGAGAGCCTGCGCCGCTCCCACCTTTGGCATGGATGCTGACCCAGCGGTAGTAGGAGCTCGCCAGCGACCCGCTCGAACCCTCGCGAAACTCGAGCGCCGGATTGTTCGGCGCGCTCTTCACGATCGACTCGAACGCGGCGATCTTCTTGGGCAGATCGTCCTTGTTCGGGCTGTGGAAGATCACGTCGACGCGCGGGCGGATGTACAGAACGTTCATCACCAGCGTGACCAGCCGGAACATCTTCTCGGGACCTTCCATGCTCTCGACCGAGAAGTACGGGATGTCGACCTTGTCGAGGCCGAAGGTGTATTCGACGCGCATTGTGGTGTTTCCTCCGATCGGGTGAAGTTCAGAACGGTGCGAGGTGACAGGCGCTGACGTGCCGCGGCGCGATCTCCCGCAGCGCTGGCCGCTCGGTCGCGCAGCGCGCGATCGCCTTCGGACAGCGCGGATGGAACGGGCAGCCGGGCGGCGGCGCGATCGGGCTCGGCACGTCGCCCGAGAGTACGATGCGGCGCTGCTGCCGGGTCGGATCGGGTACGGGCACCGCCGAGAGCAGCGCCTCGGTGTAGGGGTGCTGCGGCCGAGCGTACAGTGAATCGGCCGGGCCGTACTCGACGATCCGCCCCAGATACATGACCGCGACACGCCGCGACAGGTGCCGCACCACGCGCAGATCGTGCGAGATGAACAGGTAGGCGAGGCCGAAGCGCTGCTGCAGATCGAGCAGGAGATTCAGGATCTGCGCCTGGATCGAGACGTCGAGCGACGAGACCGGCTCGTCCGCGACGATCAAGCGCGGCTCGAGCGCGAGCGCGCGCGCGATGCCGACCCGCTGGCGCTGTCCGCCGCTGAACTCGTGCGGATAGCGGCCGGCGTGCTCGGGCGCGAGGCCCACGGTCTCGAGCAGGCTCGCGACGCGCTGCTCGCGTTCCGCTCCGCGCGCGAGTCCGTGCACGTGCAGGCCTTCGGCGATCGTCTCGCCCACCGTCATGCGCGGATTCAAGCTCGCGAACGGATCCTGAAACACGATCTGCATGCGCCGGCGCATGGCGCGCAGCTCGGAGCGGCCGAGCGCGCGCAGGTCTTTGTCCTCGAAGCGGATCTCGCCGGAGTCCGGCTCGATCAAGCGCAGCGCGAGCCGCGCGACCGTCGACTTGCCGCAGCCGGATTCCCCGACCAGCCCGACCGTCTCGCCGACGGCGACGTCGAGCTCGACGCCATCGACGGCGTGCAGTCGCGCGCGGCGGCGGAATCCGCTTCCGCCGACCGTGAAGCTCTTGTGCAGATTGCGGAGCTCTAGCAGCGGCGCGCTCACGAGGCCGGGCCCGTCGTCGACACAGGATTGTGACACGCCACGAGGTGATTCGGAGCTTTGCGCTCGAGCGCGGGATCGCGCTCCGCGCACACGCCCAGCGCTCGCGTGCAGCGCTCGCGGAAGCTGCAGCCGGTCGGGCGCGAGACCAGATCGGGCACGCGGCCGGCGATCACGTGCAGCTTCTCGCCCGGGCGCGTGCGCGCCGATGGCAGCGCGGCCAGCAGGCCCGCCGTGTAGGGGTGCAGCGGCTTCGCGAAGATCTCGAGCACCGTGCCGGTCTCGACCACGCGGCCCGCGTACAGCACGGCCAGCCGCTCGGCGCTCTCGGCCACGATCCCGAGATCGTGCGTGATCAACAGCACCGCCATCGCGAAGCGGCTCTTCAGCGTGTCGAGCAGCTCCAGGATCTGCGCCTGGATCGTGACGTCCAGCGCCGTGGTCGGCTCATCCGCGATCAGCACCGCCGGATCGTTCGCCAACGCCATCGCGATCATCACGCGCTGGCGCATGCCGCCGGAGAGCTGGTGTGGGTAGCTGCGCGCGCGCTTGCGCGGCTCCGAGATTCCGACCAGCTCCAGCAGCTCGAGCACGCGCGCGTCGCGTTCGGTGCGCGACAGCGAGCGGTGTACGGTGAGCGCCTCGCCGATCTGGTCGCCGATCCTGAACACCGGGTTCAGGCTCGTCATCGGCTCCTGGAAGATCATCGCGATGCGGTTGCCGCGGATGTGTCGCATCTCCTCGTCGGAGAGCTTCAACAGATCGCGACCCTCGAACAGGATCTCGCCGGCCTCGATCGTGGCGGGCGGCTGCGGCAGGAGCCGCAGGATCGAGAGCGCCGTCACCGATTTCCCGCAGCCCGACTCGCCCACCACGCCGAGCGTCTCGCCGGCGTAGAGCTCCAGGTCGACGCGGTCGACGGCGGGCAGCGGGCCAGCCACGGTCTTGAAACTCGTGCGCAGGCCGCGAATGGCGAGCACGGGCGAGCTCAAGGCCGCGCTCCGCCCGCGACGCGAAACAGACTCGCCTCGAGCGTCGGATTCAGCTCGACCTCCGACAGCGCGAGCTCCGCGCGCAGCTTGGTTCCCGGAAACGAGAGCACCACGCTGAACGGATAGCGACCCCCCGGCAGCTCGCGCCATGCCGAGTACGAAGCGGTCCAGCGCACCCCTCCCGAGGCGTCGAGTGATTCGATCGAGGCGAGCTCTCCGCCGTCCGAGAAGCGCAGCGTCTGATCCGCGAACGACACCTCGCGCTCCGCGCCGCGCGCCAGGATGGCCAGCGCTGGCCAGACCACGGGCTTGGGCGCGACCAGCAGCGCGCCCGCCGCTTCGTCGGGTGCGAACGCGAGCCCGAGCCGCTCTCGCAGCGTCTCGTCCGAGACGTCGCCGTCGTCGAGCCGCTTGCCGTCGAAGAAGGTGTAGCGCTCGCCGTCCGTGACCAGCAGCGTCGCCGCCTGCCCGAGCACGTTCAGACTCTCGAGCCGCAGTCGCGCGGGCCGCTCGACCAGGATCACCTGCTTCACGCTGCCCGAGCCGCCCGGCCCCGCGACGTGCAGCTTGCCCACCGCGCGCAACCGCTGACGAGCGTCCGCGTCGCCGATCGCGCGCTCGACCAGCGCGCGCACCGCAGCGTCCTCGCCGCTGATCGGCTGGAACTCCGGCGCGCGTCCGAACGACGCACAGGCGCTGAGTACCAGGCACGCGAGCACGGTCGCGGCGCGCCGGCCGTTTGGGAACGCCTTCACTCGCGCTTGGCGCCGCGGAGCTTGCGCTGCAGGAGCTCGATCTCGCGCTGGATCTTGGCGGCGTCGGCGTCTTCGGGCTCGAGCGTGAGCGCGCGCTCGTAGGTCTTGAGCGCGTCCTGGTCACGCGCGAGCGAGCGATACGCGTCGCCGAGGTGCCAGGTGATGATCGGGTCGTCCTTGTCGAGCAGTTCGAGCGCGTGTTCGAGCTGCGTGCGCGCCGCGTTGAACGAGCTCTTCGCCGCGTCGCGCTGGCCCGCGGCCTCTTGCTGCAGACCGCGCTGGTAGAACAGCCAGCCGAGGCTGTCGGTGATGTAGCCGTCCTCGGGCTTGAGCTCGATCGCGCGCCGGATCATGCCCTCGGCCTCGTCGAGCCGCTCGCCCTGCTCCGCCCACGTGTAGCCGATGTAGTTCAGCGCACTGGCGTTGTCGGGATCGACCTCGAGCACCTTGTGCATCAGCTCGAGCGAGCGGTCGCGGTCGCCACCCTCGCCGTAGAGCACGCCGAGGTCGTAATAAAGATCGGCCTGATCCGGATTGGCGCGGATCAGCTCGTCCATCAGCGCGACCGCGCCGGGCAGGTCGCCGCTGCGCTGCATGAGCCCCGCCAGGTAGACCTGCAGCGAGAGCTTGTCGGGAGCGGCGCTGATCGCGCGCTTCACCTCGACCATCGCGGTGTTCCAGTCCTTGCGCCGCTCGTACACGCGGGCCATCGCGGTGCGCGCTTCGACGAAGCGCGGCGAGCTCGGCGGCACCTGCTCGAACTCCGCGAGCGCTTGGTCGCTGCGGCCCGCTTCCTCGTGCACGAGTCCGATGAAGTAGCGGACCTCGTTCTCGTAGCGGTCCTGGTCGCCCTCGCCGCCCGCGCCGCTGCGCGCGACCGCCTCGAAACGCGCGATCGCGTCGTCGTAGCGTCCGGCCTCGTAGTAGAAGAGGCCGAGCCGGAACTGCGGACCCGCGAGCTCCGGGTGCTCCGCGACCAGCGTCTCGAGCGTCTTCGTGGCCAGCGCGCGCTCGCCCGCGTCCTCGTGGATCTGCGCGATCCGCATCAACGCGGCGGGGTCGCCCGGCATCACCACGAGTCGCTCGCGCAGCGCCGCGAGCTCGCCCTTCGAATCCTTCTGCGAGCGCTTCAGGCGCGCGATCGCCTCGTACAGCGACGGCTGCTCGGCATCGATCGCGAGTCCCGCGCGGTAGGTCTTCTCCGCCAGCACGGGCTGCTCCTCGCGCTCGTAGACGGCGCCCAGCGCGAGATAGCCGCGCACGTCTTCGGGCGAAGTCTGGATCAGCCTCTGCGCGACCTTCTTCGCGCCGTCGACGCGATCGAGATTCAAGTACAGCGTGAAGAGCGTGAACGAGCCCTCTTCGTTCAGCGCGCCTTCCTGGAACAACGGCTCGAGCAGCTCGACCGCGCGGTCGTACTGGCGCATGCGCACGTGCAGCGTGGCCAGACCCGAGCGCAGCTCGAGATCGGCGGGCTCGAGCTCGAGCGCGCGTTCCGCGTAGCCGAGCGCGCGCTCTGGCTCGCCGGCCGCGAGCCAGACCTGCGCGAGCGCGCGCTGAACCTCGGGCGAATTCGGGTCGATGCGCGCGGCGTGCTCGTAGGCTTCGGCCGCCTCGAGCAGCTTGCCGTCGAGCTCGAGCGCGCGGCCGCGCATGAACGCGGCACCCGCTTCGGCCGCGGGCGAGACAGGCACGACGTGGAAGGACGGCCGCGCCTCGCTCTCGGTCTGCGAGTCAGCGCGGAAGCGATCGGTGAGCCCTTCGAACTGCGCGCAGGCGGTCGTGACGAGCAGCAGGACGGCGCCGAGGCACGCTCGTGAAACCGCCGCCGTGATCGCTCGCTTCACCGAAAAACCTCGCAATCTCGCCAGACTAGCAGCGCACCTCTGGAGCGGCAATCAAGCGCCGGGGCGCGGACTTCAGGTCTGGGTATCGGCACGCGACGCGCGCGGCTTCGCTCGGATTCACGCCGCGGGCGGAATCACCGAACGCGCCTCGAGCAGCGCGAGCACCTGCGCGACGCACGCCTCGAGCGAGAGCGAAGCGGTCGCCACGCGCAGCTCGGCCCCGAGCGGCGGCTCGTAGGGCGCGGAAATGCCGGTGAACTCCGCGATCGCGCCCGCGCGCGCCTGTTCGTAAAGGCCCTTCACGTCGCGCTGCTCGCAGATCTCGAGCGGACAGTCGACGAAGACCTCCAGGAAGCCGCCGTCGGGCAGCGTCTCACGCACGCGCGCGCGATCGGCGCGGTACGGCGAGATGAACGCGGTCAGCACGATCACGCCGGCGTCGTTCATCAGCTTCGCGACCTCGCCGATCCGGCGGATGTTCTCGCTGCGATCGTCGGCCGAGAAGCCGAGGTTCGCGGCCAGTCCGTGGCGGACGTTGTCGCCGTCGAGCACGTACGCCAGCACGCGGCGGCGCACCAGCGCCTGCTCGACCCGATTCGCGAGCGTCGACTTGCCCGAGCCGGACAAGCCCGTGAACCAGACCGTCACCGCCCGGTGTCGGAGCAGCGCCTCGCGCTCGGCGCGCGTGACCAGGCTCTGGCTCCAGACCACGTTCGCGCTCTTGGGCTTCGCGCTCATTTTGGCTTCTCGCTCATGGGCGCGGGCGAAGATACGCGAGCGCCTCGCGCAGTGCCCGGAGCGGCAGCTCGGCGAGCCGCGCCTGCTCGGGCGTGAGCGCGAGCTCGCTCGCGAGCTCGTCGGCGCGCAGGGCCAGCGCAGCGGCGACGGTCGCGCCCTCGACGCGCGCGACCGCGGCGCTCGCGGCCGCGATCGCGATCGGACAACCGAAGGCCTGAAAGCGGGCGCGCGCGATGCGCTGGTCGGCACCCACGTGCAGAAACAGGCGCACGCGCTGGCCGCCTTCGTCGTCGCGCGCCTCGCCGTGCAGCACGCCGGCCGCGTCTTCGGGCAGGCGGCCCGCGCCGTGGGGATTGCGGAAGTGCGCGAGCACCTCGCTGCTGTACGCGCTCACGACGCCCGGGCGGCTTCGCGGCGCAGGTCGTCCCAGACCGGCGAGAGCGCGCGCAGACGCCGCACTTGCGCGATCACGAGCTCGGCGGCCGCCTCGATCTGCGCCGAGTCGTTGCCCCGCCCGATCCCGAAACGCAGCGCAGAGAGCGCGCGCGCCTTGTCCGCACCGAGCGCTCGCAACACGTGCGAGGGCTCGGGCTTCGCCGACGTGCAGGCCGACCCGGCCGAGAGCGCGAGCTCGGGAAGCGCCGCGAGCAGAGCCTCGCCTTCGACGCCGGGGAACGAGACGTTCAGATTGCCGGGCAGGCGCGAGCTCGCGTGTCCGTTCACCACGATTCCCGGAAGCTCGGCTGCGAGCCGCTCGAGCAGGCGTTCGCGCAGCCGCGTGTGCCGCTCCGCGTCCGCAGCGCGCGAGGCGCGCGCGAGCTCGGCCGCCGCGCCGAAGCCGACGCAGAGCGGAACCGGCAACGTGCCGCTGCGCAGCCCGCGCTCATGTCCGCCACCGTGCAGGATCGGCTCGACGCGCGCGCGCTTCGCGCGCCGGCGCACGACCAGCGCGCCGATGCCCTTGGGCCCGTAGAGCTTGTGCGCCGAGAGCGAGAGCAGGTCGACGCCGAGCCGTGTCGCGTCGACGTCGAGCGCGCCGGCCGACTGCGCGGCGTCGCAGTGGAACGCGGCGCCGGCCTCGGCCGCGAGCGCGGACAGCTCCGCGATCGGCTGGATCACGCCGATCTCGTTGTTCGCGTGCATGATCGAGACCAGCGACGTGCGCGCATCGATGGCCGCGCGCAAGTCGTCCGGGTCGACCCGGCCGTCGCGATCGACACCGAGCAGCGTCACGCGAAAACCCTCGCGTTCGAGCGCGAGCAGCGGATCGAGCACGGCGCGGTGCTCCGCGCGGCAGCTCACGATGTGGTCGCGCTTGCCGCCGGAGTCGCCGCGCAGCGCGCGCGCGCCTCCGAACAGCGCCAGGTTGTTCGCCTCGGTGGCGCCCGAGGTGAACACGATCTCGCGCGCGTCCGCGCCGACCAGCGCGCCGATCTGTTCGCGCGCGCGCTCGACCGCCTCCCCCGCCCGCCAGCCGTAGGCGTGGGTGCGGCTGGCGGCGTTCCCGAACTCCTCGGTGAAATACGGGATCATCGCCGCGACGACGCTCGCGTCGCAGGGCGTGGTCGCATTGTGGTCGAGGTAGATCGGACGCGTCACTCGCGGCATTCTGCGGCGTCGGGCGCGGGGTCGCCAGAAGGACGGAGAATGGTCGGGTCGATCCTCTCGCGGCTCGCCGCGCTGGCGCTGCTGGCGGCAACGGCGACGGCGTCGCACGCCCAGGACACGAATGGCGACGCAAAGGTCACCGACGCGCCGGTCGCGAGCGCTGTCGAGCCCAGCGCGGAAGCGCTCGCACAGGCCTGGTTCGATCAGCTCCACGGCGGCAACTCGGTCGCGATCTGGACCTCGGAGTGGGCCGGCACCGAATTCGTGCTCGGCATCGCGCGCCGCTGGCAGGAGGGCCGGCCGGAAGTGTTCGTGCACGTGTTCGCGCCGCGCGTCTACGACGAGCTGAACTTCCTGGTGCGCGAACGCGAGGAGCAGCGGATCGAGCTGCTCTACTTCCGCACGCCGAAGCTCTTCCGCGGCGGCCAGAAGGCGGCGCGCGTGGCGACGACGCGCCTGCCGGACCCGCTCGAGCGGCTGCCGTTCGCGGAGGGAATGCCCGCGGTGGTCGACGTCGTACCGCTGCGCGCCGCCGACTACACCTTCACCCGGCTGCCCGACACGCGCTTCGCGAACCTCCCCTGCCGCGTGATCGAGGGCAAGCCGCGCGCGACCGACCTCGGCTTCGACCGGGTCCGCCTCACGCTGGCGAGCGAGTCGGGTGTGGCGATCGAGACGACCTGGTTCCAATCGGGCGAGATCGTCCGGCGCGCGGACGTGGACCCCGCCGACGTGCGCGACTACGACGGCCGCGCCCTGCCGTCGCGCATCACCGTCGAGCGGCCGGGCAACAGCGCGCAGATTTTCTCCGTGCGCTCGCTCAGGCTCGACCCGCCGCTGCCCGATCAGCTGTTCACGACCCAGAACTTGAGACTGGGGCACTTCCCCTCGTACTAGGCGACCGCGCGCGCGAGACGGATGTCGCCCCGTGGTGCGGCATGCGTCGAAACATCCTCCCAATCCTGCTGCTCGTCCCGTTCCTCACCGGCTTCGACGGCCCCGAGGCGCGCGACGTGCTGGATACGGTCTTCCGCAACCTGTACGACCCCGACATGCTGGTGGCCGTCGAGCTCCGCATCGACGAGGGCCAGCCCGACGCGGAAGACGTGTCGTTCGCGTACGGCCGCAAGAACAAGGGCGGCGAGACGCGCACGCTGGTCTACACCGGAGACGGTAGCCGCGACGCGTCGCGCGTACTCTTGTTCCAGAAACCCGGTGCACAGGACCGCGCCTTCATGTCCGAAGGCACGCGCGGCCAGGTGCGCGCGGTCAGCGTCGGCAAGTACAAGGGCTCACTGTTCGGCAGCGACTTCAACTACGCCGATTTCCGCGCGCGCTCGGCGTCGGAGTACTCGATCGAGGTGCTCGGCCGCGACCGCATCGACGGCGAGAGCTGCCGCGTGCTGCGCCTGCGGCCGCTCGAAGGGCCGTACACGATGCTGCTCGCTTGGGTCTCGGAAGAGCGCCCGGTCATGCTGCGCACCGACTACTTCGACGAGCAGGGACTCTGGAAGCGCTACCGCGCCAAGCCCGAGAACATCGCCCAGACCTTCGACTGGTGGGTGCCCATGCAAGACGAGATGATCGACCTGCGCAGCGGCCGCCACACCGTCCGCCACGTCCGCAACATCCTGATCGGCACCGACGTCCCCGACGACGCCTTCACGCTCACACAGCTAGCCCGAGGACGTCTGCCGTCCTTCTAGTTGACTTCGCTCGGCTGCGGCGCTTGCGGCTCTGCGCGAGGACGGCCTCGCGCTGAGCCTTCCCGCAAACTCCCTATGCGCCGAAGCTTTGGCCGCAGCCGCAAGTGGAGGTGGCGTTCGGGTTCTCGATCTTGAACCCGGAGCCGTTCAGGTCGTCGACGTAGTCGACCTTGGTGCCGAGCAGGTACACGGCGCTCTTCGAGTCGACGACGACCTTCACGCCGAAGGCCTCGGCCGTCTGGTCCCAGTCGCCGACCTTGTTGTCGAACATCAGCTGGTATTGCAGGCCGCTGCAGCCGCCGCCCACGACCTTGAGCCGCAGGCTGTAGCCCTCGCGCCCG
>JANNLG010000181.1:0-39513 GCA_031396695.1 Deltaproteobacteria bacterium
AACGCCAGCTTCTGCGCCATTCCCTTCGTCGCCTGACGCGCCGTGATCGCCGCCGTCAGCGTCGTCTTCCCGTGATCCACGTGGCCAATCGTCCCCACGTTCACGTGAGGCTTCGTGCGATTGAACTTCTCCTTGGACATGTCTGCTCGTCTTTCCTTCTCAAGCCCGTGTGCGTTTCACTTATCCGTGGAGCCCATGGGCGGAGTCGAACCGCCTACCTCGTCCTTACCAAGGACGCGCTCTAACCATCTGAGCTACATGGGCACTCGGAAGTCCCCGTGCCTGGCTAGCTTGGAGCGGGAAACGGGATTCGAACCCGCGACCCCAAGCTTGGAAGGCTTGTGCTCTAGCCAACTGAGCTATTCCCGCCCGAAACCTTTCTGTGTACGCCTCCGCGCGATGCGTTCGAACCGTTCTGCGTGGTGGAGAGGGGAGGATTCGAACCTCCGAAGGCTAATGCCAACGGGTTTACAGCCCGTCCCAGTTGACCGCTTTGGTACCTCTCCCGGGAAACCCGGGTCATTCAAATCACAGCGCGACTGCGCGCGCAAAAAGCCCGGACACGCCGAGCACCCCCGTTCACTCGCGTCGCCGGGAAGCCGTCTCTATTTTGTGTTGCTCGAACTGTCGCCCAGACAAACCGTCGGTTCGGTCCACGTCCCTCGGGACTCCGGCGCCGCGCGCACGGAGCTGGCGAGGGGACTCGAACCTCCAACCTGCTGATTACAAATCAGCTGCTCTACCGATTGAGCTACGCCAGCGCAAGCGGCGACTGTATCACGAGATTTCGTTCGTGCCACCGGGCACCTGCGAGCCTTCGTGCGCTCGAAAGCGCGACCCGGGTTTCGCGCTGATTTCGCCCCCCCGCCGAGCCTCGGAAGTTCGCAACAACAGGTAGGCGGCGGCCGCCGCCACACCGAGCGACGAAGTCTGACCGGGCAACGGTATGCGGACCGAGACGCTCGCCCGGCGCAGCACCCCCGGCCGCACACCCCGATCCTCGCTCCCGAACACCCAGATCAGGTCGCCTCGGAGCAAGTGAGCAGGCAACTGGTCGATCGATCCGCCCTCGAGGTCCGCGACCAGGACCGTGACCCCGTGCTCGGACGCCAGGTCGAGCGCCCGCACGAGGTTGGGGGTGCGCCCTACCCGCATGTGCTCGAGCGCCCCGGCGCTCGTGCGCAGCGCACCGGCCGCGATCGGCGGGGCCTGCCGGTGTTCGAGCACGAGACCCGTGGCGCCGGCGGCCTCGGCGGTCCGGGCGATGCTGCCCAGGTTGCCGACATCGGTCACGCGGTCGAGCGCCACCAGGAAGCGCGGCGACTCGCGAGCCAGAAGCGATTCGAACTCTTCCTCCGGATAGGGATCGGCGAGCGCACGCACGCCGTCCTCAGGCTTCCCGGCGCGAACGCGTATTCCGCGGCCCGCGAGCAGAGCTTCCAACTCGCGACGCGCCGGACTTCCATCTCCATCGGGCAGGAAGACCTCGTGGATCTTGCGACGCGAGGCGCGCAGCGCCTCGATCACTGGCCGCGCTCCCTCGATCACGGCTAGCTTCGCGGGCGGTCGGCTCATTCCCAAACTCTACTCCGCCGCGCGCTTCGGGCGCGCTCCGTGAGGTCGCCGGTCGTGCACGCACCCGTCTACCGCAGATCGATGCCAGCGGGGCGTGCGCCCTGGACCCTGCTCGGCTCGCTTCAACCGGGCGTCCGTCCCCATCTACTGGACGCGTTGGGTCCCGGTGGCTGGGGAAGCGGTCCCGGCGGCGATGGCCCCGGCGTCTCGCTGCTCGCGCTCGATCCCGAGATCACCTTCTCCGGAGGACGCGAGTCGCTGCACGACGCACGGACCTGGCTCGAAGCTCAGCGAGCCCGCGAGAAGTACGCGACCACGCTGCTCGGCTCGATCGACTACGAGCTGGGACTCGATTTCTGGCCCGGACACCTGCCGCAGCGACCGGCGTCCCGGCCGGATCCCGTCAGGCTCGCCGGGTTCCGCGCCATCTACTGCTACGACACGCGCTCGGGAGAGGCACAGGTGATCGGCAGCTCGCGAGAGGCCGTCGACCACCTGGCCTCGCAGCTATCCGAGACGATCCCGGCCGCTTCGGGCCCTAGCTGCTCGCTGCCTCGACCCGAATCGCACAGCTCCGACGCCGACTACACGCGCTCGGTCGAACGGGTGAAGGACTACATACGCGCCGGGGACGTGTATCAAGTGAATCTGTCGCGCAAGCTCGAGGCCGCGTCGCCGAACGCTTCGGGGCTGCGGCGGCTGTACGCCGAGCTCGCGGCGCGCGCGGGCGCGCCGTTCTCCGCCTATCTGGAGACGGCCGAGCGCGCGATCTTGTCCGCCTCGCCCGAGTGCTTCCTGCGCGTTTCGTGCGACCGCGTGGAGACCTGCCCGATCAAAGGCACGCGACCGCGCGGCGCGACACCCGAGGCGGACGCGCTCCTGCGCAAGGAGCTCGAGAACTCGCCGAAGGATCGCGCCGAGCACGTGATGATCGTCGACCTCGAGCGCAACGACCTCGGCCGGATCTGCGCGACGGGCAGCGTGCGGGTCACGCGCCTGTGCGAGCCGCAGTCGTTCAGCGACGTACACCACCTCGTGTCGTGTGTGGAGGGCCGGCTGCTCGATCCAGCGGACTGGCCCGGGCTGCTCGCTGCGACGTTCCCCGGCGGTTCGATCACCGGCGCGCCCAAGCTTCGCGCGATGCAGATCATCGCGGAGCTCGAGCCCGTTGCGCGCGGCGTTTACACCGGCGCGATCGGCATGATCGACTCCACCGGCGACGTCGACCTCTCGATCGCGATCCGCAGCGCGGTTTCGAGCTCCGGCACGCTCCAGCTCCACCTCGGCGGCGGCATCGTCGCGGATTCCGACGCCGAGTCGGAGCTGCGCGAGACTCGCGACAAGGGCCGCGCGTTCGCGCGAAGCTGGGGCTTCGAAGAGCGCTCCCGCGATGGCGAGTAACACCGAGGAGCGTCACCTCGAACGGTCTCGAAGCGCGGCTCCGCGCCGGTATTTCGCCTAAAGCGCCCGAGACGGGGCTCCGATCAAGCGAGACGTAGGCGCGGAGGGATCGATGAAGCAGTCGGAAACGATTCGAGACGAGGCGGCGCTGCCCGCGATCGACGCGGAATCGCCCACGACCCCGAGCGGCTGGCGCAGGATTCCACTCCCGACCGCACGTGACGATTCGCGCCCCGCCGCCGATCCGCAGCGTCGCGCCGACACGCGCACGGACGTCCGCCTGCAGGTCGCGCTGACCTCGATCGACTCCTCGCGCGACCGCACTACCGGCGAGCTCTACTTCGAGACGAGCAACGACGAGCACACGCAGAACCTGTCGCGCCGCGGAATGTGCCTGCGCTGCGAACGGCCGCCCGCGATCGGCGCGCGAGTTCTGCTCCAACTGCGCGTACCCGGTGAGGCGGCCGTCGACGTGATCGGTCAGACACGCTGGACGCGCGTCGAGTTCGAGCCGGGCGACCACGGCGCACGCGCGATCGCGCTCGTGGGCATCGAACTGCTCGGCGGCGCTCCGCACGCGCTCGCTCGCTACGACCGGGCTCTCGGCCGGCTCGAGACGCTCGACATTCCCCCAAGCTCCCCGGTTGCCACCGTCGGGGGCCACCGATAGCATGCAGCGAGATGCGCACGGGCAAACCACCGGGAATGTTTCGTTGGGCTCGCGGAATGCGGACCTTCGAGGTCGACCCGGAGCGTCTGCGCGCGCGGCGCGTGCGCGCGATCATCGGCTCGATCCAGCGTGATCTCGAAGAAGGCGGACGCGCCTGCGTTCGCCAGATCATGAACGGCCCCGAGCTCTTCCGCGTCGAGCTCGAGCGTCCCGACTGGCGCTACCAACGCACCACGATCCTCGACCGCGACACCCTGCGCTCCCTGCTCGAAGCCACACCCGTCGAAGTCGTCCGCAGCTCCATGCGGTTCCGCTAGCTCCGACAGGCGTCCGTCACACGTTGAACGGGCGACGGCGTAGCGCGCGGACGCCCGCGCGCGAAGCCGCAAGCGGCGCAGCCGCGCGCAGTGAGCTGAAGGCGAACGTAGTCAATATGCCCGGAGCGGGGCTCGAACCCGCACGAGGCTCACGCCTCAAAGGATTTTACGCGTGTCCGGGGGTTTCCCTCCGGGGCGGACTATCTCTTCACCCGTACGCTTCGCGATCGTCAACGCGCTGCGGGTGCTGGGCGCTCTTCGGCGGGGATTATCGTTGGGGCTCACCCCGCTAGTCTCTGCACCTTCCGCGGAACCCATGCCCTCCGCGGCTTGGCTCAGGATTGCCGTGCGCGCGCGGTGCGCGTTTAGGTTTCCCTGAGTTCACCCAGTTTCTTACCCGCGCGTTGCCGCGCGGGAGACCCATCCTCGAGTCCCTCGTGTCTCCCTGTTCCACCATCCGGGCGCCGTCAGCCTAGCGCGAATCGGCGTCGGCAAGGAATCCTACGCGCAGGATCCGACGCCCCTGTGGGCGACGGGCGCCGTCCGCGGCCGCCCGCGGCGGCGCCCCGCAAGCGCGCGAAGCGAGCGCGCAGCGAGCCGAAGGCGAGCGAAGTAAAAAAAGACGTGGAGGCGCCGCCCGGATTCGAACCGGGGATAAAGGTTTTGCAGACCTCTGCCTTACCACTTGGCTACGGCGCCGAAGGACGAGGATCCTAGCTTAATCTCGGGGCGCGGAGCCTCTCCTGCCCCGCCCGAACGGCGACCACACCGTCGTCGACTTCCACCGCGTCGAGCAGGTGCGCCTGCGCGGTGCGGCTGAAGCGCGCGGCGAAGCGTCCCTTCACGGTGCAGCGCAGAACATCGTCGGCGTCGACCGAGAGCGTGTCGGCCGCGAGCCGCTCGCGCGAGCGGTCCGAGAGTTCGAGCTCGCCCGTCGACGCGTCGTAGCCCGTCACGAAGAAAGCGGTGTCCTCGACCTCGAGCCAGCCGCGGAACACGCCGAGTTGGACGATGAAGGTCTGCTCCCTTTCCGCCCAGCGCACACCGGCGAGGAACGCCTGGTGCAGGCGCGAGTGCGTGACGCGCACGCCCTCGTGCCAGAAGCTGCCGTCGCGCCGCAGGACCAGACCGATCGGCGCGAGCGGCGGCGCACCGCTCAGAGCGACTCTCGGCTCACGCTCCCGTCTGCCATTGCTTTGAACACGCCGCGGCAGTCGTAGCGGTGCCAGTAGACGATCCGCTGCTCGCCGTGCTCGAGCAGGTACACCCACTTTTCGTTCCAGCGCACCGCGTTCTCTACGAGCGTGCGCGGTTCGTTCACGCTGCCGACGACCTGGTCCGGAACGCCGAAGCGCTCGCGCACCGCCGCGTGGGTGAGGTCGCTAGCGGTCACACTCGCCGCCGATCATGTTGATCATGTCGAAGGTCGGGACGATGTCGGCGAGCATGCCGCCCACCAGCATGTCGCGCATCGGCGCGACGTTCGCGAAGCTCGGCGGCCGACACCGGACTTTGTAGGGCTTGCCGGTACCGTCGGAAACCACGTAGAAGCCGAGCTCCCCGTTGGGCGACTCGACCGCGGCGTAAGCCTCGCCCGCCGGTACGCGAATGCCCTCGGTCACGCCCTTGAACTGCTGGATCAGCTCTTCCATGCGGCCGAACACGCGATCCTTCGCGGGCCAGCGCACGCGCGGATCGGCGACGTTGACCGGCTCGCCCACGGTCTTCTCGAGCACGGGCACGCACTGGCGGATGATGCGGATGCTTTCGTCGACCTCTTCCTGACAGACCAGGAAGCGGTCGTAGTTGTCGCCGGTGGTGCCGATCGGCACGTCGAAGTCGATCTCCGCGTAGGCGAGGTACGGCTCGGCCTTGCGGAGGTCGAGCGGCACGCCGGCCGCGCGCAGGAGCGGTCCGGTCACGCCGTACGAGATCAGCTTCTCGAGCGGCAGCATGCCGGTGTTGCGGAAGCGATCGACGAAAATGCGGTTCGAGGTCACCACCTTGTCGAAGTCTGCCAGCAGCTCCTCGATGCGCACGAGCGAAGTCGCGAGCCGCGCGAGGAAGCCGGGCGTGATGTCGCGCTGCAAGCCACCGATGCGCACGTAGTTCGACGTGACGCGCGCACCGCACAGCATCTCCTGGAGATCCCAGACCAGCTCGCGCGCCTCGATCCCGTACAGGAACGGCGTCATCGCACCGAGCTCCAGACACGCCGCGCCCAGCCGTGTCAGATGGTCGCCCATGCGCGATAGCTCGCTCGCGAGCGTTCGCACCCACTGGCCACGGCGCGGGATCTCGCAGTCGAGCAGCTTCTCGACCGACATGCAGAAGGCCAGGTTCGCGAGGATCGCGGAGTTGTAGTTCAACCGATCGGTGTAGGGGATCGCCTGGTACCAGGTCCCGCTCTCGCACTCCTTCTCGAAGCCGCGGTGCAGATAGCCGATCTGCACGTCCATCTCGACGATTTGCTCGCCGTCGATCTCGAGCATGATCTTGACGGTGCCGTGCGTGGCCGGGTGCGACGGGCCCATCGAGATGAGCTGCGTGTCGGTGTGGAGGTCGCCCTTCGGGCGGCGGGTCGGGATCGCGGCGGGCGAGGCCAAGCGCGTTCTCCTAGTTCCTGGGACCGATGAGCGGCTGGCGCCGCTCCTTCGGGTAGTCCTTGCGCAGCGGGTGGCCCTTGAACTCGTCGTAGAGCAGGATGCGGCGCAGATCGGGGTGCTCGCGGAACACGATCCCGTACAGGTCGAACACCTCGCGCTCGAGCCAGTTCGCCGCTTCCCAGAGGGCGCAGATCGAGTCGGCCTCGCACGGGTTGGCCGGCACCGCCGTCTTCACGCGCAGACGGCGCGGCAGCGTCGACGGCGCGTCGTCGCGCGGCGACGCGTCGATCGAGGCCAGGTGATAGACGAGCTCGAAGCGCGGCTCGCGCCCGAGGTAGTCGACCGCGGTCAGATCGATCAGGAAGTTGAACGCGAGTTCGGGATCGTGCTGCAGCCGCCGCAGGCACTCGCGCGCGCGGGCGAGCGGCACCAGCAGCGTCGCATCGCCGCGGTGCGCGTGACTGTCGAGCACGTCGGCACCGAGCAACGCCTTCACCCGCACGAGCAGATCGTCGGCCGAGGTCGTCACGGGCGCGCGTAGTCCTGGCGGATCAGATCGAGCCGGCGCTGCACCTGCTCCTCCGTCCGCAACAGGTCCTTCATGTGGTAGAGCATCGGCTCGCGCGTCGTCGACGCGAGCTCCACGTCGCGACTCATCACGATCGCCTCCTCCGGGCAGGCCTCTTCGCACAG
The DNA here is from genome assembly GCA_031396695.1 of Deltaproteobacteria bacterium. Classification (GTDB taxonomy): domain Bacteria; phylum Myxococcota_A; class UBA9160; order SZUA-336; family SZUA-336; genus VGRW01. The sequence goes on from JANNLG010000181.1 coordinate 7,263, forward strand.
GCCGCAGAACATGCAGCGCGACATGTCGATGTCGAACACCGCCGGAATGCGCTCGATGCGGTCACTCGTCTCGGCGGGCAGGATCGTGATGCAATCGGTCGGGCAGGCGAATTCGCACAGTCCGCAAGCGACACATTTCGGTTTCCCGCTGTCGAGCTGCACGAGCACGGGATGGCCGCGGAACGCGTCGGAGTAGTCGAGACGCTGTTCCGGGTACTGCACCACGAACGTCGAGGGCTTGCCGCGCATGTAGCCCCACAAGTTCCGGAAGAAGACGCGCGCGGTGACGTTCAGGCCCACGAAGATCGTCGGCAGGTACAAACGCTCGGCCCAACCCAGGCGCTCGTTGCGCCGAACCCTCTTGACCCGTCCCGGCAATGCGACCCCCGCGTCCGAAATCCCCAAGCGCGGCGCGATTATAGGATAGGAAGACCCGGTTTCAACCGAGCGTCGCGGCGGCCAGTTTCTCGGCGCGGTAGGAGCTGCGCACGAGCGGGCCCGAGAACACCTCCGAGAAGCCGAGCGCGCGCGCCTCGGCGGCCCAGGCCTCGAACTCTTCGGGCGTGACCCAGCGCGCGACCGGCAGGTGCTCGGCGCTCGGCGCCAGGTACTGTCCGATCGTGAGCAGCCGACAACCGTGCGCGCGGATATCGGCGAGGGTCGTGCGGATCTCCGCCTCGGCCTCCCCCAAGCCGAGCATCAGTCCGGTCTTGGTGGGGATTTCGGGGCGCAGGCGCGCGGCGTTCGCGAGCAGCTCGAGCGAACGCGCGTAGCGCCCGGCCTTGCGGACGGGTTTCTGCAGGCGCTCGACCGTCTCGAGGTTGTGGTTCAGCACGTCGGGCGAGGCATCGAGCACGGTGAGCAGCGCCTCGACCGAGCCCTTCAAGTCGGGGATCAGGACCTCCACCTTGCAGCCGGGCGCGTGCGCGCGGATTGCGGCGACGGTGCGCGCGAAGTGCGCTGCGCCACCGTCCTCGAGGTCGTCGCGCGCGACCGCGGTCACGACCGCGAAGCGAAGCCCGAGCCGGGCAACCGCGGCGCCGACGCGCGAGGGCTCGTCCGGATCGAGCGCATCCGGGCGGCCCGTCTTCACGTCGCAGAAGCCGCACGCGCGCGTGCACAGGTTGCCGCCGATCATGAACGTGGCCGTGCCGTGCGACCAGCACTCTCCCAGGTTCGGGCAGGCCGCCGACTGGCAGACGGTGTTCAGCCGCTCGTCGCGCACGAGCTGGAGGAGACTCTCGAGCTCGGGCGTCTGTCGATAGCGAACGCGCAGCCAGGCGGGCCGGTCGCGGCGCTTCACAGCGCTGGCCTCCGCAGTGCCTTCGATCTGCAGGAGATCGCTCATCCGAACGCCTTTCGCAGCGCGTCCTCGACGCAGTCCGTGACGTGCGCGAAGTCGAGCTCGCGACCGAGAACGCTCGCCATGCTCACCATCCGCACGCCGTCGAGCCCGCACGGCACGATCACGTCGAAGCGGGCCAGGTCGCAGTTCACGTTCAGCGCGAAGCCGTGCAGCGTGAGCCAGCGCCGCAGGCCGACGCCGATCGATGCGATCTTGCGCCGCTCGTCCAGCCAGACCCCAGCGTACCCCTCGCGCCGATGCGCGTCGATGCCGAAGCCGGCCAGCGCGCCGATCAATGCGCCCTCGAGCGCGCGCAAGTACAGGTGCACGTCGGCGCCGTGGCGCGCGAGGTCGAGCAGCGGGTAGCCGACCAGCTGCCCCGGGCCGTGCCAGGTCACGTCGCCGCCGCGGTTCACGCGGAACACGTCGTAGCCTAGCCGTCGCAGATCGGTGTCGGACTGCTTCGTGTTCCCGTCTTTGGCGCTGCGCCCGTAGGTGATCACGTCCGGATGCTCGAGCAAGAGGATCGTCTCGGGAGACTCGCCCTGCCCCACGCGCGCGCGCAGCTCCTCCTGAAGCTCCAGCGCCTGCGCGTACGGCACGCGACCCAGGCGGCGGAACTCGAGAGCGTTAGCTGCCGAAGCCGTGTCCATCTTGCACGAGCTCGCGCGGCGCCTCGAGCAGCCGCTTGATCTCGGCCAGGAACTGCGCCGCGCGCACGCCGTCGAGCACGCGGTGATCGACCGACAGGCCGAGCGTTGTCATGGTGCCGATCTCCATCCGCCCCGAGCGCACCACCGGCCGCTCCGCGATCGCCGACACGGCCAGGATCGAGCTCTGCGGCGGCGTGATGATCGCGTAGAAGCGGTCGACTCCGAACATGCCCAGGTTCGAGATCGTGAACGTCCCGTCGGCGTAGTCGCCGGGCTGTAGCTTGCGCATGCGCGCGCGCTGAATCAGCGAGTTCGCCTCCTCCGCGAGCTGCCACACCGACTTGCCCTGGCAGTCCTTCACGGTCGGCGCGACCAGCTCGTCCTGCACGTCGACCGCCAGTCCAATGTTGATCGCGTCGAACATCGCGATGTCGTTCTCTTCGGAGCGGAAGGTCGCGTTCACCGACGGGAACTTCTCGAGCGCGAGCGCGCAGGCCTTGATCATCAGGTGCGTGTAGGTGAGCCGCACGCGCTTGTCGCCGGCATCGCGGTTCGCCTGGTCGCGAACCTCGCGCAGCGCGTCGGTCGAGACGTCCATCTCGACGTAGAAGTGCGGCGCCTCGGCCTTGCTGCGCACCATGTTGCGGATCAGCGCCTTGCGCTTCTGCGAGAGCTGCAGCGCGCCGCGGAACAGGACCGCCTCGCGCTCCTTGCCGACCGACTTCTCGCGCTTCCAGTGCGCGAGCAGATCGGATTTCGTGATGCGTCCGCCGGGGCCGCTGCCCTTCAGTCCCTCGAGATCCGTGCCCGCCTCGCTCGCCATGCGCAGCGCGAGCGGCGTGGCGCGCGTTCCGTCCGCCTCGGGCTCCTGCGCGGTGAGCTCCGCGAGGTAGGTCTCGAGATCTGCGACCACGATCGCGCCGCCCGGACCGGTGCCCGTGAGCTCGCCGAGATCGATCGACTTCTCCTCCGCCAGCCGGCGCGCGCGCGGCGTGGCGCGCAGGCGCCCGTCGTCCTCGACCAGCGACGCTTGCACGCGCGGACCCGCGACGGGTGCGGGCATGTGGAGTGCGGCGGGGGGAGCGCTCGGCGCGGCCGCCGCGCGCGGTGCGGGCGCTGCGGTCTTGACTGCGGCGGCTGCTGTCGGCGCGGGCGCTTTCGCCGCGGGCGCGGTGCTCGCGGCCTGCGGCTGTGCGGCGGGCTCCGCGCTCACCACCGCGTCCTCGCTCTCGCCGGGCAAGCGAAGTACGGCGATCAGAGTTCCGACCGGCACCGTCGCGCCGGCTTCGACCACGATCTGAGCGACCACACCCTCGGTGTAGGCTTCGAATTCCATGTCGGCCTTGTCGGTCTCGATCTCGGCGATCACCTCGCCGCGCTTCACGGAATCGCCGACGCGCTTGCGCCACGCGATCAGCCGACCCTCTTCCATCGTGTCGGACAGCTTCGGCATGCGGATTTGCTTCGGCATCGCGGGTCTCCCGGTCCTGTCGGCTAGAGCGTGATCTTGAGCACCGCGTCGACGATGCGCTGGGCATCGGGGAGCGCGAGCTTCTCGAGGTTCGAGGCGTAGGGCGTCGGCACGTCCGCCGCGCCCACGCGCTGCACGGGCGCTTCGAGCTCGTAGAACAGCGCCTCGTGGATCTGCGAAGCGATCTCGGCGCCCACGCCCACGGTTCGCCAGCCCTCCTCGACCACCACCGCGCGGCGCGTGCGCAGCACGGAACGCAGAATGGTGTCGAGGTCGAGCGGGTCGAGCGTGCGCGGGTCGATCACCTCCGCTTCGATGCCCTCGATCGCGAGCAGCTCGGCAGCGCGCAGCGCCTCGTGCACCATCTTGGACCAGGCCACGATCGTGACGTCGCGGCCCGGGCGTTTGATGTCGGCGACACCGAACGGGAGCAGGTACTCGCCGTCGGGCACCTCCCCCTTCGTGTTGTAGAGCATCTCGTGCTCGATGAAGAGCACCGGATCCTCGCAGCGGATGGCGGTCTTCAAGAGACCCTTCAGATCGTACGGCGTCGAGGGCAGCACCACGCGAATGCCTGGCGCGTTCACGAACCACGACTCGATCGAGTGCGAGTGCTGCGCGCCCTTCTGCGTGCCGCCTCCCGCGGCTGCGCGGATCACCATCGGCAGATTCACCTGCCCGCCGAACATGTACCGCGCCTTCGAGACGTGGTTGATGATCTGGTCCATCGCGACGATGCCGAAGTTCAGCGTCATCAGCTCCGCGACCGGCCGCAGCCCGGTCATCGCCGCGCCCATGGCGACGCCGATGATGCCGGCCTCGGCGATCGGCGTGTCGCGCACGCGGCGCGCGCCGAACTCGGCCATCAAGCCTTCCGTCGCGCGGAACGTGCCGCCGACCAGGCCGACGTCCTCGCCGAGCACGAAAACGCGTGGGTCGCGCGTCATCTCCTCCGCGAGCGCCTGTGAAACGGCTTCGTAGTAGCGGATCTCAGGCACGGGCGTCCTCCACGTACAGATCCTCGTACAGCGCCTCGGGAGCGGGGCGCGGACTCGCTTCGGCGAAGCTCATCGCGTCGGTCACGATCTCGTTCGCCTCGGCCTGGATCGCCTCGATCCTAACGGCATCGACGATGCCGCTCTCGAGCATCGACTTGGCGAGCCGCGGAATCGGATCGCGCTTCTTCCACAGCTCCGCTTCCGCGACGCTGCGGTACTTGCCCGCATCCGTCATCGAGTGACCCTGGTAGCGGTAGCAACGCGCCTCGAGCAGAACGGGACCGCCGCCCTGCCGTGCGTAGCGAACGAGCTCTTCACACTTCTCACGAACCGCGACCACATCCATCCCGTTGACGACGTGGCCGGGGATGCCGTAGCCCTGCGCCTTCTTGTGGATCTCGTTGAACGCCGACGACGTGCGCACGTCCGTGCCGATGCCGTAGAAGTTGTTCTCGCACACGAAGATGACCGGCAGGTTCCACAGCTTCGCCATGTTCAGCGCTTCGTGGAACACGCCCTGGTTCGAGGCGCCGTCGCCGAAGAAGTTCATCACCACAGCGTCGCGGTTCTGCATCTGCATCGAGAGCGCAGCGCCGACGCCGATCGGGAGGTTTCCGCCGACGATCCCGTAGCCGCCCAAAAAGTAGTTCTGCAAGTCGAAGAAGTGCATCGACCCGCCCTTGCCCTTGCACACGCCCGTCGAGCGCCCGTACAGCTCGGCCATCAGCGAGCGCGCCGACGAGCCGCGCACCAGCGCGTGCGCATGAACGCGGTACGTGCCAATCGCGTAGTCGTCGTGGTTCAGCGCCGTGATCGAGCCGGTCGCGACCGCCTCCTGGCCGATATACAGGTGCGTGAAGCCGCCGATGAAGCCGTCGGCGTAGGCCTCGGCGACGCCCTCTTCGAAGCGGCGGATGAGCACCATGTTGCGGTACATGGTGATCTGGTCGGCGGCGGCGATCGTCATGCGCGACTCCTAGAGCTCGAACTCGGCGGCTTCGAGGTACTTCCCGACCCGGTAGAGGAACCCGTTGCCCGTCACGCCGTCGACGATGCGATGGTCATACGACAGGGCCAGGTACATCATCGGGTGTATGACGATCGTGTCCTCGCCCGCAGCGTCGACCACGATCGGGCGCTTCTTCACTTCACCCATGCGCAGGATGCCGACCTGCGGCTGGTTGATCACGGCGAAGCCGTACAGATTCCCCTCGCGGCCCGGATTGCTGAGCGTGAACGTGCCGCCGGCCAGCTCGTCGGCGCTGATCTCGCGATCGCGCGCGCGCTTGGCGAGCGTGTTGATGGTCTCGGCCAGGCCGACCAGTGAGAGCCGGTCGGCGTTCTTCACCACCGGCACGAGCAGGCCGCGCTCGGTCTCGACCGCGACACCGATGTGGATGCCCGCGCGCTCGACGATCGCGTCGCCGACCACCGCGGAATTCATGCGCGGGAAATCGCGCAACGCGCGCACGGTCGCAGCGACGGCGAACGGCAGATACGTGAGCCCGAAGCCGTGCGCGCGCTCGAAATCCTTCTTCGTCCGCTCGCGCAGCTTCGCGAGCTTGGCGAGGTCGACCTCGGCGACGGTGCCGACGTGCGGCGAGACCACCTTCGACACCACCATGTGTTCCGCGATACGACGGCGGATGGCGGTGAAGGGAATGAGCTTGTCTTCGGGCGAGACGCGGTGCGTGGGCACGCGCAGGTTCGCGAGGAAATCACCGAGCGTGCCGGGCGCGGCTGCGCTCGCGACGGCCGCGGGCGCCGCCGGCGTGCCGACGGACGGCTGCGCCGCCGCCACGTCGGCCTTCGTCACGCGTCCGCTCACACCGCTGCCGGAGATTGCCCCGACGTCGATGCCGCGCTCCTCGGCCATGCGCCGCGCTACGGGTGAAACACGCGTCGGTTCCTGCGCCGCTTTCGCGGCGAGGGGAGGAGTCGGCTTCGCTGCTGCGGCGGGCGCCACCTTCGCGGCGGCGCTCGGCTTCGTCGCGACCGGCGCATCGTCGCGCGCGGCGCCGCCCGCGGCGTCCAGCGTCACCAGCTCCGTGCCGACCGGCACGGTCGTGCCCTGCGCGACCAGCAGCTTCGCGACCACACCCGCCTCGGGCGCGACGACTTCCGCGTCGACCTTCTCGGTCGTGATCTCGCACAGCACCTGATCCTTGGCGACGCGCTCGCCCTCGCGCACGAGCCAGCGTTCGACGGTCCCTTCGACCACGCTCTCGCCCATCTGCGGCATCGTGACTGCAATCGGCATTGGCGCTCGTTCTCCACGTCGCGGCTCAGAAGTCGAGCGCGCGATCCTCCGCGGCGAGCGCCGCCTGCATCACCATCTCGCCCAGCGTCGGGTGCGCGTGGCTGGTCTCGCCGACCTCGCGCACCGTCGATTCGAGCGTCATCGCGAGCGCGACTTCGTTGATCAGCTCCGTCGCGCCGTACCCGATCATCTGGCAGCCCAGGATCTCTCCGTACTTCGCGTCAGAGACGAGCTTCACGAAGCCCTCCGTGTGCCCGGTGCCGACGGCCTTGCCCGAGGCCACGAACGGCGCCTTGCCCACCTTTACGTCGTGGCCCGCCGCGCGCGCCTCGGCCTCGGACAGGCCGATGCTCGCGACCTGCGGCTGACAGTAGATGCAGGCGGGGATCTTCTTGGGATCGATGCCGTGCGTGCGCAGACCGGCGATGATCTCGACCGCGGCGACACCCTCGTGCGATGCCTTGTGCGCGAGCAAGGGCGGACCGCTGCAGTCGCCGATCGCGTACACGCCCTCGGCGGTGGTGCGGTAAGTGGCGTCGACCTTGATGAAGCCGCGCTCGAGCGCGACCTCGCGAAGCTCGAGACCGAGATCGTCGACCCGCGCGCGGCGGCCGACGGCGATCAGCACCTGGTCCGCGTTCAGGACTTCGTCGCCCTTCTCGCCGGAGACTCCGACGGCGACGCCGCTCGAGCTCACTTCGAGCGCCTTGTACGCGGTGTTGGTCATCACCTTCACGCCCGCTCGCGAGAACGAGCTGCCCAGCGCGCGCGCGACTTCCGCGTCGAAGCCGGGCAGGAGCTGGTCCTTCATCTCGACCACGGTCACCTTCGTGCCGTAGGCATTGTAGGCGTAGGCGAACTCGAGCCCGACCGCGCCGCCGCCGATCACCAGCAGCGATTCCGGTCGCTCGCGCGACTCGAGCGCTTCGCGGCTGGTGAGCACGCGCTTGCCGTCGACGCTGAGACCCGGGAACACGAACTCGGTCGAGCCGGTGGCGAGAATGACGTTGCGCGCCTCGAGCGCCTCTTCCGCGCCGTCGCGCGTGACGATCACCTCTCGGCCCTTCGCGAGCCGGCCGCGCCCCGCGACGACCTCGATCTTGTTCTTCTTCATCAGGCTGCGCACGCCGCGCGCGAGCCGATCGGCCGCCTTGCGGCTGGCGTCGATCACCGCGCCGTAGTCCGCGACGAGCTTCTCGACCACGAGTCCGGGCACGCCGCGCTTGACGGCTTCGAACAGCTCCGCCGACGACAGGATCGCTTTGGTCGGAATGCAGCCCCAGTTCAGGCATACACCGCCGAGGTTCGACTCCTCCTCGACGATCGCGACATGCAAGCCCAGTTGGGCGCCGCGAATCGCGGCGACATAGCCGCCAGGGCCGGAACCGATCACGACCAGATCGAACGCTTTCATTCTCGCCCCGTCATGTGGTCGGCCGCGGTCTCTTCCCCCCTCTCTTCGTGAGACTCTGCCGCTTCCTTTAGCGGCAGATGGGGCCGGGAACGCGCGTCAGGCGACCGGTTTTTCGATGATCGGCAGGATCAGGTCGCTCATCTCCTTGTGATGGGGCACGTTCCAGCCGGGCGTGCGCTGCACCACGTCCTGAAGCTTGAGCAAGCCGTCGAGCACGGCCTCGGGGCGCGGCGGACAGCCGGGAATGTAGATGTCGACCGGCACGATCGTGTCGATGCCCTGCACGGTCGAGTAGTTGTTGTACGGCCCGCCCGAGCAGGTGCAGGCGCCGAACGCCACGACCCACTTGGGCTCCGCCATCTGGTCGTAGACCTTCTTAAGGATCGGCGCCTGACGGTGGCTGATCGTGCCGACCACCATCAGCAGATCGGCCTGGCGCGGCGAGAAACGCGGCAGCGCGGCGCCAAAGCGGTCGAGGTCGTAGCGCGGACCGGCCGCCGACATGAACTCCATGCCGCAGCACGCGGTCACGAACGGATAGAGGAAGAACGAGTACTTCCGACCCCAGTTCACGACGGCGTCGACCGTCGTCGTGAGGAAGGAGTCCTGACCCTGCCGCAAGATTTCGCGCTTCTCGACCATTGCTTCCCAATATACCGCCTCCGCTATGCTGTGCCCGTGCGCCGCATTGCAGCCTGGTTCGTCCACCTCTACACCGCGTCGTCGGCCGTGCTCGGGGTGTGGGGCGTGGTCGCCTGCTTCCAGGGCCACTTCCGCCTGGCGATGTACCTGATGATGCTGACGATGGTGATCGACTCGACCGACGGCGCACTCGCGCGCGCGGTCGACGTGCGCAAACAGATCCCGTGGTTCGACGGGCGGCGGCTCGACGACATCTGCGACTACTTCACGTACGTGCTCCTGCCCGCCTGCTTCCTGATCGCGGCCGACATGCTCCCGCACGCGGCGTGGGCCGCGGCTCCCGTGCTCGCGTCCGCGTACGGATTCAGCCAGGACAAGGCCAAGACCGACGACTACTTCTTCCTGGGTTGGCCGTCGTACTGGAACGTAGCCGTCATGTACCTGTACTTGATGCAGTCGACGCCCGGGACGGTGCTCGGCTGGGTGCTCGGTCTTTCGGCCGCGATTTTCGTGCCCATGAAGTACATCTACCCGAGCCGCACGCGCGTACTCCGGCCGCTCTCGCTCGCGGTGCTGGCGGCCTGGGTGGTCACGTTCTCGTGGCTCGCGGTGCGACCCGACCCGTCGACGAGCTGGATCTGGATCACGCTCGCGCTCGGCCCCGGCTACTACGTCGGGCTGTCGGCGCTGTTGAACGTGCCGCGCGTGGCGGCGGCGCTCGGCAGCGCCGAGGCGGCTGGCGCGCAGCCGCGATAAGCTAGGCCACGCATGCCCTTCGAGATCCATCTGGCGAGTCCGCGCGGCTTCTGCGCCGGCGTCGACCGAGCGATCGAGATCGTCGAGCTCGCGCTCGAGGTCTACGGCAAGCCCGTCTACGTGCGACACGAGATCGTGCACAACCGGCACGTGGTCGAGGATCTGCGCGAGCAGGGAGCGATCTTCACCGAGAACCTGGCCGAGATTCCCGAGGGCAGCCTGGTCATCTTCAGCGCGCACGGGATCGCGCCGGCGGTGCGCGCGGAAGCGGCGAAGCGCAAGCTGCGCGCGCTCGACGCCACCTGCCCGCTGGTGACCAAGGTCCACGTCGAGGCGCTGCGCTTCGCGCGCGACGGGATCGAGATCGTGCTGGTCGGCCACCGCGGACACGTCGAGGTCGAGGGCACGCTCGGCCACGCGCCCGGCCGCATGCATCTGGTCGAGACACTGGACGACGTCGCGAAGCTCGAGGTCGCCGATCCGAGCAAGCTCGCGGTGCTGACCCAGACCACGCTCTCGGTCGACGACACGCGCGAGATCATCGCCGCGCTGCGGGTGCGCTTCCCCGGCATTCGGCTGCCCGGCAAGGACGACATCTGCTACGCCACGCAGAATCGCCAGAACGCGGTGAAGGAGCTGACCGAGCGCTGCGATCTCGTGTTGGTGGTGGGCGCGACCAGCTCGAGCAACTCGAATCGCCTGGTCGAGGTGGCAGCCGCGCGCGGCGCGCGCGCGCAGCTGGTCGAAGACGCCGAGAGCATCGACCCGGCCTGGCTCGCGGGCGTGACGTGCGTCGGTGTCACCGCCGGCGCCTCGACGCCGGAATTCCTGGTGAAGGCGGTGACCGAGCGGCTGGTCGCGCTCGGCGGCGCGCCGGCCGAGTCGCTCGCGATCGTCGACGAGGGCGTGCGCTTCACGCTGCCGCCCGAGCTGAAGCGCGGCGCGCGCTCGGCCAACGCGAGCGAGTGAGCGCGCTGCTCGAGTCGCTCGTGGCCGGCCTCGGCCGCGGCGAAGCACAGCCCGAGGCGCTCGACGCGCTCGGCGTCGCGGAGCCCGCGCTGACCGCGACCCGTCTCGAAGCCGCCGCGTCGCACGTCGATCTGGCGCCGACGCGCGCAAGCTGGCTGCCGGGACTTCTGCTCTCCGCGCGGCCGGGGTACGGCGCGCACGTGCTCGAAGAGCTCTGCGCTCGCTACCGCTCCACGAGAGGGCGCGCGCTCGATCTCGCCAGCATGCCGGTGCTGCCGCGTTTGCTCGGCTCGAGCGATTTTCTCGCGCGGCTCCTGCTCCGCCACCCGCACTGGAGCGAGGAGCTGACCGGTGATCCGCCGGGCGCACCGGAAGACTCGCCGATCGAGCCGGATTGGACGGCGATCCGCATCGCCAAATACAAGGGCCTGCTGCGCATCGCCGCGCGCGACGTCGCGGGGCGGCCGTTCGAAGCGAGCCTGGCCGAGCTGTCGCGGCTCGCTGACCGCTGCCTCGAAGCCGCGCTCGCGGCCGCGTCGCGCGAGTGCGGGTGCGAGTCCGTGCAGCCGGCGCTGTTCGCGCTCGGCAAGCTCGGCGGCGCGGAGCTGAACTTCTCGTCGGACGTGGACCTGCTCTTCATCTACGAAGCGACCACCGAATCGACCGAGCCCGAGCATCGGACGGCCATCGCGCGGCTCGTCCAAACCTTCAAGAAACACTTGGAAGTTCCGAGCGAGGATGGCTTCGGCTATCGGGTCGACCTCGAGCTGCGCCCCGAGGGTCGGATGGGCGTGATCGCGAACCCGGTCGACGTCGCGCTCGGCTACTACGAGAGCTTCGGCGCCGAGTGGGAGCGACAGATGTTGATCCGCCTGCGCTACCTGGCCGGCGCGCGCCGCCCCGCGGAGGCATTCGAACGCGGCATCCGGCCGTTCGTCTGGCGGCGCTCCGTCGGACCCGAGGCGATTCGCGGCGTGCGCGCGATGAAGCGCCGGATCGAGGACGAGCGGCTCGAAGCGGGACGCGACCTCGAGGCCGATCTGAAGGAGGGCCCGGGCGGGATCCGCGACGTCGAGTTCCTGCTGCAGGCCTTCCAGCTTTTCTTCGGCGGGCGCGAGCCGAGCCTGCGCACGGGCAACGTGCTGGCCGGGCTCGACGCGCTGAAGACGCTGGCGCTCCTGCCCGCGAACGTGACCGACGGGTTGAGAGACGCGTACCTGTGGCTGCGCCGCGCCGAGCACTGCGTGCAGATGATCGACGAACGCCAGACGCAGACCTTCCCGCGCGAGCCGGGCGCGCAGCTCGGGCTCGCGCGCCGCATGGGGTACGCGGAGCCCGAGGGCCGGAGCGCGCGCGCGGCGCTGCTGGACGACTGGACGCGCGTGCGGACGGAGGTCCGTCGGCACTTCGAGAACCTGGTGCTCGAGAGCGCGAGCGTCGATGAACCCTGAAGTGAAACTCGAAGAAGCACTCGGTGCGTCACCGCTGCGCGCGCGGATCGCGAACGCGTCCGCTCCGCTGCTCGAGCGGCGCGCGCGCGACGCGGCCTGGGCGCGACTCGACGGCGCCGCCCTCGCAGGACTCGCGCGCGCGATCGCGGGCGACGCGCAGTGGGGGCGCTACCTCGCGCACCGGCCGGACCTGCTCGCGCGCATCGCCGCCGCGGAACCGGGTGCGCTGCACAGGCGCGCGCTGCAGCTCGCTGGCGCGCCGCTGCCCGATCCCGCCGCGGGCCTCGAGGACTTCCTCGACGCGATGCGTTTGCTCCGCCGCGACGAGATGCTTTTCGCCGCCTGCCTGCAGCTCGGCGGACTCGCGCACTTCGACGAGGTCTCCGAGTTCCTCTCGCACGTTGCAGAGACCTGCTCGCGAAACGCGCTGCTCGCGGCGGAAGGCCGCGTCTGTGGGGGGTCCGAGTCCGTGCTCGCGGTGCTCGGCATGGGCAAGCTCGCGGGCCGCGAGTTCACCTACCACTCCGACCTCGACGTGATCTTCCTGTACCGCGACGAGCTGCCCGACGCGCTGCAGCCCTCGCGGCTCGCGCAGCGCTGGATCAGCTACGTGTCGACCATGACCGGCGCGGGCTACGCGTACCAAGTGGATTCACGGCTGCGGCCGTCCGGTCAGCAGGGCTCGCTCGTCACCACGCACGAGGCGTTCGCGCGCTATCAGACCGAGCAGGCCGCGACCTGGGAGCATCTGGCGCTGTTGCGCTCGCGTGCGATCGCGGGCGACGTGGAGCGCGCGCAGACCACGCTCGCGGAGACGCGCGAGCGGATCGTACGCGAAGCGCCGAACCCGTGGCCCTACGTGTCGGACATGCGCGGCCGCGTGAACCAGGAGCGCGGCGTCGAGGACGAGAAGCGGGCCGCGCTGAAAGCCGGCCGCGGCGGCGTGATGGACGTGGAGTTCCTGGCCGCCGGGGCGCTGCTCGAGCGCGGCGTGCAGATCGGCGGCAGCGAGCTGCCCGCGGTGCCGGCAATGCTGCGCGCGACGACGCGGGGCGAGCGGCTCGATACGCTGCTCGAGGACTACGCGACGCTGCGCCACGTCGAGTCGTGCGCGCGCTGGCTCGCCGGTCGCGCGATCGAGACTCTGCCGCTGCTCGGCGAAACCGCGGATGGCGTCGCGGATCTGGTCCGTCCCGGACTCGGCGCGCGCGAGCTCGCCGCGCTGGTCGCCGCCGCGCGCACGCGCATCGCCGCCGCGTTCGAGCTCGTCAGCGCGAAGGGATCGATCGCGGCGCTCGAGGGCTAGGCCGCGCCGCTCACCAGCACCATCAGCGCGCCGATCAAGCCGCCGACCAGCAGCACGATGTTCGCGAGGAAGCCGAGCCCGAAGCCGGCGCCGCGCTTCTCGGGATCCGCGATGTAGCCCTGCACGTACACGACCCGGCCCACGATGAATACCAGACCGATCCCCGCGCCCCAAACCGCGTTCACGTACGTGCCGAACAGCCAGAGCGAGGGCACGAAGACGATCAGCTGCTCGAGCGTGTTCTGGTGCACGCGGAAGGTTCGATCGAAGACCGGATGTCCGCTGGTCGCCGGCGCTTTGATCCCGTACTTTCCCCGCGCCCTCCCGACCAGGATCGAAATGGCCATGTACTCCAGTAGCGCGAGTGCGGTCACGATCGCGAGGTAAGGCATGGACTCCCTCCGAAGTCGGGTGACTTCAATGCGGCGATACTAGCGTGATCCGAGGAATTTCATGCGCGTTTTGGTGACCGGCGGCGCGGGCTACGTGGGTGGATTCACGGCCCGACACCTCGCGGCGTCGGGTCATCAGGTCACGGTGATCGACGATCTCTCCGCGGGTCATCGGCCGTCCGCTCCGCCCGACTCGTTGGTGGTGTGCGGAATCTCCGAGCGCGCGCGCGTCGCGGCGCTGATCGCCGAGAAGCGGATCGAGGCGGTGCTGCACTTCGCCGCCTTCACGTCGGTCGGCGACTCGGTTCGCAAGCCGGCCGACTACTGGCGCAACAACGTGGCGGGCACGCTCGCGCTGCTCGAAGCCATGCGCGAGGGCGGCGCGGACCGGATCGTGTTCTCGAGCACGGCGGCGGTCTTCGGCGAGACCACCCAGATGCCGCTCTCGGAGAGCGCCGTGCTCGCGCCCGAGAGTCCCTACGCGACCACCAAGCTCGCGGTCGAGCGCATGCTCGCGGACTACGCGCGCGGGTACGGCCTGCGGCACGTATCGCTGCGCTACTTCAACGCCTCGGGCGCGCGCGCGGACGGCGCGCACGGCGAGCACCACGACCCCGAGACGCACCTGGTGCCGATTCTGCTGCAGGTTCTGCTCGGCCAGCGCAAGCGCGTGACCGTGTACGGGAACGACTTCGCCACGCCCGACGGCACCTGCATCCGCGACTACGTGCACGTCGACGACCTGGCCGACGCGCACACGCGCGCACTCGACTGGACCGCGCGCGCGGCCGCAGGCTCGGGCGAGGCGATCAACCTGGGCACGGGGACCGGCCACTCGGTGCTCGAGGTAATCCGCGCCTGCGAGCGCGTGACGGGCCTGCGGCTCGCGTTCGAGGTCGGTGCGCGCAGACCGGGCGATACGGCGCGGCTGGTCGCGGGGCTCGAGCGCGCCGAGCGCGTGCTCGGCTGGCGCCCGCGCGCGGGGCTCGACGAGATCCTCGCCAGCGCCTGGGCCTGGCACCGCAGTCACCCGCGCGGCTACACGGATGGGTGACGGCTCGCGCGCGCGCATCGGTTGGATCGGCACCGGCGTGATGGGCGCGTCGATGTGCGGCCAGCTGCTCGAAGCCGGCCATCCAGTGCACGTGTTCACACGCACGCGCGAGAAGGCGCGGGATCTGCTCGCGCGCGGCGCGGGCTGGGCCGAATCACCCGCCGAGGTCGCGGCCGCGAGCGACGTGGTCTTCTCGATCGTCGGCTTCCCGGCCGACGTGCGCGAAGTCCTGCTCGGCCGGGTGGGCGTGCTCGCGGGCATCCGGCCCGGCGCGGTCGTCGTCGACATGACCAGCAGCGAGCCGAGTCTCGCGCGCGAGATCGACGCCGCCGCGCGCGCGCGCGGCGCGTTCGCGCTCGATGCGCCCGTTTCGGGCGGCGACGTCGGCGCGCGTGCCGCCGCGCTCTCGATCATGGTCGGCGGCGACGCCGACGTGCTCGCGCGCGTGCGCCCGCTGCTCGAACGGCTGGGCAAGACGATCGTGCACCAGGGGCCAGCCGGCGCGGGTCAGCACACCAAGCTCGTCAATCAGATGCTGATCGCCGCGAACATGGTGGGCGTGTGCGAGGCGCTGCTCTACGCGCAGCGCGCGGAACTCGATCCGCTGCGCGTGATCGCGTCGGTCGGCAGCGGCGCGGCGGCGTCCTGGTCGATCAACCAGCTCGGGCCGAAGGTCGCGGCGCGCGACTTCGCACCCGGCTTCTACGTCGAGCATTTCTTGAAGGACATGGGCATCGCCCTGCGCGAGAGCAAGCGAATGGGGCTCGCCCTACCCGGTCTCGCGCTGGCCGAGCGGCTGTATCGCGAGGTCGCAGCACTCGGCCACGGCCGAAGTGGAACCCAGGCCCTGATCCTCGCGCTCGAGCGCCTCGCTCAGAGCGGTCCGAGCGACTTGTAGGCGCCGCGGAAGTAGACCAGCGGCGCGCGCTCGCTCTCGAACTCCGCCGATTCGACCAGCGCGATGTAGACGATGTGATCGCCCGCATCGATCTCGTCGCGCACGTGACAGTCGAGCGCCGAGAGCGCGCCCGGCAGGTGCGGGCAGCCGGTTGCGCCGAGCTTGCAATCGAGTCCGTCGAAGCGAATCGCCTCGCGCTTCTTGTCGGCGAACAGGTTCGAGAGCGCGCTCTGATCGGTCGACAACACGTTGACCGTGAACGCGCGCGACTTCTGGATCAGCGTGTTGGTGTTCGAGTTCTTGTCCGCGCACACCAACACGAGCGGCGGCGTCAGACTCACCGACGAGAACGCCGACACCGTCATGCCCAGCCGCTCACTGCCGAACTGGGAAGTCACGATCGTCACGCCGCTCGCCCAACAGCCGAGCGTCTTCTTGAACGTCTCCGAATCGACCGGCATCTGCGCGCCTCGCCTCACTTCACGGCGATGGTGTGCACGTCGCTGAACTTCACGCGCCCGCCGCTGCCGCTGAAGCCGCCGACCGGCCCCTTGCCCTGCGGCATCTCGATCGATCCGTGCGGAGACGACATCTCCGTTCCGTACAGAAGCACGGCCGCGAGCGGAACTCCGCCGGCCTGCGCGGGCGCGCGCAGCTTCCACGCGACTTTCACACTCGAGAACTTGCCGGCCAGCGGATCCGCCGTGATGCCGTCGACGTTCACGTAGGTCGTGCCCGGTCGCAGTGTCGGATTGCGGCCGTCAGTGAACTTGGTCTGCGGCTTTCCGTCGGGTCCGGTGACGACGGGCTTGGCCGTGACCTGCCAGCCTGCGGAGGTCGCCGGGCTGGCCTGCCAGCGCTGATTCGCGTCGACCAACGCGATACCGAGCACCGGAGCTGACCCGCCGGTGACTTCCACGACCACGTCGATCACGTCGCCGGGCTTCGCGGTCGCCGGCGCGCTTAGCGTGATGCGCGTGGCCGCGTCGATCTTCTGGATACCCGCGATCAGCTCCTGTCGCTCCGTGTCGCTGAGTCCGTTGTAGGGCGAACCCGCACCCGCGGTCTGGATCTTCGCGATGTGCTTGTTCGCGGCCAGCTCCGCGCTGACGCGCGCCGCCGGCGCGCCCGCGAGCTGATCCTCCGAGACCGACGAGTGGCAGGACGCGCAGTACGGCGCGACGTCGGTCACGAAGCTCGGAGTGCCGCCCGGATACGCGAGCGCGCGCGAGGCCGGACCGAAGACACACGCGCCCGCGGCGGCGATCCCGACCAGGGAGATCCGGAGCACCGAGATCCGGAGGGCGGCGAAGCGTAGGGCGACGCTGGTGTTGCGGCTCATGTCTCAGAACTCCTCGTGACAGTTTTGGCAGACCGCGACGAGCGCTTCACGCTCGAGGAAATCGAGCGCCGCTTGCCGACCGGTCGGATGCGCTTGGTGGCACTTTACACACTCGTACTCGAACTCGGGCAGGTTGTGCACGCCGATCGCGTGGAAGGCGTCGTCGCGGGCGGGCGGGTAGCTCGCGTGGCACTTCGCGCAGTCCTCGTTCCAGAGCGGGTGCTCCATGGCCTTCGGCTCCTCGAAGCGGCCGAGCAGGTAGGCGAACGCGTCGCGCGCGGCGACCGCCTTGACCCGCAGCTGGTTTGGAAAGCTCGCGCCACCGTGACAGTCGATGCAGCGAAAGCCCGGCTTCGCCGAGTGGTGCGCGGCGACCAGGCTCGATGCAGGCGCGCCGAGCAGATCCTTCAGCTTCGCGTCGTGCAGCGGTGTCGACGCGTCGAGATGGCAGCTCGCGCAGAATTCGTTCTGCGCCTCGAAGTGGTCGCTCACGAGCCAGCCCGCCGGCGCGCCCGCGAGCGCGACGACCCCCGCTATCCAGATCCAGCTTCGCACGCGCGCGAAGGCTATCCCGACGCGGACGCTAGTGCATCCGCACCAGCAGCAGATCCGCGACGTTGGTTTCGGTCGGGCCGGTGCGGAACAGATCGCCGGTGCCGTCGAGCAGCGGGTAGGCGTCGCTGCGCGCGAGCCGCGCGGCCAGGTCGAGATCGTGTACGCGCGCGCGCAGCAGCAGACCGGAATCGGCGAAGGCGCCGGCGGCGTCGGTCGGTCCGTCGCTGCCGTCGGTTCCCGCGCACAACGCCGTCCAACCGGACTCGCCGGCGAGTGCGAGCGAGAGCCGGAGCGCGAGCTCCTGCGCGCGTCCTCCGCGACCGGGGCCGCGAACCGTGACGGTGGGCTCGCCGCCGGCCACCAGCAGATCGAACCCCTCGGCGCGCGCGTGCAGAACCTGCTTCGCCAAGCGCTGCGCGAGCGCGACGACGTCGCCGTCGAGTGCGCGCCCGAGCGAACGCACGCGCAGGCCGCGGCTCTCCGCCGCGCGAACCACGGCCGCGAGCGCGACGTCGAGCGAAGCGATCACGCGACCGTCGCAAGCCGCGGCACGCGGGTCGTCCGGCTTCAGCGTTTCTTCCAGCTCACCGGCGGCGCCTCGCTCGAGGCGCTCTTTCACCGCGGGGGCGAGCTCGCGTTCGAGTGCGTGCGCGCGAACGACTTCGAGCGCGTCGCCGAACCGTGTCGGGTCCGGGCTGGCCGGACCGGAGCCGATCTCGGCGAGCGAATCGCCCGGCACGTCGGACACGGCGTACACGCGCACGCGCCGGCCAGCGGCCGCGCGCACGAGTCCCCCGCCCTTCAGCGCCGACAAGTGCTTGCGCACCGTGTTGAGCGCGCCGATCGGAATGCTCGCGCGCAGCAGGCTCTCGTTGGCCGCGCGCTTCTCCGCGAGCGTGATCCCGGGCGCGGGCGCGCACCACAGCGCCGAAGCGCCGCCCGAGACCAGCACGAGCAATTCCTCGTTCGCGGACAGCGAGCCGGCGAGCGCGAGCGCACCGCGAGCGGCCCGCTCGCTCCGCGCGTCGGGCAGCGGATGCGACGCCTCGTGCACTTCGAGCCCCGGGATGGCTCGCGCGTGACCGTCCTTGGTGGTGACGGCGCCGCGCGCGATGCGCGCTCCGAGAGCGCTCTGCGCGGCCTCGGCCATCGCGCAGGCGGCTTTGCCGGAAGCCAGCAGGACGAAGGGCCCGGGTCCGGGATCGTCGGCCGCGAACGCGCGAGCGAGCGCGCGGCCCGCGTGAATCGGGTCGAGCGCCGCGCGGTGCAAGTCCGCGAGCAGCGCGCGCGGGTTCACTCGGTCGCGAGCGGCGCGAGCACGATCTCGATGCGGCGGTTGCGCGCGCGCCCTTCGGGAGCGTCGTTGCTCGCGATCGGACTCCACTCGCCGAAGCCGCTCGCCTCGAGGCGCTGCGGCGCGACGCCCTGCTCCGCGAGGAAGCGCGCCACGGTCGCGGCCCGTCCGACCGAGAGCTCCCAGTTGGATGGGAAGCGCGGCGTCGCGATCGGCCGATCGTCCGTGTGACCCTCCACGCGCACGCGCCGGTCGCTGACCTTGGCGAGCTGCGTGGCGACCTTGGCGAGCACTTCCTTGCCGCGCGGCTTGATCTCGACGCTGCCCGAGTCGAACAGGATCTGGTCGAGCGCGCGCACCTGCAGCCGGCCGCGCAGCTCCTCGATCTCGATCTCGCCCGCGCGCAGCTCCGTCTCGAGCTGCTCCACCAGACTCTGATAGGTGCCCGAAAGCTGCTGGATCTCGGCTTCCTTGGTGCTGCGCGCTTCGCGTTCGGCGGCGAGCGCGCGGCGCATCTCGTCGTTGCCGGCGCGCTCGGCCTCGATCTCGCCGATCAAGTCCATGCGCTCGAGATCGAGCGACTGCTTCTCGAGCAGGAGCTTCTCGCGCGTCTTGCTGAAGTCGAGCGCGCGCTGCTTGCACTGCACGAGCTCCGACGAGAGCGCGCGCTGGCGCGCGATCTCGGCCTGCTGGCTGGCACGGGTCGCGCACCCGCTCGCGGTCAGCACGAGCGCCACGAGAGTCCACACGCGGGCCCGTCCAACGCTCAAACCCCGTCCGTCGATCAAACCCAGACGTCTCGGCCGAACACGATCTGCAGCACTTGCTCGATCCTCTCCACCGGCTCGATCTTGAGATCCGAGATGCGATCCGGCGGAATCTCGACCAGGTCCTTCTCGTTCGCGGCGGGGATCAGCACGTGCGTGATGCCCGCGCGCTTCGCCGCGAGAATCTTCTCCTTGATCCCGCCGACCGGCAAGACCTTGCCGCGCAGCGTGATCTCGCCCGTCATCGCGAGATCCGGCGGCACCGGGCGGTCGAGCAGCATACTGGTGAGCGCGGTCACGATCGCGATGCCCGCGCTCGGTCCGTCCTTGGGCGTCGCGCCCGCGGGCACGTGGATGTGGATCGCGCTCTCGCCCCACAGTGCGGGATCGAGGCGCAGCTCCTTCGAGCTCGTGCGCACGAACGAAACCGCGGTCATGGCGGACTCGCGCATCACGTCGCGCACGGAGCCGGTGATCTGCAGCTCGCCCTTGCCCTTCATGCGCGTGGCTTCGATGAACAGGATCTCGCCGCCGCCCTCGGTGACCGCGAGCCCGACGGAGACGCCGGGAATTTGCAGGCGGCCGGCGACCTCGGGCTCGAAATGCACGGGTCCCAGCAGTCCGTGAAGATCGGGCGCATCGACGACCGCCGCGCTCTCGGCGCCGGACTCGACGTACCGGCGCGCGAGCTTGCGCGCGATCTTGCCCAGCTCGCGCTCCAGATTGCGCAGCCCCGCCTCGTGCGTGTAGTTGCGGATCACCGCGCGGATGGCGGCGTCGCTGATCTGCGGCGCGCGCTGCTCGAGCCCGTGCTGCGCGAGCTGGCGCGGCAGCAGGTGCCGGCGCGCGATCTCGAGCTTGTCCTCTTCGGTGTAGCCCGGCAGCTCGATCACCTCCATGCGGTCGCGCAGCGCCGGCGGGATGTTCTCGAGCACGTTGGCGGTCGCGATGAACAGCACCTTCGACAGATCGAAGGGGACTTCCAAGTAGTGATCGCTGAAGGCCGAGTTCTGCTCCGGGTCGAGCACCTCGAGCAGCGCGGACGACGGGTCGCCGCGGAAATCCGCGCCGAGCTTGTCGATCTCGTCGAGGATGAAGACCGGGTTGTTGGTGCCCGTGCGCCGCAGCGTCTGCAGGATGCGTCCGGGCATCGAGCTCACGTAGGTGCGCCGATGGCCGCGGATCTCGGCCTCGTCGCGCACGCCGCCCAGCGAGAGCCGCGCGAACTTGCGGCCGACCGCGCGCGCGATCGAGCGTCCGAGCGAGGTCTTGCCCGTGCCGGGCGGACCGACGAAGCACAGGATCGGGCCGCGCAGATCGCGCTTGAGCTTGAGCACCGCGATGAACTCGAGGATGCGCTCCTTCACCTTCTCGATGTCGTAGTGATCCTCGTCGAGGATCACGCGGGCACGGGCGATGTCGAGCGTGTCGTCGGTCGACTTCGACCAGGGCAGCTCCGCGATCCACTCGAGGTAGGTGCGGATCGTGCCGGCCTCCATCGCGCCGGGCGGCTGCGCGGCCAGGCGACCGAGCTCGCGCTCGGCGACCTCCATCACGCTGTCGGGAACTTTGGCTTCTTCGATGCGCCGGCGCAGCTCTTCGACCTGCTCGCTCGGCGTCTCGCTCTCGCCGAGCTGGCGCCGAATCGCCCGCGCCTGCTCGCGCAGCACGTACTCGCGCTGGCTGCGCGTGAGCTCCTCCTGGACCTGGCTGCGGATCTCCTGCTCGAGCGAGCGGACCTCGGCTTCGCGCGCGAGGTGTTCGGACAGGCGCTCGAGCCGCGCTTGCACGTCGACCAGCTCCAGAAGCTGCTGGCGATCGGCGACCGACAGGCCGAGGTTCGCGGACACCACGTCGGCCAGCGCGGACGAGTCGGTGAGCTGCGCGACCATCGCGCGCACGGGCTCCGACACGGTCTGCGAACCCTCGGCGACGATCGCGAACTGGCGCGAGACGTTCCGGTGCAGCGCCTCGAGCTCGAGACTCGCGTTCTGGGTCTCGGCGGCCACCTTCACGTGCGCGCGCAGGTAGGGCTGCGTCTGGTCGTAGTCTCCGATCTCGACGCGGCGCAGTCCCTGCACCCACAATCGCTGCGAGCCGTCTTCGCTTTTGGTCATGCGCAGGATGCGCACCGCGGTGCCGACCGCGTACAGATGCTCGGGCGCGGGCTCGGCCACGTCGGGGTCGCGCGCGGCGACCGTGACGATCAGGCGATCCGATGCGAGTGCGTCGTCGACCAGGCGCTTCGCGCGCTCGGTGGTCGCGGCCATCGGCGCGACGATGGTGGGAAACAGCACGGTGTTGCGCAGCGGCAGCACCGGCAGGATCTCGGGCAGGGGCGCTTCGGGGCTCGCCTCATCCGGTTGCTCGACCGGCTCGTCGCTCTCGGCTTCCAGAAACTCGTCGCTGGTCATGTCGACCTCACCGGAATCAATCGAGCGCCGCCGGTCTTGCGCGGAAGCTCGACCGTCAGCACGCCGTTCTCGAACCGCGCTACGACGCCGTCCGCGTCGTAGGGGGTACGCATGCGCAGCACGCGCTCGAACGGACCTTGGGGAATCTCGATCAACAGGTGGCGCTGGCTCGGCTCGGCGCGACCGAAGCTGCGCCGGCCGCAGATCTGCACGTACTCGCCGTCGACCACCACGCGCACTTCATCGCTCGGCACGCCCGCGAGCTCGACGCGCAGCACGACCGCGCGCTCGGTCTCGTACACGTCGAGCGCCGGCCGCCACGCGTCGGCGCCGCCGGGCAAGCGCAGCGCGGAGGCGAGCACGCGCTCGAAGGCGCGGTCCATCTGCTCTTCGAGCAGCGCCAGCTCGTGGGCGATCTTGCCCCGCTGGACGCGCATCAGACGGCCGCCGTGCGCGCGCTCACTTCTCCTCCGTGAAATCCGCGTCGACGACCTGGCCTTCGTCGCGCGCGCCGGCCTGCTCGCCGGCGGGCGGCGCGTCGGCGTTGGCCTGGTTGGCCTCGGCCTTGTAGAGCGTCTCGGACACGGCGTGCAGCGCGCGCTGCAGCTCTTCGCCCTTGGCCTTCAGCTCCGCGGCGTCGGCGGCCTCGTTGGCGAGCACCGGTTTGCAGGCCTCGATCGCGCTCTCGAGCGCGTTCAGCTGCGCGACCGGAATCTTCTCGCGGTGCTCGGCCTTCACCTTCTCGGCCTCGTAGACCATCGCGTCGAGCGCGTTGCGCGCGTCGATGCGTTCGCGCCGCTGCTTGTCCTCGTCGGCGTGCAGCTCCGCGTCGCGCATCATCTTGTCGATCGCGGCCTTGTCGAGACCGCTCGAGCCCTCGATGCGGATCGACTGCTGCTTCTTCGAAGCCTTGTCGAGCGCGGAAACCGACAGGATTCCGTTCGCGTCGATGTCGAAGCTGACCTCGACCTGCGGAATGCCGCGCGGCGCGGGCGGCAGGCCGTCGAGCACGAAGCGACCGAGCGTGCGGTTGTCGGTCGCGAGATCGCGCTCGCCCTGCAGCACGTGGATCTCCACCTGCGGCTGGTTGTCGCTCGCGGTCGAGAACACCTGACTGCGTTTGGTGGGGATCGTGGTATTGCGCTCGACCAGCTTGGTCATGACACCGCCGAGCGTCTCGATGCCGAGCGAGAGCGGCGTCACGTCGAGCAGCAGCACGTCCTTCACTTCGCCGGTGAGCACGCCCGCCTGGATCGCCGCGCCGATCGCGACCACCTCGTCGGGGTTCACGCCGCGGTGCGGCTCGCGGCCGAAGAAGGCCTTCACGAGCTCCTGCACCTTGGGAATGCGCGTCGAGCCGCCGACCAGCACGACCTCGTCGATCTGGCCGGGCTGAAGGCCCGCGTCCTTGCACACCTGGCGCACCGGATCGAGCGTGCGCTGGATCAGGTCGTCGACCAGCTGCTCGAACTTCGAGCGCGAGAGGCGCAAGTTCATGTGCTTGGGACCGGAGGCGTCGGCGGTGACGTACGGCAGATTGATCTCCGTCTCGGTCACGGTCGACAGCTCGATCTTGGCCTTCTCCGCGGCTTCCTTCAGGCGCTGCATCGCCATCGGGTCCTTGCCCAGATCGACGCCCTGATCCTTCTTGAACTCCTCGACCAGCCAGCGGATCACGCGGTCGTCGAAGTCGTCGCCACCGAGATGTGTATCGCCGTTGGTCGAGAGCACCTCGACGGTGTTGTCGCCGACCTCGAGCACCGAGATGTCGAACGTGCCGCCGCCCAGATCGTAGACGGCGATCTTCTCGTCCTTCTTCTTGTCGAGCGAGTACGCGAGCGACGCCGCGGTCGGCTCGTTCACGAGCCGCAGCACCTCGAGGCCCGCGATCGTGCCGGCGTCCTTGGTCGCCTGGCGCTGTGCGTCGTTGAAGTACGCGGGCACGGTGATCACGGCCTGCGTGACCGTCTGACCGAGGTACGCCTCGGCGGCGGCCTTCAGCTTCTGCAGGATCATCGCGCTGATCTCGGGCGGCGTGTACGACTTGCCGCCGGCTTCGACCGTGACCAGATCGTTCTTGCCGGACACGACGCGGTACGGGATGAGCTTCATCTCGCTCGTCACCTCGTTCATGCGCCGGCCCATGAAGCGCTTGATCGAGTAGACGGTGTTGACCGGATTCGTGATCGCCTGACGGCGCGCGATCTGACCGACCAGGCGCTGGCCGTCCTTGGTGAAGGCGACCACGGACGGCGTGGTGCGGCCACCCTCCTCGTTCGCGATCACCTTCGGCTCGCCGCCTTCCATGACCGCGACCACCGAGTTGGTCGTACCCAGATCTATGCCAATCACTCGTCCCATGAACGAAGTCTCCCGGTTGCTGAAATCACATGTTGAATCGGGCACTTGCGGCCCGAGATGGAAACGCGGCGCAAGCTAGGGCCTGGCCCTTTCGTGTCAAGCAAGGACAGCGCGGGGTCAGGCCACGTCGAGAAACGGGAGCGGTCGGACGCGCACGATCAGCGCGCGGCGCTCTTCGACGAAGCCCTCGGCGCCCCACCAGGTGCGCCCGAACACGCGCAGCACGATCCGGTTCTCGCCGTAGTGCAGGCCGACCAGCGAGCCGGCCACGCCGTTGCGGCCGAGCGTCAGTGCCGACGTCACGTCGCGGTCGTTCAACAGGCACTGGAAGGTCTCGACCGCCACGCGGGGTCCGCCGACGAAGGCGACCAGAACCTCGACCGCGCCGAGCGGCGTCTCGAGGTCGTGCTCCGGGATCTGGACCTCCATCAGCGGCGCGCCCACGTACAGCCAGCGCAGCGCCGCCTCGCGCAACCGCCCGGCCCCGCCGTCGGCGGGCGCAAGGCCGAGTGCCGCGATCGCGAGTCCGAGCGCGAGCAACGCGAATAGAGGGATGGATCGTCTCATCTACTGGCCAGGAATCCTACAGTCGTAGCCGCGCGGTTGCCGATCCATGAACCGTCGGCGCGTCGGCCGCGGCTCTGGCGACAGCGCGCGTATCCGCATAGACTCCGGCGGAATTTCTCGGGTTTTATCCACTTCGCGAGCACGCGCAGCGGGGGTAGTGAACGAGTGTTTCTGCGCTACGGCATGCGAGCCCTCCAGATCGCGCTCGGCATCGCGTGCCTGGCGGTCGTGTACTCGGGCGTCGCTCCGATCCTGCGCGCGAGCCCCGTCGAAGCCACCGAGATTCCGCCGATCGAAGTTCCGGCCCCGCAGGACACGAGCCTGGAACGCTATCGCGTGATCGGCACGCGCAACCTGTTCCGCACCCGCGACGCCGGACCGCTGGACGCGCCGGTGGACGAAGACCTGAAGGAGAGCGCTCTGCGGCTCAAGCTGTGCGGCACCTACGCCGCGATTCCGGCCGAGCGATCGGTGGCCTGCATCGATGACCAGGGCACCCAGAAGCGGCGCGCCTTCCGCGTCGGACAGGAGGTCAGCCCGGGCGTGCGGCTGGTCGCCGTCGAGCGCCGGCGCGCGGTGATCGACAATCGCGGCGCGCGCGAGCAGCTCAGCATGGAGGAGCCTGCAACCGCGGGCGGCATCGCTCCGGCCACCTCGCCCGCGCCGCGCGGCGCTCCCGCGGGCGCGCCGGGTCGCGCCACGCCGCGCATCTCCGAGCGCCTGCGCCAGCTTCGCGAGCGCACGCCCGAGCCGGCCGCGCCGCCGCCCTCGCCCGCGGCCAGCAAGCTGCAGACCGTTCTCGACGGCGCGCAGCTCGCACCGGTCTACGACGAGGCAGGCGGCTTCGGAGGGGTGACGCTCTCCGGGATCAGACCCGAGGGACCGTTCGTAGGCATGCCGGAAGGCACCGTCTGCTTCGAGGCGAACGGCACCAAGCTGGACGGCGCGCAGGCGCTGCCGAACGCGCTGGTGTCGAACGCGGACGGGCAGCTCTGCCTGCGCTGCCGCACGCCCGAAGGTGGAGAGATCACGCGATGCATGTAGCGTGGCTGCTCGCGCTCCTGCTCGTGGTCGGATCGGGCGCCGCTCGCGCGCAGGACGCCCCGCCCGCCGGCGGCACCATGGTCACGCTCGATTTCCAGGACGCCGAGATCACCGAAGTGATCGGCGTGATCGCGCAGGCCACGGGCAAGAACTTCCTCTACGACGATCGCGTGCGCGGCCGCGTGACCGTGATCTCGCCCGAGCCGGTCACGGCGGACGAGGCCTACCGCGTGTTCGAGTCGATCCTGCAGGTGAAGGGCTTCACGACCGTGCCCTCGCCCGGCGGAATCCTGAAGATCGTGCCGCTGCGCGACGCCAAGGAGAATCCGCTCGACACCGTCACCGGCGAGAAGCCGTTCGAGAACCGCGACCTGTTCATCACGCGCCTGATTCCGCTGCGCTTCGTGAAGGCGGAGCAGATCAGCGAGACGATCAAGCCGCTCGTCTCCAAAGAAGCAAGCGTGATCTCGTACGCGCCGACCAACACGCTGATCATCACCGACTCGGCGGCGAACATCCGCCGGCTGGTGAACATCATCGACCAGATCGACGTGTCGACCTATCAGGAGCAGATCAAGCTGATCCCGATCCGCTACGCGGACGCGCTCGGCATGACCGCGCAGCTCGCCGAGATCTTCGGCGGCGATTCGGCCGGGGCCGGTGCGGCGGCGGGCGCGGCGGGCGGCCGGATTCGCCGCGCACGCGCGGCCGTTCAGCAGCAGCAGCCGCAGCAGGGCATTCCCGGCGTCGAGACGGTGATCGGCGGCGGCGGCGAGCCGCGCTTCATCCCCGACGAGCGCACCAACTCGATCGTGGTGATCGCGAACAAGGCGGTGCTGCGCGAGGTCGAGCGGATCATCGAGCTGCTCGACTACCAGCGGAAGGGCTCGGGACGCATTCATGTGTACCGGCTGCAGAACGCGGATGCGGAAGAGATCGCGCAGACGCTCTCCAGCCTGGCGAGCGGCTCTCCCGGCGGCGGCGCGCGGCCCGCGACCACGCGCACGAATCTGTCCGGCGCCGCGGGCGCGGCGGGTCAGGCCGCGGGCGCGTCGCTGGGCGGCTCGCTCGGCGGCGGCACGGTCGCGGATCTCGGCGACGGCGTGCGCATCACCGCCGACACGCCCACCAACTCGCTGATCATCCAGGCCAGCGCCGAAGCGTTCTCCACGCTCTCCGAAGTGATCGAGGCGCTCGACATCCGCCGCCCACAGGTGATGGTCGAGGCGCTGATCATGGAGGTCGACGTCGACGATTCGCAGGATCTCGGCGCGGGATGGATCTACCGCACCAAGGTCGGCAGCAACGGCGTGCTCGGCATGGGCAGCTCGACGAATGCGAGCCCGACCGTCGGAGACATTCTCGGTGGGCTCTCGAGTCCCGGGCAGTTCACGACCGCGCTGATCGCGGGAACGATCGAGGTGATCAATCCGGCGACGGGTCTTCCAGTCGTCGTTCCCACCATCCAAGCCATCATCACCGCTGCGGAGAGTGACAAGGACACCAACATCATCTCCGCTCCGACCATCCTGACGGCGGACAACGAGGAAGCCGAGATCGTGGTCGGCCAGAACATTCCCGTGCCGACCTCGCGCCTGCAGGCGACCAGCACGACCACCGATCCGAACAACCCGTTCCAGACCTCGCAGAACATCGCGCGCGAGGACGTCGGCGTGACGCTGCGCGTGACGCCGCAAATCAGCGAGGGCGACACCGTGCGCCTGAACATCTTCCAGGAGATCAGCGAGGTGCAGTCGAACGACTCGACGCTCGGCCCCACCACCACCAACCGCAAGGTCGAGAACGTGGTGTACGTGCGCGACGGCGAAGCGGTGATGATCGGCGGCATCCTCGCCGAGGTTCAGGGCGAGACCGAGACCAAGGTGCCGTGGCTCGGCGACATCCCGATCCTCGGCTGGGCCTTCAAGGGCACCAGCGACACGGTGCGCAAGACGAATCTTCTGGTCGTACTCACGCCGCGCATCGTGCGCAGCCCCGACGATCTCGAGCGCATCACCGTCGAGGGCCGCGAGCGTTTCCGCGACGCGTCGAAGGACCAGATGACGCTCTCCGAGGACGAGGAAGAGGAGCGCCGCGCCGCGCTCGAAGCCGGCGTTCCGCTGCCGCGCGATCCGAACCCGGTGCGCCGCGAGCTCGAGCGCCACGACGACCGCTACCCCGTCGAGCAGCTCCCCGAGCTGCGCGAGCAGACGCAGGTCGGCGAGCAGAAGCGACTGGCCGAGATGGAAGCGCTGAAGTCCAAGGAAGCCGGCGGCACCTATCTGGTGCAGGTCGCGCACTTCGCGCAGGCCGAGTCCGCCGTCTCGCTCTTGCAGAAGCTGATCGGCGACGGCTACGACGGCAGCGTGCTCACGCGCACCGAGCAGGGCGCCACCACGCACTGGGTGCAGCTCGGACCCTACCCGACCGAGACCAAGGCGCAGGCCGTCGCGCGCGACGTGAACGCGACGCTCGGCTTCTCGTCGCTCGTGATCGTGGAGCCGTAGGAGGAGCGCCGATGCCCACGCCGGTCCAGCTCCGCGCCGCACTGCTGCAGAACACCTCCCTGTCCGAGGACGGGCTGGCGCAGGCGCTGAAGAAGCAGGAGCAATCCGGCCGCCGGCTCACGGATCTGTTGCTCGAGCTCGAGCTGGTGCCCGAGGGCGAGCTGATCAGCGCGCTCGGCAGCCTGTACGGAATTCCGACCCGCGAGACGCTCGCCCCCGAGGACGTCGACGCGGAGGTCGCCACGCACGTACCGATCTCATTCGCGAAGCACCACCACATGCTGCCCTTCAAGCGCGACGGCGAGCGGCTCGAGGTGGCGATCTCGGATCCGATGCTCACCGATCCGCTCGACGACATGCGCATGCTGTTCGCGGGCGCGCGCTGCGAGCCGGTGCTGGTCACGCGCCGCGCGATCCTGAACTGCATCAACCACGTCTACGACCAGGCCAGCTCCGCCGAGGACGTGGCCGAGGAGTTCGCCGAGGCCGATCTGGCCGACATCGCGAGCGAGCTGATCTCCGAGCCCGAGGATCTGCTCGACTCCTCCGAAGAGAGCGCGCCGATCATCCGGCTGGTGAACTCGCTCCTGCAGCAGGCGGTCAAGGAGCGCGCGAGCGACATCCACATCCAGCCCGGCGAGAAGGATCTGGTCGTGCGCTTCCGCATCGACAACATCCTGCACGAGCCGATTCGGCCGCTGCCGCGGCGCATGCAGCAGGCGATCACCACGCGCATCAAGATCATGGGCCGGCTCGACATCGCCGAGAAGCGCCTGCCGCAGGACGGCCGCATCGTGTTGAAGATCGCCGGCCGCGACTACGACGTGCGGCTGTCGACCCTGCCGACACAATACGGTGAACGCTGCGTACTGCGGCTCCTGCCGCGCACGCAGGAGCTGCTCTCGATCGAGAAGATCGGCCTCTCGGCCGGCCACCAGGAGACGCTGCGCAAGCTGATCCGGCGCAACAACGGAATCATCCTGGTCACGGGTCCCACCGGCTCGGGCAAGACGAACACGCTCTACGCGGCGCTGCACGACATCAACAAGCCCGACCAGAACATCATCACGATCGAGGACCCGGTCGAGATCCGACTGCCGGGCATCAGCCAGATCGAGGTGAAGGCGGCGATCGGACTGACGTTCGCGGCGGGCCTGCGGTCCATTTTGCGCCAGAATCCGAACGTGATCCTGATCGGCGAGATTCGCGATCTCGAGACCGCCGAAATCGCGATCCAGGCCAGCTTGACCGGCCACCTGGTGTTCTCGACGCTGCACACCAACGAGGCCGCCGGCACGATCACCCGACTGATCGACATGGGCGTCGAGCCGTTCCTGATCGCGTCGTCACTGGTCGCCGCGATCGGTCAACGGCTGATCCGCGTGCTGTGCAAGCGCTGTCGCGAGCCGTACATGCCCGGCGACGAGGAACTCGCGGAGCTTTCGATCACGCGCGCCAGCACCGCCGGCAAGACGATCTTTCGCGCCAAGGGCTGCGTGCACTGCAACCACACCGGCTTCCACGGCCGTACGGGCATCTTCGAGATCCTGCCCATCGACGAAGCGATCCGGCCGATGATCACGCGCGGCATCGATTCCAAGCAGATCCAGGACGTCGCACTGCAGCGCGGAATGCAGACCATGCGCATGCACGGCGCGCGCATGGTGCTCGAGGGCACGACCGCGATCTCCGAGATCGTGCGTCAGACCGAGGAGGAGGCCGTCGCGGCGCTCGATCCGCAGGCGGCCTGAGCTCAATGCCGGTGTATCGGTACAAAGGCGTCGCGGCGGGCAACCGTTCGGTGGCCGCGACGATCGACGCCGACAGCCTGCGCTCGGCGCGCGCGAAGCTGCGCTCGGAGGGAATCTTCCCGACCGAGATCGTGATCGGCAAGACGCGCGGCGAGACTTCGGCGCTGCTGCAGAAGCTGCAGCTGCCTGCGCTGCGGCGCGTTCCGGACCTCGATCTCTCGATGTTCTCGAGCCAGCTCGCGACGCTGATCTCGGCCGGCGTTCCGCTCGTGCAAGCGCTTTCCGCGCTCACCGAACAGGTCGAGCGCGAGCGCTTCAAGTCGGTGGTCGGCTCCGTGCGCGAGTCGGTCAACCAGGGCTCGTCGCTGGCCGACGCGCTGGGCGAGCACCCCTACGTGTTCGACGAGCTGTACTGCTCGATGGTGCGCGCGGGCGAATCGTCGGGCGCGCTCGCGCCCGTGTTGCAGCGGCTGGCCGATTACGTCGAGAGCCGCATGGATCTGCGCAACCAGCTGATCAACGCGATGATCTATCCCGCGCTGATGCTCGTCTTCAGCGCGGCGGTGGCCGGCGTGCTGCTGGTCAAGGTGATTCCGAACATCACCACCATGCTGCGCGACATGAAGCAGGAGCTGCCGTTCACGACCCGCGTCGTGGTGGCGGTCTCCGACATCGTCACCGTGTACTGGTTTCCGGCGCTGATCGTGATCGCCGCGGCGTTCCTGATCTGGAGCCGCGTGGTGCGCACCGAGCGCGGGCGCCTGGCCTGGGACGGGTTGATGCTGCGCCTGCCGGTCTTCGGGCGCTTGATCCGCTACGTGGCGATCGCGCGCTTCGCGCGCACGCTCGCGACGCTCTCCGCGGGCGGCGTGAACATCGTCGGCGCGCTCGAGATCGCGCGCAGCGTGACCTCGAACGCGGTGATCGCGCGCGCCGTCGACGGCGTGAAGGAAGCCATCACGCGCGGCTCGTCGATCGCCGCGCAGATGCGCTCGAGCGGCGAGTTCCCGCCGCTGGTCACGCACATGATCTCGGTCGGCGAGGCCTCCGGCGAGCTGCCCGCCATGCTCGGCAAGCTCGCCGACACCTACGACACGCAGGTCGAGAACGCGCTGCAGCGCATGCTCGCGCTGCTCGGGCCGATCCTGCTGGTGTTCGTCGCGCTCGTGATCCTGGTGATCATTCTCTCGACCCTGCTCCCGCTCATGAACATGACTTCCGCGCTCTAGGGCGCCGGCGCAAGGAGACCCCATGCTTCGAATCAAAACGTCCGACGACGGCTTCACGCTGCTCGAGATCATGGTCGTGGTGCTGATCATCGGGCTCTTGATGACGGTGCTCGCGACCAACGTGTTCCGCCGGCTGGGCGGCGCGCAGGCCGACATCGCGCGCCTGCAGGTCTCGAAGCTCTCGCAGCAGCTCGAGCTCTACAAGCTCGACAACGGCACCTACCCGACGACCGAGCAGGGGCTCGAGGCGCTCGTGCGCGAGCCGACCAGCGAGCCGCGACCGCGCCGTTACCCCGAGGGCGGCTACGTCACCGGCAAGGACCTGCTCGATCCGTGGCAGAGCCCGTTCAAGTACGAGCGCCCGGGCAAGAACAACACGCGCACGTTCGACCTGTACACGCTCGGCGCGGACGCGGCCGACGGCGGCGACGGCGAGAACGCCGAGATCGGAAACTGGGAAGCGGATGCGCCGACGCCGCGCTGAGCCGTGAAAGCGGCGCGTCCCGACGCGGGCTTCACGCTGCTCGAGCTGCTCGTCGTGCTGCTCGTGATCGTGCTCGTGACGGGCGTGTTCACGACCACGATCGGCGGCGGCTTCGGCGTGCACATCCGCAACGCCAGCCGCACGCTCGCGGCCGAGCTCGAGTACGTCGGCCAGCGCGCGATCACCACCGGTCAGACGCAGCGCATGGTGATCGACCTCGACCAGCAGCTCTACCGCGTCGAGGAGCTGCCCACGCCGCCGCTTCCGTCCGAGGCGGCGGAGCTTCCCGAGCACGCCGAAGGACTCGATCTCGCGGCGCCGATCGAG
>JANNLG010000177.1:0-23968 GCA_031396695.1 Deltaproteobacteria bacterium
CCGAGGTACGCGCCGAACACCGCGATCGGTGTGGTCAGGAGCACGCTCCACGGCAATGACCAGCTCTCGTAGAGCGCCGCGAGGATCAGGAACACGAACACGATCGAGAGCGCGAACGTGACCGCCGCGCCGCCCGCGGTCGCCTCCTGATACGACATGTTCGTCCACTCGAAGCTCATGTCGGCGGGCAAGACCTCGGCCGCCACGGCCTCGACCGCCGCCATCGCCTGACCGGAGCTGTAGCCGGGCGCCGGGCTGCCGATCACTTCGATCGCGCGATACAGGTTGTAGCGATTGGTGAAGGCCGGTCCGAACGACGGCTCCGCGCGTACCAGCGTCGAGAGCGGCACCATCTGCTGCTCCTTGTTGCGCACGTAGAAGCTGCCGATGTCCTCGGACTTCACGCGGAACTCGGGCTCGGCCTGCAGGAAGACCTTCCAGATCCGACCGAAGCGGTTGAACTGATTCACGTAGGCCGAGCCGAGCAGCGCTTGCAGCGTGTCGTACACGTCGCGCTCGGAGACGCCGAGCTTGTAGACCTTGTCCGCGTTCACGTCGGCGAACAGCTGCGGCACATCGGGCCGGAAGACGGTGACCACGCCGGCGAGCTCGGGCCGCTGACTGGCCGCGTCGATGAACTTCTGCGCGTTCGCGGCCAGCCATTCGACGTCGTGACCGCCGCGGTCCTGCAGCATCACGTCGAAGCCGCCAGCGTTGCCGACGCCCGGAATCGCGGGCGGCGCGAAGCCGAACGCTTGCCCGCCGGGCAGCGCGCGCAGCTTCGCGTTCAGCTCGCGCATGATCACGTTCGCGGTGCGCTCGCCGCGCTCGTGCCACGGGTCGAGCTGCACGAAGTAGAAGCCCGCGTAGGTCTGCGAGATGTTCGAGAGCAGGCTGAAGCCGACGATCGCCGTGTTGCTCTGCACGCCTTCGGTCTCGGCGAGCACGCGCTCGACCTCGCGCGCGACCACGTCGGTGCGCTGCAGGGACGCGGCGTCGGGGAGCTGGAGCTGCATGAAGAAGTAGCCTTGGTCGTCGCTCGGCACGAACGAGGTCGGCAGCGTGCGGCCGATGCCGATGCCGATCACGGACAGACCCACGAGCAGGACCATGGCGCGGAAACTGCGCTTGATCGCGCCCGCCGAGACGTGGATGTAGCCCGCGGTGACGCGATCGAAGAAGCGGTTGAACGCCGCGAAGAAGCGCGCCAGCGGTCCGGTCGAGGCGTGCTTCGGCTTGAGCAGCAGCGCGCACAGCGCGGGCGAGAGCGAAAGCGCGTTGAAGGCGGAGATCAGCACCGAGATCGCGATCGTGATCGCGAACTGCTGATACAGACTGCCGGTGATGCCGGTCATGAAGCCGGCCGGGACGAACACCGCGGCCAGGATCAGGGCGATGCCGATCACGGGCGCGGTGACCTCGTCCATCGCCTTGATGGTCGCGTCGCGCGGCGAGAGTCCGTGCTCGATGCCCACCTCGACCGCCTCGACCACCACGATCGCGTCGTCGACCACCAGCCCGATCGCGAGTACCAGCCCGAGCAGCGACAGCGTGTTGATCGAGAAGCCGAGCATGGGGAAAAAGATGAACGCACCGATCAAAGAGACCGGCACCGCGATCAGCGGGATCAGCGTCGCGCGCCAGCCCTGCAGGAACAGGAACACCACGACGATCACCAGCACCATCGCCTCGACCAGCGTGTGCATGATTTCGGTGATGCCCTCGCTGACGGGCAGGGTGGTGTCGAGCGCGATCGCGTAGCTCATGTCGGCGGGGAAGCGCTCGCCGATCTCCACCAACTGGCGCTTCAGCTCGTTCGCGGTGGCGAGCGCGTTCGAGCCGGGCGCCTGGTAGATCGCGATCACGGCGGCCGACTTGCCCTGGTAGCGGCCGAGCTGCATGTAGGTCTGCGCGCCGAGCTCGATGCGCGCCACGTCGCGCAGCCGCACGAACGAGCCGTCCGGGTTCGCGCGCACGATGATCTCGCCGAACTGCTCCGCCTCGACCAGTCGGCCCTTGGCCGTGACGGTGTAGGTGAACTCCTGTCCTTTGGGGGCGGGCTCCGCGCCGACCTGACCCGCCGGGTTCACGACGTTCTGCGACTTCACCGCGTTGATCACGTCGGTGACGGTGATCGAGAGCTTCGAAAGCCGGTCGGGTCGCACCCACACGCGCATCGCGTAGCTCGCGGCTCCGAACAGCGTCACCTGGCCCACGCCCTTCACGCGCGAGAGCTGATCGATCACGTTGATGGTGGCGTAGTTGCCCAGGAAGCCGGCGTCGTAGCTGTCGCCCGGCGAGTAGATCGGCACGACCAGCAGCGGCAGGCCGACCGTCTGCTGCACGGTCGTGCCGTACTCGACGACGGAGGTCGGCAGCTGCGACGTTGCCTGCGCCAGCCGGTTCTGCGCGAACACCTGATCGAGGTTCACGTCGGTGCCGACTTCGAAGCTGATCTGCAGCGTCATCGTACCGTCGCTGCCGTTGATCGACTTCATGTAGATCATGTTCTGCACGCCGTTGATCTGCTGCTCGATCGGCGTGGCCACGGACTGCTCGACCGCGAGCGCGTCCGCTCCGGTGTAGGTGGTCTTGATCTGGATGATCGGCGGGACGATGTCGGGGAACTGCGCGATCGGCAGCCGGCCGAGCATGACCGCGCCGCCGATCACGGTGATGATCGCGATCACGATCGCGACGATCGGCCGATCGATGAAGAAACGCGCCACCGACTAGTTTCCGGTCTGCTCTGCGGGCGGCGCCGTCTCGATCTTCACCACCATGCCGTTGCGCAGCTTCTGCTGGCCCTCGACGACCACGCGGTCGCCGGGTGCAAGGCCTTCGCTCACCACGTAGTCGCTGCCGGTCGCGGGCCCGAGCGTCACGCGCTTGATCGTGGCCTTGTCCTCGGCGTCCACCACCACCACCTGACTCGTGCCCTGCAGGTCGGTGACGGCGCGCTGCGGAATCACCAGCGCCCCCGCAATCCTGTCCGTGGCCGCACGCACCTTCGCGAACTGACCCGGGCGCAGCAGGTTGTTCGGATTGGGGAAAAGCGCCTGCAGCTCGATCGTGCCGGTGGTCGCGGCCACGTCGAGACCCGCGACGTTGAAGAAGCCGGTCTCCTTGTAGGTGGAGCCGTCGGCCAGGATCAGCGAGAGCGGGATCCGTTCGCGCGGCTGGTTGCTGGCGCTCGCTGCCTCGATGCGTTTCGCGAAGCGCAGGTACTCGATCTCGCTGATCTGGATGTTGACTTTGATCGGATCGAGCTGTGAGACGTCGGTCAAGAGCGTCTGCGGACTGACCAGGTTGCCGACCTGCGTGTTGGCGATGCCCGCGACGCCGTCGATCGGCGACTTCACCTGCGTCCATTCCAAGTTGAGTCTCGCGTTCTCGAGCGTGGCCCTCGCGGACTCCACGTCGGCGGAGCCCGCCGCGCGCGCTTGCACCGCCGTGTCGAGCTCCATCTGACTGACCGCGCCCTCGGCCGCAAGCGGCGTGTAACGCCGCACGTCTTGTTGCGCCTTGACCAGCAGCGCCTGCATGCGCGAGAGCTGACCCTTGGCCTGGTCGTAGTCCGCCTTGTATTGGCGGTCGTCGATCTGGAACAGCAGGTCGCCGGCCTTCACGCGCCCGCCGTCGACGTAGTTCTGCTTCACCAGGTAGCCCTGGATCTTCGGGTAGATCTGGGCGTTCACGTTGCCGGTCGTGGTGCCGACCCACTCCGACGCGACCTCCACGTCTTTCTGTACGACGGGCGCGACGACCACGGACGGCGCCGGTGCGGCGGCCTGTTCGGTCTTCCTGTCACACCCCGCCGCGAGCGCGGCGAGGACGCACAGCGTGAGTGCAATCCGGGGTCGATGCGGCATGGGAGCACTCCTCGGTTCGACGAGCGGATGTTACCAGCCGGCTCTTTTCAGCGACGCTCGCTCCAGCTCGAGACGAAGTCGGCATAGGCGCCGCGGGTGGCCTCGACCTGTTTGCGCAAGCCGAGCAGCGTGTGTAGCGGAGTGTCCCGGGTGGTGCGAGTGACCGCGAAGGCGGGCAGCGAGCCGCCCGGATCGATGTCGAGCTGGTACGTGACGCGCGTGCGGGTCGGGGCGATCGCGAGCAGGTCGTATCCGCCCACCAGCCGCGGCATGCGCACGATTCCGTCGATCGGCGGCGTGCTCGGATCGGTCGTGTTCGCGAAGCCGACCGTGGCGTGCTGCGCGGGCGCGACGAGTGCGAGCCGCGTGCGCAGCACCACGTCGCGATCGCTGACGGGCCAGGGCGCGCCGGTGCGGTTGTAGATCAGCGAGACGTCGTCGGCCTCCCTACGAATCAACCGGCTCTCCTCGCAGTCGGCCAGCCATTCCTTCTGGCGCGGGACATCGGTGATCACGGCCATCACCTCGAACACGCCGGCGTCGATCTCGACCGTGGCGCGCAGCTCCGGCAGCGTGCGGTCGGGCGTGACGCGCTCCTCCACGCTGACGCCGTCCTGTGTCAGGAGCGGCTGCCAGTCGGCGTCTGCGCGAGCCGCGCGTGCGCACATCAGCAGCGCGGCCATCGCGATCCCGAAACTCGCACCCGCGCTACGCATCGAGCGGCTTCTCCCACACCAGCGCGACGTAGCGGCTCGCGCGACGGACCGCGTCGTGCGCGCGCATCAGCTCGACCAGGAACTCCCAATCGGCGGCGCTCATGCGCGCGTAGCCGGGCCGGAACGTGCGCAGGATGAAGCGACCGAGCGCGAACGTGCCGACGCGCGCATTGGTCTGCGCGATGCGCTGGAAGCGGTTGATCACGGGGCCCGTCCAGTCGTGCATTGCGCGCTCGCGGAAGCCGAGCGCTGCAGCCCGCGCGCGGTAGCGTTCGAGCGGCTCGAACTCGCTGAAGCACCAGGTGTCGCGCACGAGGCGCTTCGGATCGAGACGCTCGATCGACTCGGGCTGCGCATCGCGCCAGACGAAGTCTACCAGCACCAGCCGGCCGCCGGGTCGCAGCACGCGGTAGCTCTCGGCCAGAAAGTTCGCACGGCCCTGCGGGCCGAAGTGGAACGCGACCTCCAGGCAGTGCACGGCGTCGAAGCTCGAGTCGGCCAGCGCGACGCTGCCTGCGCTCTCCGGCAAGCACGTGACGTCGGCCGCCGCGAAGCGCGCGCCACGCCTTCCGCCGTACTTCGCGCTCGCCGCCGCGACGTTCTCCGGCAGCATGTCGAGGCCGAGCACCTCGCAGCCCGCTTCGGCGAGACGCGCGGTGGTGTAGCCGCGGCCGCAGCCGGCGTCGATCACGCGCATTCCCGCGCGCGGCTCGACGAGCGCGAGCGACTTGCGGGCGAGCAGGCGCTGGAACGGCCCGAGTCCGAGCGCGACCCCGGGCAGCGCGTACGCGGGGTAGTAGCCCAGGTTCACGAGCTCTCCCCAGCCGCCGCCCTCGAGCGCGCGAAACGCCGTACTCGAGCCGTCGTAGGCGGGGCGGATGCGCTGCTCGTCGCTCACGCCGCCATCGTACGCGACGCGCTTGGTTGACGCGCGCCCCCGAGATCGGCGATAGATGCTCGCAGATGAACGGAGCGCGCATCGCCACCCGACTGCTCGCCGTGGCGATCGCGCTCACGGTCCCGCACGCGCCGCTCTTCGCCGCGAGCGGCGTCGCGCTGCCCGACCGCCGGGAAGCCGAGGACGCGCTGCCCGAGGGCGGCTCGATGACCGGGCGCGAGATCTTCGAGCGCTTCCTCGACAACCGCCTGCACTCGGCGGTGCAGTACCAAACGGTGTTCTCGCGCGATCCGGGCGGCAACGAGCAAAAGCTCCGCTTCTGGGTGCGCTGGAAGGACTACCGCGACGAGCACAACAAGGCCGTCGACGGCGTGCTCGCGAAGACGCTGGTC
Source organism: Deltaproteobacteria bacterium (assembly GCA_031396695.1). GTDB lineage: Bacteria > Myxococcota_A > UBA9160 > SZUA-336 > SZUA-336 > VGRW01. The sequence continues at coordinate 5,879 of JANNLG010000177.1, forward strand.
AAGTTCGAAGCGCCCGACGACATGCGCCAGACCGGCTTTCTGATGGTGCTGAACCAGGATCGCTCGAACGACCAGTTCGTGTGGACGCCATCGAGCGGGCGCGTGCGGCGCGTGCAGCTGCAGGGCGTGGGCGTAATGGGCACCGACTACACGTTCGACGACATCTCCTGGAAGAGCGTCGAGGACGCCGACTACCAGCGTCTGCCCGACGAAGAGCTCGACGGCGTGCCGGTCTACGTGGTCGAGGTCACGATGAAGCCGTTCGTGGAGTCGCAGTACAGCACCATGCGCGCCTGGATCGAGCAGAAGCACTACGTGCCGCTGCGCGGACTCTATCGCGACGAGAACGGCGTCGAGATCCGCGAGATGCGCGCGCCCGCCGCCAGCATTCGCGAGTTCAACGGCACCTGGGTCGCCGGCGAGTCGACCATGTTCAACCTGAAAGAGAAGACCTCGACCCGAATTGTAGTCGACAAGCTCGACGCGAACGTCGCCCTGGCCGACCGCCACTTCAGCACGCTGCAGCTCACGCTGCGGCGCTAGCGGCCGGGTCGGCTCCGATCCGCGCCTTCGAGAGGCGCGGAAACGCGACCAGCAGCGCGGGCAGCATGCCGACGTCGGTGGCCAGGCAGAGACCCATGGTGATTGCGGTCAGCAGGCCGAACTCGCGCAGCGTGGCGAAGCTCGAGAAGAGCATCACCAGGAAGCCGGCCACCAGCATGATCGAGGTCACCACCATCGGCCGGCCGACTTCGACGATGCAGTGCAGCGCGGCGTCCTCGGCGCTCTTGCCGCGCGCGCGCTCCTCGCGAAACACCTGCAGGAAGTGGCAGGTGTCGTCGACCGCGATGCCGAGCGCCACGCAGCCGATCAGGCTGGTCGGCACCGACAGCGTCGCGACGCCGGCGCCGAGCATGCCGAAGAAGTTCAGCACCGGCATCACGTTGGTGGGCATCGCCAAGAGCCCGAGCCCGAGCCGGCCGAACACCACCCACACGATCACGAAGATGCAGCTGATGGTGAGCAGCATCTGCGCGACCTGATTGCCCGCGATGCCGTCGGCGCCGCGATTGATGCGGATCGCGTTGCCCGTCACGTCCGCGCGCAGACCTGCGGGCAGCGGCTCCGAAGCCAGCACCGCGCGGATCGAAGTCTCGAGCTCGCGCATCGCCGCGGAGCCGAGCCGGTCGGTGCGCACCAGCAGGTTCGCGCTCGAGTGGTTTGAGGTCGCGAACGAGCGCAGCTTCTCCTTGGGGATCATGAAGATCAGCTCGGCCGCCTCGGCGCGCGTGTCGGGAATGCGCGAAGCCGCGGGATCACCCTGTTCGAGCGCCTGACGCGCCGCCTTCACCAGGTCGACCATCGACGCCACGGTCGTCACGCCGGGCAGACCCTCGAGGCGTGTCTGGATGCGCTCGATCGCGCGCAGCGACTCGGGCTCGCGGAACGTGCCCTCGTCGCTGCCCTCGAGCACGACGTAGATCGGAACCGCGCCGGTGAGCAGTCGATTCACCGCCGCGAAGTCGACGCGCACGTCGGAGTCCTCGAGGAAGTAGGTGATGAAGTCGGTGTCGACCACGATGCGCGGCATGAGCAGGCAGGCGACGACCGCGGTCACGCCCCAGAACGCGAGCACCGAGCGCGCGTAGCGCACCTGCCAGCGGCCGAGCGCGAGGAGCCCGCCCTCCATCGCGCGGCGCACGGCTGCGGCGAGGCGCGTCTGCCCGGCGTAGAGCGCGCGACCGCTGCCGTCGCTCGAGCGCAGCGGCAGCAGCGAGAGGGCGGCCGGCACGCCCGTGAGCGTGATGACGGTGATCGAGCCGACGCCGAACACGCAGAAGCCGCCGAGCGCGCTGGTCGCGGGGATCTCGTTGATCAGCAGCGCCGCGAAGCCGACCATGGTCGTGCAGCCCGAGATCAGCACCGGGGCGATCGTGTGGCGCAGGCTCTCGAGCGCCGCCGTGCGCGCGTTGGCAGAGCTCGAGGCCACGACTTCGTAGCGCGCGAACACGTGCACGCCGTAGACGCCGCCGATCGTGATCATCACCGGCCCGAGTACGAGCGTGATCAGGTTCAGATCCGATCCGAGCAGACCCATCGCGCCGTAGGCCCAGAAGGTCGCGGTCAGGTTCGCGAGCAGCGGCACCAGCGTGCCGCGCACCGAGCCGGTCATGAGCCACAGCGCGGCCACCGCCACCAGCACCGCGATCGGGATCAAGTGCAGCATGTCGTGGATCAAAAGCTCGTGCGCGCGCGCGCGCACGTGCGGCCGGCCGGTGACGTGGAAGGCGACGCCGTCGCGTGTCGCCGCGTCGAGGATCGCTTCGATGCGGTGGTCGAGCGCGAGCTCGACGAACTCGTCGTCGGTCATCGACCGGAATGTGACGTTGATCGCCGCCGCGCGTCCGTCGCGCGAGACGATCGTCTTCGTGTACAGCGGGTCGGAGAGCGCGCGCCTGCGCAGCTCCGCGAGCTCGGCGGGATCGGACGGAATCTCGTCGATGAAGCGGCCGAGCTCGACCAGCTCGTTCCGCTCATCCCAGCGGTAGGTGTAGACGTCGACCAGGCTCTCCGTGCCGCGCACGCCCGGCAGCTTCGAGATCTCGTCGCTCACGTTGCGCAGCGTCTCGAGCCCCGCTTGCGAGAACAGGTCGTCGGCTTCCATCGCGATCACGAACAGGTCGTCGTCGCCGAAATCGAGAATCGCGCGCTGGTAGACCGGCTCGCCGGGGTCGTTCTCGGGCAGCATCGGCTCGCTCGACGCGTCGATGCCGATCCGGAAACCGAGCGGCTCGGGGTTCACGAGCGCCGCGGCCATGCCGAGCGTCACCAGACCGATCCCCCCGAGCACCACGCGCGGGAAGTCGACGATCCAGGTGGGCCGCAGCAACGCCACTGCCGCGCCCGCGACGAGCAGCAGCGCGCTCGCGCAGCCGAACGCGAGCGGGCTCAGCAAGGCATCCTCCTTCGGAGGATGTCTCCGTCACTCGACGAACCCATCGCCTCCCCACGCGGGCGCCCGTGGACGCGTCCGACCGCTCGACCTAGTAGACCACGGCGGACCCGGCCGATCCAAGCCGGGAGAAGCGGCGAGATTTGCGGTAGGACTGAAGGCGCATGGCGCACGCGAACAGGAATGCCTGGTGGATGCTGCTCGGTGCGGCGGCCGTGCCCGCGAGTCTGCTCTGGGATTTCTCGTGGGAGTCGACGGTCGGCGTCGATCGCTTCTTCGCGCCGCCGCACGTCGCGACCTATCTGGCGGTGGCGCTCGCCGCCGCGGGCGCATTCGCGGAGCTCGTCGAAACCACGCGCGCTCGCGCGGCGGGTGTCGCGCTCGGACGTGTGCGCGCGCCGCTCGGCGCCTGGCTCGTGCTCTGGGGAGCGCTCGCCTTCGTCACGTCCGTGATCTTCGATCGCTGGTGGCAGGCCGGCTACGGGCTGGCCGCCGGCATCTGGCACCCACCGCAGATCCTGAAGGCGGTCGCGTTCTTCGCGGTCACGGGCGGGGCCTGGCTCGAGTGGCACGCGCGGCAGGCGCGCACGGGCGGTGCGCTCGCGTTCGCGCTCGCGGGCGGCGTGCTGCTGTCGCTCGTCGGTGTCGTCACGCTCGCTTCGAGCTTCGCGAACCTGCAGCGCGGAGCACTTTTCTTCCAGCTCGGCTGCGCGACCTATCCGGTGCTGCTGGTCGCGCTCTCGGTCGCGGGGCGGCTGCGATTTTCGGCGAGCGTCGCGGCGCTGGCGGCGTTCGGCCTGCAGCTCGCGTTGGTCTGGCTCCTGCCGCTGATCCCGGGCGCGCCCGAGGTCGGGCCGATCTACAACCCGCGCGACAGCCTGCTGCCGCCGCCGTTTCCGCTGCTGCTGGTGCTGCCGGCGCTGGCCGTCGACCTGCTGCTGCGCGCGAAGCCGGGCCGGAGCGCGCCCGCAGCGAGCGCGCTCGCCGCGCTCGAGCTGGGCCTCGCGTTCGCGGCCGTGTTCGTGCTGGTGCAGTGGACGTTCGCGGGCTTCCTGCTCACGCCGGCGGCGGACTCCTGGCTGTTCGCGGGCGGCGGCCGGCACTGGCCGTTCTTTCTGCGCATCGATCCGTCCGCGCGCACGGCGTTCTGGCACGCGCCCGACGACGCGCTCACGCTGCTGCGCGGCGCGGGCGTTGCCGGGCTCGCCGTGTTCGCCGCAGGCGCGGGGCTCGCGCTCGGCACGGGCCTGAGGCGAGCGCGATCGTGAGAGCGCTGGTCGCCGCGCTGCTCGCGCTGCTCGCGTTCCCGATCGCTGCGCGCGCGCACGTGGGCAGTCCGAACGTGTTCTTCGAGGGCTTCGCCGGGCCGCACGCGCTCGGCGTCGTGATCCGCCCGCCGCCGACACTTCCAGGTGTCGCGCAGGTGGACGTGCGCGTCGCCGACGCGAGCCGCGTCAGCGTGCGCGCCGTGTTCGCGGACGCGAGCGCCGAAGCCGCGCCCGCGGCGACGGATGCAACACCGGTCGTTGGCGAGGCGAGACTTTGGAGTGCGGGCGTCTGGCTGTTGCGCCGCGGCCCGTACGGGGTCGAGGTCTCGATCGATGGCCCGACCGGGAGCGGAACCATCGCGGTGCCGCTGCAGGCCGCGGCGCTCGCGCGACCCGTGATGCCGCCCGCCCTGGCGGCGCTCCTGCTCGCGCTCGGCGCGCTGCTGTTCGGCTGGGCGACCTGGCTCGTCGCCGCTGCGACACGCACGCGTGTCGCAGCGCTCGCGGCCGTGTTCGCTTTCGGCGGCGCGGTCTACGCGGCCGACCTGCGCTGGCGCGCGATGGATCGCAGCTTCGGCAACGCGCTCGAGCGGCCGCTGCCCGTGCAGGCCGCGGTCGAGCGCGGCGAAGATCGCCACCGCCTGCACCTGGCGCCGATCGCGAGCGGCTACCCTGAGTCGACCTGGGAAACGCTCGTCACCGATCATGGCAAGCTCATGCACCTGTTCCTGATCCGTGAGCGCGACCTCGATGTGTTCGCGCACCTGCACCCGGTGCGGCGGGACGGGCGCTCGTTCGAGGGCGTGCTGCCGCCACTGCCCGCGGGCGACTACGAGCTGTACGCCGAGCTCACGCACGAGAGCGGCTCGAGCCAGACGCTGGTCGCGAAGCTCGCGCTGCCCGAGCCGGCGGGCGACGCGGCCGAAGGCAACCGACCGATGGGCGAGAGCGACGCCTGGTGCCGATCGGGCGTCGCGCTCGAAGCCAACGCCGCGCAGCCAAACGCGCTCGACTTCGACGATGCCTGGCACTCGGGCCGCGTCTCGGGCCCGCGCGAGAGCCGGCTGATGGACGGCGGCCGGATGGTGTTCGAGAACGCCGACGGGCTGGTCGCGGATCGCGAAGTCCGCTTGCGCTTCACCGTCTTCGACCGCGACGGCCGCCCGGAACGGCTCGAGCCCTACATGGGCATGCTCGGCCACGCGGTGGTGCGACGCGCGGACGGCAGCGTGTTCACCCACTTGCACCCGGTCGGCACGGTCTCGATGGCCGCGGCCGAGCTGCTCGCCGCGCGCGGCGGCACGGCCCCACCGATGTCGGCAACGGTCCCCAGCGAAGCCAGCGAAGTCTCGTTCCCGTATGCGTTTCCGCGCCCAGGTGCGTATCGGGTCTGGGTACAGGTTCGCGCCGGGCCGGCCGGAGGGGTGCTCACCGGCGTTTTCGACGTCGAGGTCGGCGCCTAGCGCGGCCCCTCGAGAATCTTCGCGCGTCGCCGCGCGCTCGGCGTAGCATCGACTCGGAATGGGGTCTCGCCGAGCTATCGCAATGTCGCTGGGCGCGGCGATCGCGCTTGCGCTCGCGTGCGCGCTGCCGTCGGGCGAACCGCAAGCTCCTGCGGCGTCCGCAGCCGAATACGTTGGCGATGCCCTGTGCCGCAGCTGCCACAGCGTCGAGGCGTCTCACTGGGACCGCACCGCGCACGCGCGAGCGTTTGCCGCGAATCCGCGCACCGAACTCGAGCGGCGCACCTGCGAGAGCTGCCATGGCGCCGGCGGCGATCACGTGAAGCAGCCGACCACGGCCACGATCGTGTCGTTCACGCGCGGCTCCGCGCAAGAGCCTGCGCTGATGAACGCGATGTGCATCCAGTGTCATCGCGCGGGCCCGTTGCTCTTCTGGACGGGCTCCACGCACGAAGTGCGTGGTCTCGCCTGCAGCGATTGCCACAACCCGATGGCGCAGACCTCGGGTCAATCGTTGCTCCGGCTCGAGAACGCCAACCAGACCTGCTTCAGCTGTCACCCCGCGCAGCGCACAGAATTCGGCAAGCGCTCGCACATGCCTCTGCTCGAGGGAAAGATTTCGTGCGTCGACTGTCACAACCCGCACGGATCGTCGACCGACCCGCTGCTGCACGGCGACGACGTGAACCAGCTCTGCACGAGCTGTCACGCCGAGAAGCGTGGTCCGTTCCTCTGGGAGCACGCACCGGTGCGCGAGAGCTGCTTGAACTGCCACAAGCCGCACGGCTCGAACCACGAGAAGCTGCTCGTGACGTCGCTCCCACTGCTGTGTCAGGAGTGCCACTCGCCGATCGACTACCCGAACTTCTCGCACCCGGCCGGGCTTACGACGGCGCAAAACATGCCGACCGGCAGCGCGCCGGATGACCGGCTGATGAACCGCGGCTGCATGAACTGCCACGGGCAGATCCACGGCTCGAACCATCCCTCGGGTCCCCGCTTCCACCGCTAGGGGAGGTACATGGCGCGGGTCTGCTACAGCGTGTTTCTCGCCGTTCTGATCGGTGCGCTGCCCGCCGCGGCGGAGCCACCGCGCGACTCGCTCCATCCTGGAAATGCGGAGGTCTTCGAGATCCCCGACCCGAACGGCCTGTCGCTGCTGACCGACACTCGTCGGCGTACGCCCAGCGGTCTGCTCTATCCGTATCCAGCCGCGCCGTACCCGATGTCGGACCTCGGCGACGGCTGGCTCGGACGCGGCGCGCTCGAAGCGGGCTACTTCTGGATCAGCGGCGATACGCGCGAGACGCGCTTCACGCGCTACGTCGAGCGCAAGAACGGTCCGCTGCTCGACCTGCTCGACTTGGAGCTTTGGCGGCCCGCGAGCGGTGACTACTTGATGCTGCGCTCCGGCAGCGTCGGCCGGCACGATCAGTTCTACGATTTCGAGCTCGAGCGCGCGGGCTGGCTGAGAATCCGCGGCTCGTTCAGCGGCGTGCCGCACAACTACGCGTCGGACGCGGTCAGCCTGTTCGATGGCGTTGGGAACGACCTGCTGACGCTGCCCGCTGGCCTCGTACCGGGTGCGAGCACGGAGGCCGAGGTGGCCGCGGCGCTCGCCGCGCGCGGCGACGACAAGGTGGACGTGCAGCGCAATCGCACACAGCTCGCGCTGCGCGTGCGAGCGCTCCCGCAGCTTCAGCTCACCGCGCAGTACGGGCTCGAGGATCGCAGCGGCGAGATCCCCACCGGCGTGGGCTTCGCGTTCCCGGAGTTCAGCACCAGCATCGGCCAGACGCTCGAAGTGACCTCGCCAATCGACGATCGAACCCAGACCGCGCGCGCGAGTCTTGCGTGGGGCGGCGACGTCGCGCAGCTGAACCTCGCCTACAACGGCTCGTTCTACCGCAATGGCGACTCGTCGCTCTCGCTCTCGCAGCCCTACGAGCAGTTCGGGCTGGCGTCGATCACGGACACGCGGCTTGCGCTCGCGCCCGACAACGAGTGGAACAACGTTCGCGCCGATGCGGCTTTGAACCTGCCGCTGCGCTCGCGCATCACCGGGGTGTTCTCGTGGTCGCGCAGCACGCAGGACCAGGATCTGCTGCCGCCGACGATTTCTGACGTGACGATCGGCACGATCGACCTCGCGAACTGGAACACGCCGTCGGCGCTGTCGAGCACGAGCGCGCACGCGCGCGTAGACCAGCTCCTGCTCGACTTCGACTTCTCTTCGAACCCGTGGCGGCCGCTGCGCCTGCGCGGGGGCTTGCGCTACTCCGACCGCGACACTCAGACCGACTACCAGGCGTTCAACCCGAGCACCGGCGAGTACGGCTACATCGTCGAGGACGGCGGCTTCGGCGCGAGCCTCGGCCCCGATTTCGTCGGCATCTACCAGCCGGCCGTCGCTGGCAGCAACTGGCGCTACCGCAATCAGCCGTTCGGCGGGACTCAGCTCACGATCGATGCAGGGTCGACGCTGACGCTGCCACTGCGCAGCTCGTTCGACGTTCTGCTACGGCACGATCACATCGATCGCGATGTCAGCGAGCGTGACGAGACGACCGAGCAGAGCGTGACGCTCTCCGCTAACTCGCGCGCGCTCTCGTTCGCCACCGCGCGCTTCTCGTACCGGTTCATCACTCGCGACGGCAGCGACATCGACTACGGCGTCTACGCCCGATACGAGACGCAGAGCCTGCCAGGCTTCCTGCCGCAGTTCCCCGACGGCGAGCCCCCGGTCAATCTGAACCAGATGGTGCGGCCATCGCTCGCGGACCTCGAGGGCCAGGTTTGGAACGGGCGCTTGATCTTCGCGGTCGGAGACCGTTCGGACCTCTCGCTCACCGGACGGCTACGCTCGAATAGCTACGGCACGAGCAGCCAGTTCGGCCTGCGCAGTGATCGCTCGCGTGGCATCGAGGCTGAGTGGAGCGTGCAGCCCTCGCCCTTGCTCGCGGCCAGCGCCTTCGTCTCGCTGGAGGCGCACTCGCGCAGAATGGGCAGCATCCGCGGCTTCGCGTCCTCGTCGAACGGCGATGCCGGCGGGCCCAACTATCCATACGCGTATCAGTGGTCGACGAACGCGAGTGGCGAAGCGGTCGGCTGGGGAGGCGCGCTGACCCTACAGCCCCTGCACTGGCTCGAGTTCGACACCCGCTACACGTTCCTCGTCACGCGCGAGGACAACCGGATCGCTTTCACCGACCTGAGCGCGCTCGCGAACTCCGATTTCGTCACGCCTCCGCCGGGGCACTTCCCGGACCTGCGCAGCCGCGATCACACGCTCGAGACGAGTCTGCGCATCGCCCTGGCTAAAGCGGTCGGACTGAAGCTGTACTACCGCTACTGGCGCTCGCAGGTCCAGGACTACCACCAGACCGACCTACCCACCCAGATCGGCCGCCGCGTCTACCTGGGACACCAGGATCGCGACTTTTCGGCCAGCTTCTTTGGCGCAGCGGTCCAGGTGAGCTTCGGCTCCGGCCAATGAAAACCCGTCTGCGGGCCAGCGAGGGTGCTCGCGAGGGCGGAGGCGCGTTATCGACGCCGAGGCCGCTCCCAGCTGCCCCGCCGGCTCCCCCCGCAGGATTTCTTGCACCCGGTGGTGTCAAACCGCCCCGATTTGCCTTGGGCCCGTGTAGGATTGGCGCGTCCATGATGCGAGGAAGGGCGTGGTCATGAGGCTCCGTGCATTGCTTTGTTCGCTGCTCGTCGGCATCGGCCTGATCGCAGGTCTGGCGTTGCCGGCGCAGGCCGCGTTCCACCTCGTGGAGATCGAGCAGGTGATCGGCGGCGTGGACGGTGATACCACCGCGCAGGCCGTGCAATTGCGTATGCGCGGCGCCGGACAGAATCTCTTCAACGGCGCGGTTCGGCTTCGAGCGTGGGACGCCGCTGGCTTGAATCCCGTCGTGCTGATCGCGTTCTCGGGTCCCAATCCCCCGAGCAACCTCGCCTGCCGCCGAATCCTGGTCGCGACGCCGCAGTTCGAGTTCACGAGCACGCCGCCGCTCGACACGGTTGCGAGCGACTACGTGATGACCACGCCGATTCCGGCCTCGTACCTTGCGGCGGGCTCGCTTACTTTCGAGAACACCGCGGGCACCGTGATCTACTGGCGAATCAGTTGGGGCGGCGCTTCATATACGGGGCCGGGAACCGTCGCCACCGTGGCGGGCGGGGGAAACGATGCGGACGGCACCATGAATCCGCCGTTCGCCGGGCCGCTTCCCTCGACCGGAGTGGATGCGCTCCAATTCACGCCCGCCTGCGCCACCGCGCCCACGAACAACCTGGCGCAGTACGCGCTCACGGTCGGTGCGGCGACTTTCACCGCCAACGACCTGTCGACCTACGTGGTCACCGCGCCGCCGGACCCGCCCGCGGTGCCGGTGCTGCCGAGCTCGGCCGGGCTCGCCCTGGTCGCGGGGCTCGGCGCGTTGGCCGTCGGCGCCGCGGTCCTGCGGCGGGGCCTGGCCTGATTCCCGTTCGCGCCTGACGCTGCGAGCCGCCGTCGCGCGGCTTGGCATGCGCGAGCGCGATCGCCATGCTTGCGCACGATGAACTTCGCGATCGAGCTGTGCCTCGACGAGCACGCCGAGGCGCGCATCCGCGAGATCTGGGAGCGGATCGAGCGGGCGGGGCTGCCGTCGCGCCTGCTCGAGTTCGGACACACGCCGCACGTGTCGCTCGGCGTGTGCGCGCAGCTCGACCGGACGATCTTCGTCCCGCGGCTCGTCGAGTTCGCCGCGCGCGAGCCGAAGCTGCACGCCACCTTCGTCTCGCTGGGCACGTTCTCGAATCGCCAGGGGGTGGTGTTCCTGGGCCTGATCAACACGCGCGAGCTGATCGACTTGCACGCGCGCTTCGACGCGTTCTTCGCCTCCGCCGCGCGCGAGCCGTGGGAGTACTACCGGCCGGGCCGCTGGGTGCCGCACTGCACGCTCACCACCGCGCTCGAGCCGGAACAGGTCGCGTCGGCGCTGCGCGTGTGCGCCGAAGTGCCGCTGCCAATCCAGGCGACACTCGAGAGCGTCGCGCTGGTCGAGAACCCCGACGGCGCGGTGCACGCCCGCATTCCGCTCTCGGGGCGCGTCACGGCCCTCGCTAGATGACGCCTTCCCAGGCCGCGCGCTCGGCGTCGAGCGGCGCGTGCGCGAGCTCGCAGGCGCGATCGAACACGAGCGTCGCGCGCTTCGCGGCGTCGTAGGCGGGCCAGGCCGGCAGGTCCGCGTGGCCCGGCTCGGACGTGCGCGCGAAGGCGATCCAGGCGTCCATCATGCGCGCCGACAGCGCCTCGGCTTCCGGGCCCTTGCCGGCGAAGCGATCCATGGTCGGTGCGTCGAGCGTGCCGAACACGAACGGCAGCTCGAGCGCGTGACAGGCGCCGAGCGTGCCGCGGCGCGCGGGCGAGCTCCAGGTGAAGAAGTACTGGAACGTGCGCGGCTGCTGAGTGGCCTGCGCTTCCGCCAGCCGGATGGCGGGCACGCGGAAGGTGCGGTCGGAGTCGAGTGCGTCGAGCAGCTCGCCCGGCTCCGTCGACGCACGGCCTCTGCGCGCCTCGCGGTAGGTCTCGATCAGGCGTTCCGCGTGCGCCTCGTCGGCGCCGTGCGCGCGCAGGCTGCCGCGCACGCGCTTGGCCAGGCCCGCTTCGTCGAGCTCGGTGTTCGAGGCCATGCCCATGCGAAACAATTTGGTCTCGTCGCGATTCGCACCGACGAGCAGCGCGACATCGCGCGCGGAGCCTTCGCGAACCGCTTCGAGCGGGTGACGCGGAAGCGTGTCGGCATCGAGCGCGGGCGCGAAGGCGAGCAAACCGCCCTGGCGAGCGTTCTCGGCGAGCACGCTGGCCTGCGCGGCGAGCAGCGCAGGCACAGGCACGTCGCGCAGCTTCTCGAGCTCAGCTGTGCCGAGTCCGAGCTCCGCGAGCAGCGCGTGCGAGACGCGTTCCGCGCTCGCGCGCGAGTGCACGTGGTGCGCCGCGCCGCTCTGCGCGATCGCACCGCGGAACAGACCCCTGGCCGCGGGCATGGCGAGCAGCGTCGACACCGCCATGCCGCCCGCGCTCTCGCCGAAGATCGTGACCTGCGCGGGATCGCCGCCGAATGCCGCGATGTTCTCGCGCACGAAGTTCAGAGCAGCGATCTGATCCTGCTGGCCCGGATTCGCGTCGAGGCCTGCGAGGTTCGTGTAGCCGAGCGCCCCGAGCCGGTAGTTGATCGTCACCACCACCACGTCGCCGCGCGCGGCGAGCCGGCCGCCGTCGTAGAGCGCCTGACCGCCGGAGCCGCCGGTGAAGCCGCCGCCGTGGATCCAGAACAGCACCGGCCGCTTCGCGCCGTCGGCGCGCGGCGTGTAGATGTTCAGGTACAGGCAGTCTTCACTCTGGTCGCCCGACTCCATGCCGGGCAGAAAGCTCGGGTTCTGCGGCGCGGACCGGCCGAAGGCATGCGCTTCGCGCACTCCCGCCCAGGGCGTCGGCATGCGCGGCGCGCGGAAGCGCAGCTCGCCCGTCGGCGGCGCGGCGTAGGGAATGCCGCGAAAGCGGTCGTGATTCTCGAGCCTCTCGCCCGACACTTTTCCGATTCGGGTCTCGACGGTCACGGCCATTTCAGGTTTCCTTCAGATGGCCGCGCGCGTCGCGCAGCTCGGGTCCGTTCACGCGCGCTCGGCCGTCGCCGAACTTCGCGTCGCGCTCGGTCAGTGCGGTCTTCAGTCCCTTTTCGGCGGCGGTCTTCACGAAGCCGCGCGCGCTCGCGGCCAGGTGGCCGCGCGCGTCGTTCTCGCAGGCGAGTCTTTGGAGCGTGCGCGCGCCCATCAGCTCGAGGCCGAGGTTGATGATGCGCTTGTTGGCGGCGAGCAGGTCCGCGTCGACCAGCGCCAGCCGGTCGGCCAGGCCTTCGACCTCGCCTTCGAGCAGGTCGGGCGGCACGGCCTTCATCACCAGGCCGATCTGCGCGGCCTCCGCGCCCGTGATCGTGTCACCGGTCAGTGTCAGGCGCTTCGCCCACTGCGGCCCGACGTTGTACAGCCACATGTTGTTGGGGAGGGCGCCGAGATCGCGCGCGGGCGGGAAGCCGAAGCGCGCGTCGTCGGCCGCGATCACCATGTCGCACAGGAGCGCGATGTCGGTTCCGCCGGCCAGGCAGTGGCCGTGCACCTGCGCGAGCACCGGCTTGTGCATGTCGAAGATCGCCATGCGGTAGCGCTGCGCGCGCTCGAGCTGCCAGATGTCGTCGTCGATGCTGCGTCCGCCGCGGTAGCTCGCGCCGCCGCGCAGGCCTTGGGCCTTCGGCGGCTCGGTCAGGTCGTAGCCGGCGCTGAACGATTTGCCGGCGCCGCGCAGGATCACCGAGTGCACCTCGCGGTCGGCGTCCGCGTCCCAGAGCGCCTGCGACATCTCCTCGAGCAGCGCGAGCGAGAGCGCGTTGCGCTTCTCCGGCCGGTTCAGCGTGATGCGCGCGCGGCCGCGCTCGACTTCGTACAGGATGTTCTGGAAGCTGCCCATGCCCGCGCTCAGATCGCGCCGAGCGCGTGCTTGGGTACGGTGGCCCAGGCGCCGCGCTCCTCTTCGAGCGGAGCGCGTTCCACCGCGCAGCGCTCGCCGAGCAGCATGGTCGCGCGATCCGCTGCGGTGTAGGCAGGCCAGCGGCCCAGGCTCGTGCAGCTCGGATCGCCCGTGCGCGCGAACGCGATCCAGGCGTCCATCGTGCGTTCCGCGAGCGCGTCGACCGCGGGGCCGGTGCCCGAGAAGTCGGAAACACCCGGCGTCGCGTGCGTGCCGAACACGAAGCCGAGCTCGACCGCGTGACAGGCGCCGAACATTCCGCCGAACATCGGCGAGGGCCAGGTGAACAGGTAGTTGTAGACGCGTGCGTCGTGCCGGGCCTGCGTCTCGGCCAGATGGAGACCGGGCATGCGGAAGATGCGATCGGTCTCGATCGCCATGAACAGCTCGGCGGGAGTGGCGGCGACGCCGCGTTCGGTGCGCGCCTTGCGGTAGGTCTCGACCAGCCCGCGACCCGAGCCGCCCAGCTGCTTCTCGACGCGCGCGAGCAGCGCGCCGTCCTGCATCGAGAGCACGTTCGGATCCGCGCCGGCGAACAGCTTCCACTCGTCGAGCGTCGAGCCGACCAGGATCGCCACGCCGGCGGCCGAGCCGCGCTCGACGGACTCGATCGAGAGCCGCGGCACGACTTCGCCGTCGATCACGGGCGCGAGCGGCATTCCGCCCAGGCGCGGATCGGCTTCCTGTCCGGGCACCGGTGCGATCGCCGCGACGCCGGCGAGGATCGCTTCGGTCGAGAGCGCGAGCAGCGCGTCGGCGCCGCGTGCGCCGCAGAGCTCCGCGAAGCGCTCCGCCACGTGGACGTGTCGCTCGAGCGCGCTCGCGGTGTTGCACGCGCCGCTCTGCGGGATCGCCTTCTGGAACAGGCCGCGCGCCTTCGGCATGCCGAGCAACGTGCCCACGCTCATGCCGCCGGCCGACTCGCCGAAGATCGTCACGTTGCCGGGGTCGCCGCCGAAGGCCGCGATGTTCTCGCGCACCCACTCGAGCGCCGCGACCTGATCGAGCAGGCCCTCGTTGCCGGTCGACGCGATGCGCCCGTTCGTGAGCTCGTGAAGGCGCAGGAAGCCGAGCGCTCCCAGGCGGTAGTTGATCGACACGACCACCACGTCGCCGCGCTTCGCGAGCGCCGTGCCTTCGTAGATCGACTGCGCGCCGGAGCCGATCGTGAACGCGCCGCCGTGGATCCAGACCATCACGGGCCGGCGCGCGCCGTCGAGCCCGGGCGTCCAGACGTTCAGGTACAGGCAGTCTTCGCTCTGGGGCTCCTCGATGTTGAACGCGGCCAGCACGTTCATCGCCAGCGCGTTCTGCGGCGAGGCGTTGCCGAACGCCTTCGCGGGACGCACGCCCGACCACGGCGCTTCGCGCTCGGGCGCGAGCCAGCGCTTCGGACCGACCGGGGGGGCGGCGAACGGGACGCCTCGGAAGATGTGGACGCCCGCTCGCTCCTCGCCTTCGACTTTGCCGGACCGGGTCTGCGCGATCGACGTCATGGGGGCTCCCTCCCGTTCTTGGTTACCGGAGTTGGTTACCGGATCATGGCTTGGTGTAGGGGCGATTCTGGCAGGCGCGGCTAGCCGAGTGCAAAGCCCGCGATATGCTCCCGGTCATGGTGTGGCTCGGCCCGATCCTCGCGTTCGTGGGCGTCGCGTCGTACTTCGCGCTGTTCCTGAACTGGCCGATCACGCGCGACGTGCCGTGGGTGAACTTGATCCTGCTCGCGCTCGCGCTCGCGGCGTCGATCGCGGGGCTCATGCGCTCGCGGCGCCGCGTGCTGGCGGCCGCTGGACTCGCGCTGACGCTCGCATTCAGCGGCTTCTTCCTCTGGTACACGTACGTCGTCTCGTACGATCTTCCCTCGGCGGAGCTCGCCCTCGACGTCGGCGCGCAGGTGCCCGCCGTGGTGCTGCGCGACGCTCGCGGCCAAGACGTCGAGCTGGCGGCTCTATCGCGCGAGAAGCTCGTGCTCGTCTTCTTCCGCGGACACTGGTGACCCTTCTGTATGTCGGAGCTGCACGGGCTGCAGCTTAGAGCCAGTGACTTCGAGGCCGCAGGTGCGAAGCTGGTCGCGGTCTCGGTCGATTCGGTCGAGCTGAACCGCGGCGTGGTCGAGAAGGTCGGACTCTCCTTCCCGGTGCTGTCGGATCCGGATCTGGTCGCGATCGACGCGTTCGGCCTGCGCCACGCCAAGGGCAACCCGTTCGCGGAGCCGCCGATCAGCGGCGACATCGCCCGGCCGGCCGTGTACGTGATCGAGGGCGGCGCCGTGAAGTGGCGCGATCTGACCGACAGCTATCGCGTGCGCGTGGATCCCGACGACGTGCTCGCGGCGCTTCGCTGACGGGAGCGTCTGGTAGAATCGCGCGCGTGAATCGCCCTTGGTCGCGCGGTCTCCCGGGTTTCCTGTGCGCGCTCGCGCTGCTTGCGTGCGAGAAGCCGGTCGCCGTCGATCTGTCGGGCCCCACCGCGGAGTGGCCCGAGTACGGCAACGACAAGGGCGGCATGCGCTACTCGCCGCTGACGCAGATCACGCCGGCGAACGTCGGCGCGCTGAAAGTCGCGTGGAGCTATCGCCACCGCGACATCTCGGACGGCAGCGACGGCAGCTCGCGCACGTCGTTCAATGCGACGCCGATCGTGGTCGACGGCGGGCTCTACTTCTGCACGGGCCTGAACCGCGTGATCGCGCTCGAGCCCGAGACCGGCCGCGAGCTGTGGACCTTCGACCCGAACACGGTGCTGCGCAAGCTCGAGGGCCCCTATCCGAGAACGTGTCGCGGCGTGGCGTACTTCGCGGGCGACGGCAGCGGCAGCACACGGCCGTGCGCCACCCGCATCTTCACCGGCACGATCGACTCCGAGCTGATCGCGCTCGACGCCAGGACGGGTCTTGCGTGCGAGGACTTCGGCGTGCGCGGACGCGTCGCGCTGCGCGAAGGCCTCGGCGACGCTCCGCCGTGGGAGTACTACGTGACGTCGCCGCCGATCGTGGTGGGCGAGGTGGTGGTGGTCGGCGCGCTCGTCTCCGACAACCTGCGCACCGACGCGCCGAGCGGGGTGGTGCGCGCGTTCGACGTGCACTCCGGCGCGCTGCGCTGGGCGTGGGATCCGGTGCCCCCCGGCTACGTCGCGCCGAGCGCCTCCGCCGGCGCGCCGAGGTACCGGCCCGGTACGGCGAACGTCTGGTCGATCCTGTCCGCCGACGAGCCACGCGGACTGGTGTACGTGCCGACCGGGAACGCGCCTCCCGACTACTGGGCGGCCAATAGAGACGGGCTCGACTACTACTCGAGCTCGGTCGTCGCGCTGCGCGCGGACTCGGGTGAGGTCGCCTGGCGATTCCAGACTGTGCATCACGACGTGTGGGACTACGACGTGGCTTCGCAGCCGGTGCGCTTCGAGTTCCGCGGCGCGAACGGTCCGGTGCCTGCGATCGTGCAGGCGACCAAGATGGGTCACTTGTTTCTGCTCCACGCCGACACAGGCGAGCCGCTGTTTCCCGTCGAAGAGCGGCCGGTGCCGCCATCGGACGTGCCGGGCGAGTCACTCTCGCCGACGCAGCCGTTCCCCACGCACCCGGCGCCGATCCACCCCGCGCGGCTCACGCCGGACGACGCCTGGGGCTTCACGTTCTGGGACCGCGGCCAGTGCGCGGAGATCATCGCCGGCTACCGCTCGGAGGGGATCTTCACGCCCCCGTCGCTGCGCGGCTCGATCGAGTTTCCCGGGGCCGCGGGCGGCCCGAATTGGGGCAGCGTCGCGATCGATGCGGCGAATCAGATCCTGTACGTGAACCAGATGCGCCTGCCGTCGGTGGTACAGCTCATCCCGCGCGACGAGTACGAGAGCATCAAGGACTCGGGCAAGTGGACCTACCCGAACGAGCTGTACCCGATGAAGGGCACCCCCTACGCAGTTCGGCGTGGGCCGCTGCTCGGGCCGCTCGGCTCGCCGTGCAACGCTCCGCCGTGGGGGACGCTCTCGGCGATCGACCTGGTGTCGGGCAAGACGCTCTGGGAGTCGACGCTCGGCACCACGCGCGACCAGGCGCCGTTCCCCATGTGGCTGCCGCTGGGCGCTCCCAACCTGGGCGGCTCGATCGTGACCGCGGGCGGCGTGGTGTTCATCGGCGCGACCACCGACAAGTTCCTGCGCGGCTTCGACGCGCGCACGGGCGAGGAGATCTGGACCGAGCGCTTGCCCTACACCGCGAACGCCACGCCGATCAGCTATCGCCTGCGGCCCGACGGCAAGCAGTTCGTGGTGATCGCGGCGGGCGGTCACGGCTGGTCGGAGCCGGGCGACGCGGTCGTGGCGTTCGCGCTGCCGTGACGGAGGAGCCATGAACGAGACCTACGAGTACCGCCGCTTCAAGCTCGCCGCAGGCGCGTGGGAGCACTTCTCGGAGCGCTTGCGAGGCGAGGGCGCACGCGCGGCGGAAGCGAAGGGCGGGACGCTCTTCGGTGTATGGCGCGGGCAGATCGGGCTCGAGGCGAACGAGGGCATCGCGCTCACGGCCTGGCCCGACGAAGAGGCGCTCGCGGCGGGCGCCGCGGCGCTTCACGGCCTGTTCGCGGACGCGCTCGAGTCGCGCGCGGAGCGGCTGGTCGCGACGCTGCGTCCCGACCAGCCAACGCCGCCGCCGCGCACGGGCGTGTACGCGTTCCGCTTCTTCTCGATCGTCGACGACGACTGGGCCGAATTCGCCGACCTCTCGGCGCGCGCCTGGCCCGGATTCGAGTCGAGCTACGACGCGCAGATCTGCGGCTTCTTTCGCAGCCTGGACGTGCGCCCGCCGGATGCGCGCGTGCTGCTGCTCACGCGCTACGC
>JANNLG010000194.1:0-5152 GCA_031396695.1 Deltaproteobacteria bacterium
GTTCTGGGAGATGCACGACGTGCTCTTCGCCAATCAGGCCGCGCTCGACGCGTCGAAGATGGAAGACTACGCGAAGCAAGCCGGGCTCGACGTCGCGCGCTTCAAGAAGGATCTCGAAGCGAAGAAGGCGGAGTACGAGAAGCGCATCGAAGCGGAGCTCGCACTCGGCCAGAGCGTCGACGTGCGCGGCACGCCCACGCTCTACGTCGGCGGCAGGAAGGTGCGCGTGCGCACGGTCGAGGGCATGAGCACGATGATCGACGAGCAGCTCAAGCAGAAGGGCGGCTGACGCTCAGCTCCCCGACTTCTTGACCGCCTCGAAGTAGGTCCGCACGCGCCTGGCGTTCTGGCCCAGGTCGCCGAGTCCGTCGCGCGAGCGCGAGCGCATGTCGATGCGCGAGCCCGCGCCGTCGGGCCGCACGCGAATCACCACGTCGTCGACGAAGTGGAAGATGCGCGAGGTGTCGGTGGCTTCGATCCGTCCCGTCGCGGCGTCGGCGCTGGTGACCTGCCAGCCCGGCAGCGACTCCGCCGCCCGCTTGGCTTGCTCGAAGGCCTGATCGGGCGGCAGCGCTACGACGATCGGCACGAGGTCGGGGTAGGACTGCTGCTGCAGCGCATCGAAGTGCGCGCGCTGCTCCTCGCCAGGCTCGGCGCTGGTGCGCAGGGGCGTGAGCTCCGGATCGAACTCGAGCCGATCGCCGAGATCGGTCGACACGTCGTTCATGGTCGGCAGGCTCGACATGTTCACCGCGATGAACGCGGGAATGGCGACGATCAGCGGAAGGATCGCTCCGCGCAGCGCGCGCGGCCGCCAGCTCTTGCCGGTGGCGCTCGCGAAGGCCGCGGCTCCGGCCAGCGCGATGCCAAACACGACGCTCGTGACCACGCCGAGAAACACCAGCGAGAAGCCGCGGAACGGCGTCACCGCGCCCGTGAACGCCCCGATCGTGCCAAGCACGATCAAGGTCAGGATCATGTAGCTCGGCACCATCCAGAGTCGTTCCATCGCAGGGCCCCTCCTGGCCGGCGATTCTACCCTGGGGCAAGCTCGCGCATGGAGGTGTGATGGCTTCGGCCGACTCGCTGGGGCACAAGGACGGATCGGCGCCACACGCGCACGGCCACGATCACGCCCATCCCGTGAGTGCGTCGCGTGCGCTCGGCGCGGCCTTCGCAATCACGGTGAGCGTGCTCGTGCTCGAGCTCGTCGGCGGGATCCTGAGCGGCTCCGTGGCGCTGCTCGCGGACGCCGGACACATGCTCACGGACGCGGGGGCGCTCGGCATCGCGATCTTCGCGGCCTGGGCGTCGACGCGCCCTCGCCTGCCCCGACACAGCTTCGGGTACGGTCGCGCGGAGGTGCTCGCCGCGCTCCTGAACGGTCTGCTGCTCGGCGGCGTCTCGGTCGGGATCGCGATCGAGTCCTTCTCGAGACTCGCCGAGCCGAGCGAGATCGACGCGGGCACGATGATGGTGATCGCCGCGATCGGCCTGCTCGCGAACCTGGCGTCGGGGGCGTTCCTGCTGCGCGGCGCGCACGACAACTTGAACCTGCGCGCGGCGCTCTACCACGTCGCGGGCGATGCGCTCGGGTCGATCGCGGCGCTGGCGGCCGGCGCGGCGGTGCTGCTGTTCGACTGGCGGAGCGCGGATGCGATCGCGGGCCTCGCGATCGCGGTGCTGCTGGTGGCGAGCGCGGTTCGGCTGGTGCGCGAGTCGGTCGAGATCCTGCTCGAGGGCGCGCCCCGCCACCTCGACCTCGACGCGATCGCGCGCGAGGTCGCATCCCTGGCGGGGGTGGCTCGGGTCCACGACCTGCACATCTGGACGGTCGGCTCGGGCTTTCCAGCCATGAGCGCCCACGTGGACCTGCTCGTCGGGGCCGATCCGGAGGCCGTCCGGCGCTCGGTCCACCGCCTGCTCCACCAGCGCTACGCGATCGCCCACACGACGATTCAGACGGAATCTGCTCCGCCTTTGCTGCAGGTCGAGACTCCCCCGCTATAATGCCGCCGCCTTAGAACCCACCCAGAAATCGAAGCAGGGGAATGTCGAAAAAGGACCTGATCACCGTAAGTGGCGCGATCGAGAAGATCCTCGGCGGCGGACGCTATGCCGTGAAGCTCGAGAACGGCTCCGTCATCACCGCGCAGCTATCCGGCCGCATGCGCCGCTTCCACATCCGCGTGATCCAGGGCGATCGGGTGCAGTGCGGGATCTCGCCGTACGACCCGAGCCACGGCTTCATCACGTACCGCGAGCCGCCGGGCGGAACGCCGCGACCCGAGGAAGTGCCCGCCAAGAAGTGAGTGGCCGCTAGGCCCTGCGCTGCGCTCGCCCGATCCGCTTGCGGCCCCGGTTGATCTCGCGCAGCTCGAGCATGGCCTCGTCGGCCACGGCCTGACCGGCAACCTCGTCGGACTCGCGCGACAGCTCGTCCATGTCGACCCAGGCGGCGTACACCGGGCGGGTTCGCTCGGTGATGATGCCCGCCTTGAGCAGCGTCTTGATCAGCACGCGGAAGATGTTCGTGCCCTTGGTCATGGCGGAGCGGCGGTCGGCGTCGGTGAACGCCTCGAGCACTGCGCTTCGCACCCACTGCCAGTCGAGTCCGAAGCGGCCGTAGATAGCTTGCTTCTGCTCGGAATTCACCAGATTGAAGAGCAGCGTCTGAAAGCACTTCGCGGCCCACAGCTCGACGCGCTCGTGCTCTTCTTCGGAGAGCTTGGGCACGGTGAGCTCGGCCCAGATCTTTCCGAACTTGTGGTGGAAGGCTTCGTCGGTCATCACGAACTGCACGGTGCGGCGCAGCAGCGGGTCCTCGGTGAGCGAGTGGAAGGTGGCGAACGCGCCCATCGCGAGTCCTTCGACCAGCATCTGCATGCCGACCAGCTTCTTGTAGACCTCGGGCGCGAGCACGAGCTCCTCGAGCAGACTGCCGAGCGTCGGGCCTACCGCGAGCGGTGTACCCCAGCGCGCCTTCACGTAGTGCGAGAACGCGGTCACGTGGCGCGCCTCTTCGCGCGCCTGGTTGGACGCGTACTCCTGCGCGCCCGGGTCGCGCATGATCTGACACAGGCTCGCGGACAGCGACAGCGCGCCCTGCTCGCCGTGCAGGATCGACGAGATCGAGAAGCGCGTGCTCTCGTTCGCGAGCTCGATCTGCTGCTGCGGTGTGAGCCGGTCGGCGACCGCGCAGTTCAGCTCGACCACGAAGTCGCGCGGCATGAGCAGGCGCTCGCGCAGGTCGAACTTCTCGCTGAAGTCGAGATACGCGGGATCGTTCGGATCCCAGAAGTGGTCCTCGGTCGCGCTGATGATCGCGTCGAACGCCGTCGAGCGGTCGCCGTAGCGATCGATCTCGATCAGCGACTTGAAGTCGTCGCGATCGACGGTGTTGTAGGCGGGGTCGTAGGTGATGTGGTTCGACTGCGTCATGGGGAGGATCTCCTGATTAGAGCCCGGATGTCTGGATCTCGATCATGGTCTGCAGAACGGATTCACGCGGCGCGCGGCCGGGGGCCTCGGCCCACCACGTGACCACGCGCGCCCACATGCCGACGATGGCCTGCGCCTTCACCGCCGTGTGACCGGTCTCGAGTCGCGCGGCGAGCGCGTCGAGCGCATCCGCGCCCACGCTCCCGGACTCGGAGCCGCGTCCGAACGCCATGCGCACGAGCTCGCCGTGATCTTCGGCGAAGCCGAGCATCACCTCCGCGCGCGCGCGCGCCGCGGCTTCGCGCTGGCCGTGCAGCGGGTGCACGTCGCGCTCGATGCGACGCGAGAGCTCCGCGATCGCCTCGAACACCAGCTCGCGGAACAGCTCGTGCTTGTCGCGGAAGTGCAGGTAGAACGTGCCGGCCGCGACCCCCGCCGCCTCGGCGATGTCGTGGCTCGTGACCGAGTGCAGGCCGCGCTCGGCGAACAGCTTGCGGCCACTCGTGCGCAGTCGACCGCGGGTCGCTTCCCGCGCCCGTTCGGGCGCCCGGCTTCGCGACTCGCCGCGGCTCGCACTGACGTTCATGTCAGCGGGTGACACTACCGTCAGCGCAGTTGCGCCGTCAAGCCGAGTTGCGCTCTCATCCCGAAATGAACCAAACCCAGGCCTCCGTTCTCCTGATCTGCGGCAGCCCGAGCGACCTCGACACGGTGCTCGACTGCGAGGACGCGCTCACCGACCTGCGCATCTCGTCCACGGTTCGGGTTCTCTCGGCCCACCGCACCCCGGACGAGACCGCCGACACGATCCGGAACGCCGAGAAGGACGGGATCCGCGTGGTGATCGCCTTCGCGGGCATGTCGGCGGCGCTCGCAGGGGTGTCGGCCGCGCACACCTTGTTGCCGGTGATCGGCGTGCCTTGCGCGAGCGGCCCGTTGTCCGGCTTCGACTCGGCGCTCTCGACCATGCAGATGCCGCCGGGCGTGCCGGTCGCGACCGTCGCGGTGAACGGCGCGCGCAACGCCGCGTTGCTCGCGGCACGGATTCTGGCGCTCGGCGATCCTGATCTGCGCGAGCGGCTCGCGCGTCGCTCGCAAGACGATCGCGCGCGCTACGCGCCCGAGGCGATCGAGGTCGAGCTGAAGAAGCGGCGCGCCGCGCGCAAACGCCCCGCGTAGTCACCGGCCGACTGCACAGGACGCGAGCAGCGTTGCCCGCAGTCTCCGCGAATCCGCTTGCGCCCTTCGCGCTGCGGCGCGCGCGAGTGGCACGGCGGCTACTCCACATCTTTGTGTGACTCTCGCGCGTATGGCTCCGTCCGTCCGGATGTCGGCCACCGACGCGGGCTTCCTGTACGTGGACCGTCCGCACGCGCCGCTGCAGATCGCGTCGCTGCTGCTGCTCGAGCGGCCGGTCGGCGTCGACGAACTGGTTTCGCGCGTCGAGTCGCGCCTGTGGCGCATCCCGCGCTACGCGCAGCGCGCCATGTCCGTGCCGCTCGCACTCGGTCACCCGTCGTGGGAGCCCTCGCCCGACTTCGACGCGCGCGACCACATCAAGCGCTGGGCACTGCCGTCGCCGGGTGGCGAGCACGAGCTGGCCGAGCTCGCCGCGCGCTTGCTCGAGCAGCCCCTGCAGCGCGATCGGCCGCTCTGGGAGATGCACGCGATCGAGGGCTGCCACGACGGCCGCGCCGCGCTCCTGATCAAG
>JANNLG010000038.1:0-14157 GCA_031396695.1 Deltaproteobacteria bacterium
GTCTCCATCACGTGCGAATCCGCGTCGTGATAGTGAAAGCCCGCCTCGGTCGGCTCTGCGTAGGGCACGGCAGTCTCCTCGCCGTCCAGTATAGTCGACCGCCGGTCGGACAAGAACGGAGAGGCACGGATGGATTGGCTCACGAACCCGGAGATCTGGATCGCGCTGCTCACGCTCACGGCGCTCGAGATCGTGCTCGGCATCGACAACGTGGTGTTCATCTCGATCCTGGCGGCCAAGCTGCCGCTCGCGCAGCAGGCGCGCGCGCGCCGCGTCGGCCTGGCGCTCGCCATGTTCATCCGGATCGGCCTGTTGTTCTCGCTGGCCTGGATCATCCGGCTCACCGCACCGCTGTTCAGCGTATTCGCGCAAGAGATCTCCGGCCGCGACCTGATCCTTCTGCTCGGCGGGATGTTCCTGCTGGCGAAGAGCACGCACGAAATCCATCAGAAACTCGAGGGCGAGGCCGGCCACATTTCGACGCGCACGGCCGCGTCGTTCAGCGCCGTGATCGTGCAGATCCTCCTGCTCGACATCGTGTTCTCGCTCGACTCGGTGATCACCGCGGTCGGCATGGTCGACGAGATCGCCATCATGGTCGCGGCGGTGGTGATCGCGGTCGGCTTCATGCTGGTGTTCGCCGGCCCGATCAGCAGCTTCGTCGAGCGGCACCCCACGGTGAAGATGCTGGCGCTCTCATTCCTGCTCCTGATCGGCTTCGCGCTCATTGCCGAGGGCTTGGATCAGCACATCCCCAAGGGCTACATCTACTTCGCCATGGCCTTCTCGCTCGGCGTCGAGATGTTGAATCTGCGACTGCGCCGACGCGTCGCGCCGGTCCAGCTGCACGAACGGATCACACCGAAGGGCGAGACCCAGAGCCCGTGAGCTCGCGTACGATCGGCAGCAGCTCGTCCACACGAGACAGCACGCGGTACGCGCTCGCGTAGTCGCCGCCCGCCGAGAGGCCGCGCGGAATCACCACGCAGCGCATGCCCGCGCGCGTGGCCGAGACCAGCCCGCGCTCGGTGTCTTCGACCACGAGACAGTCGGCCGGACGCACGCGCAGCCGCTCCGCGGCCATGAGGTATGGCTCGGGATCGGGCTTGAACTTGGTGTAGTCCGCGCCGGTCAGCACCAGCTCGAAGAGCTCGCGGATACCGGTTCGCTCGTGCACGAGCGCGAAGTGCTCCGGCCGCGTACTCGTCACGATCGCCATGCGCGTGAGTCCACGCAGCGCGCGCAGAGTCGTGGCGACGCCGTCGATCAGCTCGACCCCGCCGCGCAGGAGCTCCTCATAGCGGGCGTTCCTTTGCCGTCGCGTGGCTTCGATTCGGCCCGCGTCGATGCCTCGCTCGTTCGCCAGGTCGAAGCAGCTCGCGCCGCGGCGCAGCGACAGGTCGACGTAGTCCGCGACGCCGAGCTCGATGCCGAGTTCAGCGAGCCCTTCACGCGTGGCGCGGTAGTACAGCTCCTCGGTGTCGACGAGGACACCGTCGTTGTCCCACAGGATGGCCTGCATGGCCCGTCACCGGAACGTGTAGACGAGCTTCTCGTCTTTGTCGCGGTGGGTCTCCGCGCGGCCGGCCAGGCGCAGGTGCTCGAGGTGCGCGTAGGTCTCGCTCTCGGCCATCGCGCCCCAGCTTCGCTCGCGGAATAGCTTTTTCGACACGCCCTCGACCGTGGCGGGGCCGAGCTCGCGCGAGATCTCGAGAATCTTGTCGAGGCGCTCGAAGTGGTGCCGCTTGATCGCCTCGGTGCGCGCGCGCAGATCGCTGAACGGGTGGCCGTGCGCCGGCAGCGCCTGCTTGATGCCGGAGATCTCGGCGACACGATCGAGCGAATAGAAGAACGACGCCAGCGGATCGCGCGACGACGAGATGCCCGAGATGTGCGGCGTGATGGTCGGCAGCACGTGATCGCCGCCCAGGAACACGCCGTGCTCGGGGTCGTGCAGGCAGATGTGGTCTTCGGTGTGGCCGGGCGTGTGCAGCACGAACCAATCGCGCTTCGCGAGTCTCAGCACGTTGCCGTGCTCGACCGGATCGGTGATCTCGGGCACGAACCCGCCACCGGACATGCGCAGCATGGTCCAGCGCATGCGTTGCGCGAGCGGCGGACGCGGCCGCTCGCCGCCCCAGGGCGTCGGCCCGCCCCAGCTCCCGAAGCTCTGCGGAGCGGTGGTCGCCTCGGGCTCGGTTGCGGGCTCGGCGCTGGCCGCGGCACGCTGCGCCTCGAGATCCTCGACCGAGACCTCGGGCTTGTCCTGCGGCATGCCGAAGCGGAAGTTCCGGTGCCCGATCACGCGCGCGCCGCTCTCCTTCACGAAGCGCGTCGCGCCCCCGAAGTGATCGGGGTGTGAGTGCGTGACCACGATCGTGTGGACGTGCTTCGGGCGCAGACCCGCCTGCTTCAGGCGGTCCTGCAGCGCCTTCCAGGTCGGCGAGCCGGGCAGCCCCGGGTCGACGAGCGCGGCGCCCTCATCGTCGATCAGCGCGTAGCAGTTCACGTGCCCCAGGCCGGGCATCGAGATCGGCAGCTGCATGCGCAGAATGTTCGGCGCGACCTCGGTGACCTGCGTCTGGGCGTCTTCCTGCTCTTGTCGTAGCGCCATGCGGGCATCGTACAGGACGCGCCGTGCGCGCGCCGCGACCGAGGGGGGCTACGGGTCGCAGGCGTCGCCGAGTCCGTCCTGGTCGGTGTCCTCCTGCCCGGGGTTCGCGATCCCCGGGCAGTTGTCGGCGGACTCGCAGACACCGTCCTCGTCGGGGTCGTTCGCGGCGTCGGTCGGGCAGGCGTCGCAGGCGTCGCCGAGCGTGTCGTCGTCCGTGTCGAGCTGGTCGGGATTCGCGATCGTCGGACAGTTATCGACGCTGCCGCACACGACGTCGCCGTCGGGGTCGACCG
The DNA here is from genome assembly GCA_031396695.1 of Deltaproteobacteria bacterium. Classification (GTDB taxonomy): domain Bacteria; phylum Myxococcota_A; class UBA9160; order SZUA-336; family SZUA-336; genus VGRW01. The sequence continues at coordinate 2,908 of JANNLG010000038.1, forward strand.
CGCAGCTCACGGCCGATGCGCAGACCTGCGCGGCGCCGGGCGCGAGCGCGGCGGCATCTCGCGCGAGCACCGCGGCGTCGACGATGTCGCAGTCGTCCGGTACACCGTCGGTGTTGTAGTCGCCGAGGTCGAGCGCGCCCAGAGCATTGCATTTGCGGCCGAGGGGGAGCGCGGCGCCGGCCACGCGCGCGAGTGCGCGCCGCAGCAGCGTCGCGTCGTTCGTCGCCACGACGCCGTCCAGATTCACGTCGCCGCACTGCGAGCCGTCGCGCGTGCCGTCGGCGTTGCGGTCGATGCCGAGCCGCTCGCCCGAACCCGGGGGTACACACAGGAACGTCAGCTCGCGACCGGGTGTGTCGGAGTAGACTTGGAGCGCGGAGAGCGTCACGTCCGGTCCGCCGTCGCGATCGGGTCGGAACTGATTCGCGCCGCTCATCCACCAGCCGCGCGGCTCGCCGTCGAAGGCGGCCTTCACGATCAGGTCGCACTCCGGAATCGGCGTCGTCACCTGCGCGCGCGACGCGAGCAGGTCGACGCGCTGCTGCACGTTGCCAGAGGCGAAGGCGAGCAAGCTCGCCGTGGGGCCGGTTTCGTCGAGCGTCACCTGCTGGCCGAGCACGGGCGCCGATTCCGTGTCGAACGCGAGCAGGAACTCGACCATGTCGAGGCGGTTCTGCGCCTTCGCGGGCTCGTCCGCACCGGGGAAGCGCAGCCGATGATCCTCGACGAACGAGAGCAGCGTGTCCACGCTCGCGTCGTGTTGCAGGCCGACGCCGCGGATCTGCGCGCCGGTGGGAGCGGAGCTGCCGACGACGCCGAACATGCCGGCTAGCGAGTACAGGTTACGCAGGTGCGGCACCTTCAGCACCTGCGTGCGGCCCGAGCGGAACGACGACTTGCCGCCGCTGCCGAAGAAGCCCGCGGCGGGATCCAGGCTGTGGCAGTCGACGCACATGAAGCTGTCTGGCACGTTGGGGACCGTCGTGACCACGGGCACGTTCAGGAATATGTTCCTCGCGTTCGCCTGCGCGGCCGTGAGCGAGTTGTCGAGCGCGCGGTTCGGATTCGGCGGGTAGACCACCTGCAGCATGAAGTCCGTGAAGGCCTGCATCTGCGGGGCGGTGAGCGGGCCGGTGCGTCCCATCAGCGAGCGGAACGCGCCGTTGAAGGTCTTGAAGGCGGCGTCCTCGTCGAGCGAGTTGGGGTCCTCGCGAATCAGCCCACCGCCGGTGCGATCACCGCCCCAGTGCATCGGACCGCCGTTCGCGAGCCCGCGCAGGCTCTTGGTGAACAGCGGGCCCTTCAGCGGGTGGTGCTCGAGAAAGAATCCATCGGGAAGAAAATCCTGTTGGTGCACGACCTGGGAGACGAAGTCGATGCCGGCAAGCTGATCGAGCTTCCAGGTAGAGATCGCCTGCAGGTTCGGGCTGAAGCGCGTCACGCCGTCGGGATCACCCAGATTCCAGGAGAGATCATCGGTGTTGCCGAAGATGTGACAGCTCGAGCACGAGGCCTCGCCGTTGCTCGAGGTGAGCCGCGCGTCGTACAGGAACCGCCGGCCGTCGCGGACGCTCGGCGGCTCCGGATCGTGCGGCAGCGGCACGCTCGTGAGCTCGACGCCGGGATGCGTCGCGAGATCGACGACCGAGATCGACGAGTTGTAGCGCGCCAGCACGTAGAGCCGATTGCGCGGCTCGTCGAGCGCGAGACTGGTGGGTCCGCCGCCGCTGATCGCGATGTGATCCGCGTCGTCGGGCGTGAACGAGTCGTCCTCGAGTTCGTCCGGCGAGAACACGCCCACCTTGTCCGAGCCGAACGCGGCGACGTAGAGGTTGTCTCCCGCGGCGTCGAAGACCACGTCGAGTGGCGTCGCCAGGCTGCGATCGGCGGTGTCGGTCGCGGCCGTCGCCTCGGGCGTGAGGTCGTAGTCGATGTGCTTGTTCAGGTGGCGCGCTGTGACCGTCGACGTGTCCGGATCGATCACCGTGACGCGGTATTGGTGAAGCCTTCCCTGCACGGTCTTCTGAGGCAGCAGCGGGAAGCTCGAGAGCCTGGCGCCCGCGCCCTCGAAGCGCCGCTCGTTGCGCGCTTCCGAGTTGGTCACGAACAGGTTTCCGTCGGCGGGGTTCACCGCCATGTTGAACAGCACCGTGCCGACGCGGGCGTATGGCGCGAGGCCCGTCTGCATGGCGATGGGCGATGCGTTCGCGTCGAGCGCGAACACGTCCGCGTCGGGCAACGTGAACGGCACGAACGCGCTCCAGTCGCGACCCTCGTCGTCGCGCCATTGGCCGGAGGCTTCGTCCAAGCGCACGATCTGCGACGGCGGCGGCGCGAGCTGGCCGTTCGCGCTCGTGGTCGGCTGCAGGGTGACGCCGGCTCCGCTCACGACGCTCGCGGGGATCGTGGTGGTGCGGTTGCCCGAGTGGAAGATCGCGGCGTAGACGATGCTTCCATCGGCGTTGCTGGCGAGCGCGCGCGGAGCGTCGCCAAACAATTCCAGCACCGCGATCGGATCTCCGCCCGCGGCCGCGCCGAGGTCGGTCGTGTCGAACACGAACACGAGCGCCCGGCCGATGCCCGGCATCAGGTACTCCGCGTCGATCGGACTGTTCTGGCCGCGGCGCGCGGTCGTGACGAACGCGCGGGATCTTCCGGTGCCGGCGAACAGAATGTCGGCGGGTTCATCGGCGACCAACAACGTGCGCACCACGCGCGGCGTGCCGACCGTCGAGACGATCGTGACGTCGTCCGAGAGCCGGTTCACGACCCAGACTTCGCCGGCCACGCGCTCCGCCACGGCCACCGGCTCGAGCCCCACCGGCACGCTCGACAGGTGCAGCAAGCCGGCGTCGCTCACTTCGAAGATCTCGAGCCGGTTGTCGGGCGTGTTCAGCGCGTACAGCCGTGTGCGATCGGCCGACAGCGCCAGGCCGCGAACGTGTCCGGACTCGAACGCGGTAAACGCGGCGGCCGCCGGGCGAGGCTCCGCCGCCACGGTGAGCAATAGCACCGCGATCGCAAGCCGAGCCGATAGCGCCAGACGCTCCGTAGTCCGCACCTCCAGCGCCATTCTAGATGGGAGCGAGGCCGAGCACGTGGGAAATGACCCGCGTGAGGCGCGATTCCCGGCCCACCATTGGCGCGGGGTGCAAGGCAGCCTGCGGGTTTCGACGCGCAGCCGCTGCGCAGCAGCGAGCGCTGACACACACCAAGGTATGTCGGACTCGGCTCCGGCTCAGGCGTGCGTCGGCGGGAGGCCCGCTCGCGCGTCGCGTTTGCGCCAGTACGCGCGCGCGATCGACGGGCGACGATCACGCAGCGCGAGCGGCGCGATGCGCTCGATCCAGCGCGCGAGCAGCGCATCGGCGCGCGCGAACGACTCTGCGGGTTCGCTCTGTTCGAGCCCGAGCTGCGCTTCGAGCGCGTCGCGCTCCGCCACGTAGGCGTCGGCGAGCTGCGAGGGGTCGGCGATCAAGCTTCGGTGCAAGCGTTCTTGCTTCCACCACAGCGTGCTCGGGTCGAAGCGATCGCTCGGCTCGGGACCCAGGTCGAGCGGCTCGGTCACGCGCACCGGCTTCCAGACCGCCAGACAGGGGGCGGCCGTGGCCGTGACCCAGTGGCGCGACTGGCCGGCGCGGAGCTCCGCGACCCAGGACGCGGTGGTCTGCGACGCGGCCAAAAGCCCGCCCGCGTGCATGCACGGCGCGCGCATCGCGCCGTTCGCGCGCGCGTACACCGGCCAGCGTCGGCCCGTGCCGTGGTCGCGCAGCAGCGCCATCAGGTCCGCGGGCGACTTCGCGAGCCGACCGAGCTCAGCTGTGCGCGCGAGTCGCGCGCGGCCGCTGGCGACGCGCGTCTTGATCCGGTCCGAGTGCGCGCGCGCGAAGGCGGGGATCGTGAGTAGGTTCGAGATCGAGCGCGTGCCCGTCACGCGCTCGGTCGCGTAGTGACTCCCGGCTGTCTCGAGCACGTACGCGCCGCGCGGGTCCGCGACCAGGAAGCTGTTGTGGTACGTGAACGCGCGGTTCTCGTGGCCGCAGCCTCCGCCCTGACCGTACTGCTCGAGCAGCTTCACGATCACCTGCACCGCCTCGTCGGCGCTGGCGGCGCGCTCGAGCGCGAGCCGCACCAGATCCATGCCGGTGAGTCCGGTGGCGGCGTAGGGTTCGCGCGTGAACACCGCTTCGTTGCCGATCGCGACGCCGTGTTCGTTCGCGCCGATCTCGGCGCCGAACATCCAGAACGGACGCGAGAGCAGCACCGCGTGCGTCGCGGGCGCCTGCGGCAGCTCGAGCCAGGTGCAGCGCACGCGCGCGCCTGGGCCGTGCTTCGCGCGCGGCTGCCAGTCCAGGAACTGCGCCTCGTTCGGATCGCGATCGGAGTTCTTCGCGAACAGAACGCCGTCGCTCGAGACGACGGCGAGTGTGTCACACATCGCGGCTCACACCGGTCGGCGTCACTGGAGCGCCCCGTAGACCTCCGCGATCAACCCGAAGCCGCGCGCGTCGCCGGCCAAGCCCACTTGCATCTGGTTCATCACGTAGGCGATGCCGATGCGCGCGTCGGGATCGGCGAAGGCGATCGAGCCGCCCGCGCCGGGGTGGCCGAAGGCGCGCGGATTCGGACCGAACGGGATCATCGGCTGCGTCATGAAGAAGCCCAGCCCGAAGCGCGTGTGCAAGGGCGCCAGCACCTCGTCGCGGCCGAAGCTCTGCTCGGTGTTCGCGCATGCGATCTGAGCGGGCGAGAGCACCGGCACGCCGTCGAGCACGCCGTCGCGCGCGAGCGCGCCGTAGATGCGCGCGAGCCCGCGCGCGGTGCCGTGGCCGTTGGCCGCCGGAATCTCCGCGCCGCGCCAGGCGCGCGTGTTGACCGCGCCGGTCTCGACCACCGGATTCGCGAACGCGCGCCCGACCAGCGACTTCGGATTCTGCGCCGCGGCCGCGAACGGGTTGGGCACACCGGGCGGTGATGGCGGTGCGGGAATCATGTCGGCTACGCGCGCGTCGAGCTCCGGCCCGGTGCCGATCCAGAAATCGAGACCGAGCGGCTCCGCGAACTCGTCCCGGAAGTACGCGCCGAGCGTGCGTCCGTCGACCCGGCGCACGACCTCGCCCACCAGGTAGCCGTAGGTCAGCGCGTGGTAGCCGTGGCTGGTGCCCGGGTCCCACCAGGGCTTCTCCGCGGCCAGCGCCTCGGTCATGAACTTCCAGTCGTACTGCCCGCCTGCGGGAATCTGCTCGCGAATCGCGGCCAGTCCGGCGCGGTGCGAGAGCAGCCAGCGCACCGGGATCTCGGCTTTGCCTGCCTGCGCGAACTCGGGCCAGTACTTCGCGACCGGCGCATCGAGGTCGAGCACGCCCTGCTCGGCCAGCCGATTGGCGCAGATCGCCGTCATGCCCTTGGTGGTCGAGTAGACGTTCACGATCGTGTCGCGAAGCCACGGCTTGGTGCGCGCGGCGTCGCGGTGTCCGCCCCAGAGATCGACGACCAGCTCGCCATCGACCGTCACGGCCAGAGCCGCGCCGACCTCGCCGGTCGTGAAGTTCTTCTCGAACGCCTCGCGCACGCGCGCGAAGCGCGTCGCGTTCTCGCCCTCGACCCGAACCGGCGCCGTCATCGATCCACCTCCACGCGAATTCCGTGTCGGCGGATCATACAACGCGGGTCGGCCTCACTTCTTGCGCCAGAACCCGTCCACGTCGGTGACCCACGCACCCTTCGGCGCGCGCTCGATCAGCTTCTCGCCCGCGAGAATCGCGACCGCGTCGACGCTGGTGCCGTTCTTCTTGGCGATTTCCTCGTAGGCGGCGCGGCGCTTGGCGTTCACGCTGTTGACCAGCGCCTGCACGGGAGCGTCGGCCTGCTTCGCCACGATCCCGACGTAGCCGTCGACGCGCTCGCCCACCAGCCCCTGATCCTTCGCGCGCTCGAGGTCGAGGCCGGAGGCGCCGGCCGCCGTGCCGAGCGCGGCGATCAGCAGGAACGCGAGCCAGGTTGCCGTGAATCGTCCCGCCATCAGAAGATGTCCTTGTCTTCGCTGATCAAGTCGTCGAGGTCCTTGTCCACTTTCACGCGGATCTCGTGTTCGATCTTGATGTTCATGTTGATCACGATCGGCTCTTTCGGCGCTTCGAGCTGGACCTTCGGCGTGCAGCCCACGCCGAGCGCGAGCGCGACGGCGACGGCCGCGAAGCATGCGAACGCTTGGCTCACTTTTTCCCTTTCTCCGAGAAGGCGCGCAGGCGCTCCTCGACCACGTCCGGCAGACGATAGACCGCAACGCCCTCGCGCACGAGGTCCACGAGCCGCGATTCGAGGTTCAGGTTCAGCTCGATCGGCTGGCCGGCCTGGAAATCGGGGCTGGAACCGCGCACGTGCAGCGCGATGCGAAGCTCGCCGCGCAGGTCGCCGTCGACGCGCGCTTCGAGCGTGTCGTAGCGAAAGTTCGAGAAGGCTGCGACGGCGATGCCCAGGTCGTTTGGTCGCGATTTCGCGAGCGCGAGCGCGGATTCGCTCGCGTTGTAGCGGAGCGTGCCGCCGCCCGGCCGGGCCCGAAGCGAGCCGCCGGTCACGCGGATTTCGTCGCCGACCTTCACGAGCGGGAGCTCACCGTCGATCAGGCCGGTGCCCTCCACGCTCTCGAACGCGGCCAGCGCGAGCAGCTCGGCCAGGTCTAGGCCGTGCGCTTCGAGCCTGGCGGGCGTGCTCGCGGCGTTGGCGTCGAGCGTCAGGTTGGCGGCACGCAGCTCGCCGCCGACCCAGCGAAAGCTCGTGGACGCGAGCTCGATCACGCCGCCGGGCTGGAGCTGGAAATCGAGCAGGCCGCCCCGCAGGGTCAGACCGGCCTCCACCCGATCGATGGCGACGAGCTGCTGCTTCGGCGTGCGCAGATTCGGCGCCCGGAACTCGATCGCACCCGATACGCCCGCGACCTTGGCCACGGTCGTCTCAAAGCCCAATCCGCGCAGCGCCACGTCGAGCCGGAGACTCGGCACGCCGTTGTCGACCGCGAGCGTCCCGCGCGCCTCCACGCTGCCCGCGACCTTCGCGACGCCGAGCCTCGCGAGCGCCGGTTCGAGCGCAGGTAGCAGTGTCGCCGGCTGCAAGCCCTGCGCGGCGAACACGAGCGGCGCGATGCGCAGCTCGGCCGCGCCCGAGCGCGCGGGCAGGTCCGCGGTTCCGCGCGCCTCCGCGTGCAGCGCGCCGTCCGCGCCGTCGAGCGCGAGCTCGAACGCGAGCGCTGCGAGCGAGCCCGAAACTCGGCCCGAGAGCGTCGCCGGCGCGACCCGCGCGGGCTCGCGCCCATCGCGCAGCGCGAGCGAGAGCTCGGCCGCGAGCTTTTCGAGCGTGCCCGAGAGCACGACCGATCCGTTCGCGCGCGCGAGCGGATGCTCGAGCGTGAGCGCGAAGTCGCCCGAGATCGCACCGTCGTCCGCGGCCTGAAGCCGCCCTTCGAACACGCACGAGCCGGCGCCGTCCGCGGTCTCGAACGAGAGCACGGCATCGTGCAGCTCGATCTCGGCTGCGGGCAGGAGCAGCGGGCCGGCGCTCTCGTCGTCGCCGCGGCCTACTCCTCCGACGAGCGGACCGAGCCCGTTGCGCAGACGCAGGCCGGACACGGCCAGGCGATCGAGTCGTCCCGCTTGCAGTCCGCGAATCGTCCAGGCCGCTTCGAGCGTCGCGACCGAGACCTCGGGGGCGAGCGCGTCGCCGATCGTCAGGTCGCGCAGCGCGATACCTCGGAGGTCGATCTCGGCCACCCGCAGCGCGATTGGTGCGAAGCCGCGCGCTTCGAGCTCGTCGATCAAGAGCTGCTGCGCGATCGAGCGCCGTTCGACGTACGCGGCTCCGACCGCGAGCCAGAGCGCCGCCACGACGAGAAGCGCGAGCTTCGAGCGTTTGCCGATCATCTCGGGGCGCGAAGATAGCCCGACCCCCGCGCTTTCTGGGACTTCTCGACACGGCTCCGTGTCCCCGCGTCGCGCGCAGACCAGAGCAGCGATTCGCTGCACTTGCGGTGCAAATAGTTCGGCAACAGTGTTCGCGCGAAGTCCGCTGGAGAAGTGCACGCCATGACGACTGAGAACGCCAACACCGAACTCGGCTTCGATCCCGAATCGCTGCGCGAGAAGTATCGGCTCGAGCGCGACAAGCGCGTGCGCACCGAGGGCAACGCGCAGTACGTCGAGGTGAAGGGCAAGTTCGCGCACTTCCTCGACGACCCGTACGCCGCACCCGGCTACACGCGAGCTCCGCTAGCGGACGAGGTCGAGGTGGCGGTGATCGGCGGTGGCTTCGGTGGGTTGCTCGCGGGCGTGCGCCTGCGCCAGGCCGGCATCTCGAGCATCCGCATGATCGACCCGGCCGCGGACTTCGGCGGCACCTGGTACTGGAACCGCTATCCGGGCATCGCCTGCGACATCGAGTCCTACACGTACCTGCCGCTGCTCGAAGAGGTCGGCTACATGCCGAAGCAGAAGTACGCCGACGGGCAGGAAATCCTCGCACACAGCCAGGCGATCGCGCGCAAGTTCGACCTGTACCGCGACGCCTGCTTCCAGACCCGCGTCGAGGATTTGCGCTGGGACGAGGACGAGTCGCGCTGGATCCTCTCGACCAACCGCGGCGACCGCATGCGCGCGCACTACGTGTGCCTGGCGACGGGCCCGCTGAACCGCCCGAAGCTCCCCGGCATTCCCGGCATCGAGGATTTCGAGGGCCACTCGTTCCACGCCAGCCGCTGGGACTACGACTACACCGGCGGGGACTCGAACGGCGGCCTAACCGGCCTGCGCGGCAAGCGCGTGGCCATCATCGGCACCGGCGCCACGGCGGTGCAGTGCGTACCGCACGTGGGCGAGTGGGCGGAACACCTCTATCTGTTCCAGCGCACGCCGTCGTCGATCGACCTGAAGATCAACCCGCCGACCGATCCCGATTGGGCGCAGTCGCTCCAGCCCGGCTGGCACCAGCAGCGCATGGACAACTTCAACAACCTCGTATCCGGCGTGCCGCAGGAGCTCGACCTCGTGCACGACGGCTGGACCGACCTGATCGGCAAGCTGCTGGTCGGCATCCAGCAGGGCCGAAGTAAGGACTTCACGCCCGAGGGCATGGCGCGCGCCGTCGAGATCGCGGATTTCGAGAAGATGGAGGAGATCCGCGCGCGCGTGGACGCGACCGTGAAGGACACAGAGACCGCCGAGGCGCTGAAGCCCTACTACCGCCAGTTCTGCAAGCGGCCGTGCTTCCACAACGAATATCTCGACACCTTCAACCGCCCCAACGTGACGCTCGTCGACACGCACGGGCACGGCGTGGAGCGCATCACCGCGAAAGGCGTCGTGGTCGACGGGCAGGAGTACCCGGTCGATTGCCTGATCTACGCCAGCGGCTTCGAGGTCGGCACCGATTACTGCCGGCGCGCGGGGCTCGAGATCCACGGCCGCGACGGCGAGAGCCTCTCCGCCTCGTGGGGCAAGGGCGTGCACTCGCTGCACGGCATGCACGTCCACGGCTTCCCGAACTGTTTCATCATGAGCAACACGCAGGCCGGCTTCACGGCGAGCTACCCGCACATGCTGAACGAGCAGGCGAAGCACCTCGCGTACATCGTCCGCCACGGGCTCGATGTTGGCGCGCACGCGATCGAGGTCACGCCCGAAGCCGAGCAGGCGTGGGTCGTGCAGTGCATCCAGAAGGCGCGCCAGACGGGCGACTTCCTCGAGAACTGCACACCCGGCTACTACAACAACGAGGGCAAGCCCGGCGAGCGCAGCGCGCAGGACGGCTTCTACGGCGGCGGCTCGCCGGAGTTCATCCGCATCCTCGAGGCGTGGCGCGAGTCGGGAACGCTGCCGGGACTCGTGATCGAGTGAGTCCGCGCATGACTGCGTCCGCCGCTGACGCGGCGCCGCTCGACGGCCGCAACGTCCGCACGCTGCGCTCGCGCCAGGCGATCTGCGACGCGTGTCTGGATCTGGTGGAGGAAGGCGTGCTCCAACCCAGCGCCGACCAGATCGCCGACCGCGCTCGCCTGTCGCGCCGCTCGATCTTCCACCACTTCGGCGATCTCACCGCGCTCTACGACGCGGTGGTCGAGGCCGGCATGGAGCGCTGCGCGCCGCTGCTCGAGGAGATTCCGGTTCTCCTGCCCGCCGGCGAGCGCGTCGCGCGCCTCGCCGAAGTCTGCGCGCGCTTTTTCGAGGCCACCACCCCGTTCCGCCGCTCGATGGCCGCGCAGACGCTCGGCGGTCCCATGAAGGGCGAAGCCCTGCGCGTCGCGCGCGCCATGCTGCGCAAGCAGCGCGACGACGTGGCGCTGCTGTTCGCGGACGAACTCGACGACCTGCCCGCGCCCGAGCGCGCGGAGGTCGTCGAAGCGCTGGCCGCCGCGGTCAGCCCCTCGAACTGGGAGCATCTGCGCACGAGCCGCGGCCTCTCGCTCGTCCGCACGCGCGCGGTGATGCGACGCAGTCTCGCCGCGCTGCTGCGCGATGCCGGGGCGATAACCGGCTGAAGCCGAAGGCCGCGAAGCGCTGCGCAGGGATACTCGCGCGGGCAGTGCTCTGTCTCGATCGCTTCGGCTGGGCTGCACGGCGAGCGGTTGCGGCTCATACGGGCGGACGAGTCGGATAGACTCGTTCGATGAGCGACACCAAGCTTCTGCTCGACGGTCTGTGCTTCCCCGAAGGCCCGCGCTGGCACGAGGGACAGCTCTGGTTCTCGGACATGCACGCGAAGGCGGTGATTCGCGTCGGCCTCGACGGGCGCGCGGAGCGCGTGGTCGAGGTGGCGGCGAATCCGTCGGGCCTGGGCTGGTTGCCGGACGGGCGGCTGCTGGTGGTGTCGATGCAGGACCGGCGCCTGCTCCGGCTCGATCCCGACGGGCTGGCGCAGGTCGCGGACCTTTCGAAGCTCGCGGACTTCCACTGCAACGACATGGTGGTCGACGCGCTCGGCCGCGCCTACGTCGGGAACTTCGGCTTCGACCTGCACGCGCAGGAGAAGCCGCGCACGACCGCGCTCGCGCTGGTGCTGCCGAACGGCGAGGCGCGCGTCGCGGCGACCGAGCTCTCGTTCCCGAACGGCTGCGTGATCACGCCCGACGGCCGCACGCTCGTCGTCGCCGAGTCGATGGCGTCGCGGCTCACCGCGTTCGAGATCGCGGCCGACGGCTCGCTCTCGAAGCGGCGCGTGTTCGCGCAGCTCGAGCGCAAGATTCCCGACGGCATCTGCCTCGAC
>JANNLG010000048.1:0-25036 GCA_031396695.1 Deltaproteobacteria bacterium
GCCAGGCGCAGCAGCCGCCGCGCGCCGTACTTCGCCGAGAAGTGGCCGAGCCAGGGCAGCGCCGCGATCTTCGACACGAACGACGCCGCGATCAGCGTCATGTACCCGACGTACGACAGACCGAGCGCGCTCTCGCCGAGCATGTAGGGCGTGAAGTACGGCGCGGCGATGTGCACGCCCGTCTGCACCGCGAGCAGGTAGGCGAGCAGCCGCCGGTTGCCCGGCGTGGCAGCGGGGGGCGCGAGGTCGAGTCCGCCGGTCACGCGCAAGACGAGCGGATCGGGCTCGCTCTGGTGCGCGAGCAGCCAGGCGGAGATGCCGCGAGCGACGCCTGCGAGCGCGAACAGGAGCGCGAAGCCGAGCAGTTTCTCGCCCAGCGATTCGGCGTAGTGAAGAATCACGCCGCCGCCGAGCAGACCCGCGAGCAGGGCCACCTGACCGACGCGGCTGCGCCGCGCGAAGAAGCGCGCGCGCAGGCTGCGCGGCACGATCGTGCCGACCCAAGTGTTCCAGGCCGGCCCGGCCGCCATGCCTGTCGCCCAATAGAAGGTCACGATCGCGAGCAGGACGAAGGTCGTGAGGTGGCCGGTGAGCGCGGCGACCACCAGCGGCACGAAGCTCGCTGCCTGCAGCGCGGCGTTCAGCACCACCCAGCGCCGGTGGGAGCCGAGCCGACGGATCGCGTAGGGCGAGACGAGCTGCAGAATCGCGCCCGCGAGCAGCGGTCCCGACGCCACCACTCCGGCGATGATGTCGCCGAAGCCGAGCGCGAGCGCGAAGGCGGCGATGTAGGTCTCGCCCATTCCGACCATCACGCTGGCGGCGATCGCGTCGGTGTGGATGTACGACAGGTCGCGGCGCAGCACCGCAGCGTCAGGCGCCAGCGGCGCGCGTTTGTAGCGCCCGGCGCCGAGGATTCCGAAAGGCCGCTCGTCGTCGGGGTCTCGCGTCATGGGGCGCGCGGATGGAAATCCACGGCGCTCTCGCTGTCAACCGCGCTTCGCTAGGATGGCGGCACGAACTCGCCCCCCAGGAGAGATCGATGGCGAACGCCCGAGTCGTGGAGCTGCTCGCGCGCGGAAAAGCCGGCGAGCCGGCCGGCGTGCGCGGCTGGCTGCGCACCGCGCGCCATTCGAAGGGCGTCTCGTTCCTCGACGTCACCGACGGCTCGTGTCTGGCGGGGCTGCAGGTCGTCGCCGGACCCGAGCTCGCGAACTACGAAGCCGAGGTCACGAAGCTCGACACCGGCTGCGCGGTCGAGGTCGAAGGCCTGCTGGTCGCGTCGCAGGGCAAGGGCCAGTCGCTCGAGCTGCGCGCGACGCGGCTGGTAGTGGTCGGCACGGCCGATCCCGACTACCCGCTGCAGAAGAAGCGCCACGGCTTCGAGTTCCTGCGCACGATCGCGCACCTGCGCCCGCGCACGAACACGCTCGGCGCGGTGCTGCGCGTGCGCAACGTGGCCGCGCGCGCGGTGCACCGCTTCTTCCAGGAGCGCGGCTTCGTGTGGCTGCACACGCCGATCATCACCGCGAGCGATGCGGAAGGGGCGGGGGCGATGTTCCGAGTCAGCGCGACCGGCGGCGAGGGCGAGTTCTTCGGCCGGCCCGCGTTCCTGACCGTGTCCGGTCAGCTCGAGGCCGAGATCGGCGCGCTCGCGCTCTCGAACGTGTACAGCTTCGGGCCGACCTTCCGCGCCGAGAACTCGAACACCAGCCGCCACCTCGCCGAGTTCTGGATGATCGAGCCCGAGATGGCGTTCTGCGATCTGACCGGGAACCAGGCGCTCGCCGAGGAGTTCCTGCGCTTCGTCCTGAAGACCGTCCTCGACGAGTCGGCCGAAGACCTCGCGTTCTTCGACGAACGCATCCAGAAGGGGCTGCGCGCGACGCTCGAGCACGTGGCGAAGAGCGCCTTCGAGCACCTGACGTACAGCGAGGCGGTCGCGATCCTCGAGCGTTCCGGCCAGAACTTCGAGTTCCCCGTGAAGTGGGGCGCGGATCTTCAGAGCGAGCACGAGCGTTGGCTGACCGAGACGCACGTCGGCCGGCCGCTGATCGTCACCGACTACCCGAAGTCGATCAAAGCCTTCTACATGTACGAGAACGACGACGGCCGCACGGTGCGCGCGATGGACGTGCTGGTGCCGAAAGTGGGCGAGATCATCGGCGGCTCGCAGCGCGAAGACCGGCTCGAGGTGCTGCGCCGGCGGCTCGGCGAGTGCGGCCTGCCCGAGGAGCCCTATCAGTGGTACCTGGACCTGCGGCGCTTCGGATCGGTGCCCCACGCGGGCTTCGGTCTCGGCTTCGAACGGCTCGTGCTCTACCTGACGGGAATGGCGAACATCCGCGACGTGATTCCGTTTCCTCGCGTTCCCGGCTACGCGGAGTTCTGATGAGAATGTGCGCGGTCACGCCATGAGCGTCTGCGCGATCACCGGTGCGGCGTCGGGCATCGGCGCCGCGATCCGGCGACGGCTCGAGGCGGAGGGTGCACGGGTGATCGGCGTGGACCTGCGCGACGCCGAGGTGATCGCGGATCTCGCCACGGCCGCGGAGCGGGAGGCGGCGGTCGCCGCGGTGCTCGAGCGGTGCGGGGGAAGAATCGACCGGCTGGTGCTCTCGGCGGGCGTCGGGACGCACGTGAAGCCGCCGTCGCTGGTCGCTTCGGTCAACTACTTCGGGGTGATCGAGTTGCTCGATGGTCTACTCCCCGCACTGCGCGGCGGCTCCGATCCCGCCGCGCTCGTGGTGTGCTCGAACTCCGCGCAGATGGCGCCGCTCGACGAGCACCCGTACGTGCGCGCGCTGCTCGCGCACGACGAGGCCGAAGCGCGCCGCGTCGTCGATGCGGGCGACAGCTCGATCATCGCGTACCTCGGCGCGAAACACGCGCTGGGTCGCGCCGTGCGCCGGCGCGCGGGTGACTGGGGCCGCGCGGGAGTGCGCCTGAACGCGATCGCGCCCGGACCGGTCAGGACGCCGCTTTTCGCCGCGGACGCCGCCGATCCGGTCACCGGTCCGGCGATCGCGAAGCTCTCGATCCCGCTCGGGCGCTTGGGCGAGCCGGACGAGATCGCCGAGCTCGCGGCGTTCCTGCTGCACCCGCGAGCCGGTTGGATCCACGGCTCGATCGTCTACATCGACGGCGGCAACGACGCCGAGATCCGGCCCGACCGATTTTGATTGTGAAGGGACGCTGCTGACGTGACGACGACGCCGAATGCCTTCGCGCCCGCGCGGCTCGGCGCGCTCGCGCTTCGCAACCGCGTGATCAAGACGGCGACCTACGAGGGCATGTGTCCCGGCGGGCTGCCGTCGGACGCGCTGGTCGAGCACCACCGCACGCTCGCCGCCGGCGGCGTCGGGCTCACGACCGTCGCCTACTGCGCGGTCTCGCCCGACGGCCGCACGTTCGCGGAGCAGATGACCATGCGACGCGAAACGGTGTCGCCGCTGCGGCGCGTCACCGACGCGGTGTACCGCGAGGGCGGAGCCACGTCGCTCCAGCTCGGCCACTGCGGCTGGTTCACCAAGAACTCCGCGCTCTCGACCTGGCTGCCGCGCGGGCCGTCGCTGGTGGTGAATCAGTACGGGATCAGCGCGGGCAAGCCCGTCGGTCTGGCGATGAACGAACGCGAGATCGCGCGAGTGGTCGAGGACTTCGGATCGGCCGCGGGTCTCGCGCGCGAGGCCGGCTTCGACGCCGTCGAGCTGCATCTCGGCCACGGCTATCTGTTGTCGCAGTTCCTGTGCCCGGCGACGAACCGGCGCACGGACCGCTTCGGCGGCGACCTCGACGGGCGCGCGCGGCTCTCGCTCGAGGTGCTCGCGCGCGCGCGCGAAGTCGTGGGGGCGGGCTTCCCGATCCTGTGCAAGATCAACCTGCGCGACGGCTTCCGCGGCGGCCTGGAGCTCCCGGACGCCGTCGCGCTGGCGCAGCGCCTCGAGTCCGGCGGCGCAGACGCGCTGGTGATGTCGGGCGGCTTCACCAGCAAGACGCCGTTCTACCTGTTCCGCGGCCGGCGCCCGCTCGCCGAGATGATCGACGCCGAGAAGAGCCGGCTGCAGAAGCTCGCGCTGCGCTGGTTCGGCGGCCGCGTGATCCGCGCCTACCCGTTCGAGGAGATGTTCTTCCTCGAACAGGCGCGCGAAGTGCGGCGCGCGGTGCGCATGCCGCTGGTGCTGCTCGGCGGCATCGTCTCGCGTGCGAATGTCGAGCGCGCGCTGGCGGAGGGCTTCGACTTCGTGGCCATGGGCCGGGCGCTGATCGCCGATCCGGATCTCGTGCGCCGCATGCAGACCGACGCGAGCGCGCGCTCGCGCTGCACGCACTGCAACGTGTGCGTGG
Organism: Deltaproteobacteria bacterium; assembly: GCA_031396695.1. Classification (GTDB taxonomy): domain Bacteria; phylum Myxococcota_A; class UBA9160; order SZUA-336; family SZUA-336; genus VGRW01. The sequence continues at coordinate 4,348 of JANNLG010000048.1, forward strand.
CCGAGATGGATCTCGGCGGCGTGCGCTGCGTGCTCGACGGCCCGCGGCCCGCGTGACGCTGCTCGAGCTCGGCTTCCGCCCGTTCTTCCTGCTCGCGGCGCTGCAGGCCTGCTTCTCGGTGCTCTTCTGGCTGGCGATCTTCGCGGGTCTCGCGCCCGCACCGGCGTGGCTCTCGCCTTCGCTCTGGCACGCGCACGAGATGATCTTCGGCTTCGTCGCTGCGGCGGCCGCGGGTTTCCTGCTCACCGCTGCGCCGACCTGGACGCAGTCGCGCGCGCCGAGCGGCGCACCGCTCGCGCTGCTGGCGTCGCTCTGGCTCGCGGGGCGGATCGCGATGTTGCTCGCGGGCGTGCTTCCGCTGGCGCTCGTCGCGGCGATCGACGTCGCGTTCCTGCCCGCGCTCGCGCTCACGATCGGCCGGCCGATCGTCGCCGCGCGGCAAACGCGGAACTACGGCTTTCCGCTCGTGCTCTCGGCGCTCGCGGTCGCGAACGCCGGCGCGCAGCTCGATGCGCTCGGCTTTGCACCCGGGTTCGCGAGCGCGTGTCTGCACGCCGGCGTCGACCTCGCGATCGTGCTGATCGTGGTCGTGGGGGGCCGTATCACGCCGAGCTTCACCGCGAACGCCTTCCGCCGCGATGGGATCGCCGCGCTCGTGCGCACGCGGCCGTGGCTCGATCGGGTCGCGATCGCCGTGGTGGTCGGCGTGGCGCTCGCGAATCTGCTCGCGCCGCGCAGCGCCAGCAGCGGCGCGCTCGCGCTCGTCGCCTCGCTCGCCGTCGCTGCGCGCATGTCGGGCTGGCAGACGCGCCATGCGCTGCGCGATCCGCTCGTGTTCTCCCTGCACCTCGGCTACGCGTGGGTTGCGATCGGGCTCGCTGCGGTCGCGCTCGCCGACCTCACCGGCCGGATCCCGTGGAGCGTCGGGCTACACGCCGAGACGACGGGCGCGATCGGCACCATGGTGCTCGCCGTGATGACGCGCGTCGCGCTCGGCCACACCGGGCGGCCGCTGATCGCGCCGCGCGCGGCGACCGCGGCGTACCTGTTCGTGAGCGGGGCCGCTCTCGTGCGCACGCTCGGCGCGCTCGCCTTCCCCGACCCGTACCTGCGCGTGATCGCGCTCGCTGCGCTGTTGTGGGCGGCGGCCTTCGCGGTCTTCCTCGGGCACTACGCGCCGATCCTCGTGCGTCCTCGCGCTCGCTGAGCCTCGACGCGCGCGCTCACTCCACGCAGACGTTGAAACGCACCGTGAAGCTCGGATCGGGGCTGCCGATGTCGGCCGCGAACGTGCCCTGCGGATTGATGCGCAAGTGCGTGACCGCCGGGTCGCAGCCCGAGGCGTTCGGCACGGGCGTGTAGACCCAGGTGGTTCCGCCGTCGCTCGAGAATTCGACATCGTCGAGCGCGGAGCCAAGCGAGGCGTAGGAGTAGGTGAGCGCACTCGAGGTCACGCCGTCGCTGAACGCGACCGGGCCGGTACCGACGCCGGCGATGTCGGCGACGCGCAGCGCGGTGTTCGTCGGGATCGGATCGCTGATCTCCACCGAGTCCACGTCGGCTGCGCCGCCGGAGTTGCTGACCGACACGGTGTACTCGACGATCGCGCCGGGCACACGCCGCTGCGAGCCGAGCGGATTGCAGGAAGCGGAGTTCGCCGGGGTCGCGCAGTTCACCGGATCGCTGATCGCGCTGGAGGCCTTCGTGACCGCGTAGACCGGCGCTGCCGCGACGACCAGGAAGGCCGAGAACTCCGACGTGTTCCCGCCGAGCCGCGTGGTCGCGGTGAGACGAACGCCCGCGCTGACACCGCCCGGCGTCGGCAGCGTGAACGAGAAGCGGTTCGTGGTGTCGGAGCCCTGCAACACGCCGTTGATCGCAGCGGGCCCGTACGCGCTCGAGGTCGCATCGGCGTCGGAGCCCGAGCCCTCGGTGGCGGTGAACACGTAGGTCTGGCCCTCGCCGAAGCCGGTCGGATCCGCGGCCGCCAGGAAGAATTCGATCAGCGCGCTCGGGCGCGCCCAACCGCGCACCGTGAGGTTGCCACCGCTCACGAGCGCCGACTCGATCACCGGGAAGTTGAGCAGGCCGTTGGGGCCGGCGTCCGCGTCGCTCGGGTCGTTGAGCGTGACGCCCTGCGCGGGCGTGTAGCCGTTCGGATCCACGCCGCGGGGATCGAGATCGATGCCGAGGCCGGTCGGCGCTCCGTTGCCGAAGATGCTGTTCTGCGTGAGGACGATGCCCGACGCGCTCTCGACCACCACTCCGGTTCCGCCCGAGTTGCTGACGACGTTGTTGCTGAAGGTCATCGAGGTGCCTGCGGCCAGGCTGTAGAAGGCGACGTTCAACGCCTCGGTGCTGGGCGAGCCGGCGCTTAGGAAGCCGTTCGAGGTGAGCGTGTTCTCAGTGACGGTGCCGGTCACCGCGCCCGAGCCGAAGCCGAACTCGAGCCCGCCGCCGCGCTGATTCTTGGCCAGGTTGTAGCGGACCGTGATGCTGGCGGCGGAGTTGATGATCAGAATGCCGTCGAAGGTGTTCGTCTGTCCGCCGCCGGGCGCCCCGGTGAGCGAGTCGACTTCGTTGTACTCGATCAACGCGCTCGCACCGGTCGCGTCGCCGCGGATGCCGCTGTTGTTCACGCGCACGAAGTTGTGGACGATCGCGATGCTCGTGCCGGCGCCGATCGTGATGCCGTAGGAGCCGCCGTACGCGGTCCCGATCGTGCCGTCGGCGCGCGTGCCGGCAAGGCAGTCCTGCACCACCGAGCTGTTGCCCGAGACGCTGATTCCGCCGTTCTCGACCGCGACGCCCACGATCGCGACGGGCGCGCCGGTCGCGCTCACCAGCGTGGCCGCCGCGTCGATCACGACTTCGGGCCGGTCGAACAGCGGCAGCGAGGTGGCGCTGGTGCCGACCGTCCCGCCGGTACCGATCTGACCCGGATTGGTCTGCGCGCCGCCGGCCGTGCTCCGCACGTTCGCGGTCTGCGTCCGACCGTCGAGGATCGTGCTGGCGCCGCTGATCACGGGCAGCGCGCTCGCGAGCGTGATGCGCGCCGCGCCCGCGTTCGCGCCGGCCGTGACGAGCTGGTTGGCGTAGCTCGTGTTCTGGCCCGGGTTCGCGACACCGTTCGGGATCATGAAGATCGAGGTCTCGCGCCCGGCGGTAAGCCCGACCTGCGCGAGCGCTCCCTCTCCGGTCAGCGCGTTCGCGTTCACCACGAACTGGCGCAGCGACCCCTGGCCGGTGTTCGCGACGTTCACGATCGTGTCGAAGTTGAAGCCGAAGTTGACGCCGGAGACGGTCGTCCCGCCGGTCGCGAGCGTGACGGACGAGATCGACTGCGGCGTCGTCGTCGCGGTGGTCAGCGACGCGAGCGTGGCGCTGGTGGTGTTGTTGATCGAGTCGATCAGCTGAGGGTTCTGGCCGCCGACGCGGTCCGTGACCGCTACCGCGGGCGCGGGTGCGGCGTTGGTTCGGAACGTCTGCACGGGAATGCAGGTGCCCGCCGCGCAGCCGCCGCCGCGTGTGGATGCGATGCTGCGGTTCGCGACGCGCACGGTGTAGGTACCCGAGCCGAGGCCGCTCACGGTGTAGACGCCGGAGGCGTTCGTGTTCGTGCTGGTCGAGAACGCGCCCGCCGCGGTGTAGATCTCGACGCGCACGGTCGGAATGCCCGTCCCGCCCGAAGCCGCCAGCGTGCGGCCCGCGCCGCCGCCGTAGTTCCGGTCCTCGAACACCGTGCCGGTGATCGTGGCGCTGCTGGCGCTGTTGGCGCCGACCAGCAACAGGGCGCACGTACTCCACGCGAGTACGAGGCAGACCCCGCGCAAGCCGCGCGCGGGCTCGCAGCGTCGCAAGCCGTCCATATCTATCCGTTGCGTCCGGGAGCGGACGGAACTTCAGCGCTGGCGCGTGCGAGCGCTGCTGTGCGCTGCCACCTCGCTACAGGCGCGACAGGATGATGTCGCCGACCAGGCCGATCAGGAAGAACATGCCGAAGCGGCGGTTGTACCAGAACGTGACCGCCACGAAGTAGAGCGGCCAGACGCCCTTCGGCAGCTCGGGCGGCGCTTCCTTGGGGCGCGGGTGCTTGTACGTGGCGTACACGCGCCGCAGCGCCGGCGCGGCCGCGAACGTGATCAGCATGGCGGGCGTGAAGAAGCCGATCGCGACCAGGTATGCGACCACGCCGAGCTGCGCGACCAGCATGCCGAGCACGGTGTAGCGCGACGCCAGCTCGCCGAGCAGCACCGGCATGGTGCGGATCTTCTTGGCGCTGTCGGCGTCGAGCTTGTCGATGTGCTTGCCGAACAGCACCGCCGTGGGCCCGAGCGCGTACGCGATGCTCGCGACCGCCACGTTGTTGCTCCACTCACCGGTGATCACGTAGTAGCTGCCGCCGACCATCAGCGGTCCCCAGACCGCGAGCACCGCCGGCTCACCGAGCCCGATGTACTTGAGCGGGAACGTGTAGAAGAGCACGAAGAACGCGCCGGCCGCGAGCAGCATGCCCACGATCTCGCCGCGCAGGGCGACCAGGTAGAAGCCGATCGCGAGCGCGACTGCGCCGGTGATCGCCGTGTACGTAAGCAGCTGCCTCACGGACAGGAAGCCGTCCTGCACCGTCTGCGGCCCGTACTGCGTGCGGAAGTAGTTGCCCTGGTCGACGCCCTTCCAGTAGTCGGTCAGGTCGTTCACCAAGTTGTTGGTCGCGTGCGCGAGACACAAGCCCGCGGTCACCAGCGCGAACAGGAGACCGTCGAATTGTCCGGCCTTCGCGGCCAGCAGACCCGCGAAGGCGGCCGACGTGAAGGTCATGATGATCACGGCGGAGCGCGTCGCGATCAGCCAGCGCGAGACGATGTCGAGCCCGTCCCAGTCCTGCTTGGTGATGCGCGGCATGACGGTCAGCGCCTTGCCCCACATGGCGACGTCTGGCATGGAAGATCTCCTGCTTCGGGAGGTTTTCGAGCGGGTCCGCGTTCGCGCCGCGAGTGTAGCCGAGTGCCCGGGCCGACTTCAGGCCGTGTCCGCTTCCCGGCGCAGGCGCGCGAGCAGCGCCTCGGCGCTGCGCTCGCGCAGGAGGTCGAGGCGCGTAGCCTCGTCCGGCACCAGCCCGCCGGCCGTCCAGTGACGGAAGAGCTGCTTCAGCCGTGCGCCGATTCCGCCCGCGGGCCACTGATGCCGTTCGCGCATGGTGTCCGCGTACTCGACCAGGAAGCGCGCGGCCTCGCCGCGGCTCGCGCGATGACCGCTGAAGATCCACGGATCCGCAAGCGCGCCGCGCCCGACCATCGCGTAGGCCGCGCCGGTCTCGCTTCGCATGCGCGCGAGGTCGGCGTGGGTCGCGATGCCGCCGTTTCCGCACACGGGAATCGCGACCGCGCGCACCGCGCGCGCGATGCGCGTCCAGTCGACGCGGTCGCAATAGGCCTCGGCGCGCGTGCGGCAGTGCAGGGTGAGCAGGCTCGCACCGCCGTTCTCGGCCGCGCGCGCCAGCTCCACGAGAAGCGAAGCGTCGTCGTAGCCGGCGCGCAGCTTGGCCGTCACCGGAACGTGTACGGCGCGCACCACCGCACTCACCACGCGCTCGAGCTGCGCCGGATCGCGCAGCAGGGCCGAGCCCGCGCAGCCCGCGATCGCCCCCTTGGCCGGGCAGCCGAAGTTCAAGTCGATCAGCGGGGCGCCGGCGTCGACGGCGTTTCGCGCGGTGCGCGCGAGGTGCTCGAGATCGCTTCCCATCAGCTGCACGCCGACCGGTTGCGCGAAGCGCAGTGGCCCGAGCTCGCGGCGCAGGACCGCGCGCGGGATCGGCGAGACGCTCACTCGCACGAACTCCGTGAACGCGCCGCCGAGTGCGCGTGGGTCGTTGCGCGCGAGCACCAGATCGCGGAAGCACGGCTCCGTCACGCCCTCCATGGGCGCGAGCAGCGACGCGGCCGTGAACGGCAGCGTGTGTGCAGGGGAGGCATGAAGGTCGTAGGCCGGGGAGCTCACCGCGTCACCACAGTAGATACCGTCTTCCGCGCTATGATCGAGCCCCGATGACCGCCGCCTCCGTCGAGCGCAGGACCTGGCTGTTCGGCCCGCTCCCCGACCTTCTCTTCGGCTGCGGTCTCGTGTATCCGCTGCTGGTCGGCGTTGTCGCACTGGTGGGCTTCTCTCGCGAAGTCGTGGCCGGCTGGGTGCCACTGCTGATCCTGGGCACCAGCGTTCCACACTACGGGGCTACGCTCTTGCGTGTCTACGCCACGACGGACGCTCGGCGCACCTACTCGGGCTACGGACTCGCGTTCGGTCTGCTGGTCTGGGGTGCCTTCGCGCTCTCGCTCGCGACGGCCGACGTCGGCCGCTGGTTCATCACGCTCTACCTGACCTGGAGCCCTTGGCACTACACGGCTCAGAACTTCGGGCTCTCGCTGATGTTTCTGCGGCGGGGCGGCGTCCCCGTCGGCGCGTCGTTGCGGCGCTTGATCAAGCTCTCGTACGTGCTGTCTTTCGTGGTCGTCTTCGCGGGAATTCACGGCGTTACCTTCAGCAACGGCAGCGATCCGCTGTACACGGGGCAGGGTGGTTACCAGTTCGCGTCACTCGAGCTTTCCGACGTGTTGATCCGACCGCTACTCGCCGCGACGACGCTCGCATACCTCGGCGTGACGGCCGTCGTCCTGCTGCGCTTGCGCAGGCTGAGCAGCTTTAAGTCGCTCGCGCCGGTGCTCGGCCTGATCGCGAGTCAGCTGGTGTGGTTCATCGTGCCGGTGCTCGTCGGGCGGAGTTTCCCGGGCCTGTACGGGCAGAAGGGACTCATCGCGCTCGCGTTCGTGTGGGTCGCGATCTCGCATGCCCTGCAGTACCTGTGGATCTCCGTCTATTACGCGCGCGTGTCGGGGCTCGTGTCCTCGAGCGTCGGCGCGACGCTCGGCTACCTGATCGCCGCGATTCTCGTCGGCGCCGCACTCTGGGTGGTGCCGGTCTGGCTGCTCTCGCCCGGAGCGCTCGGAATCTTGGCTTTCGACTCCGGCCTCGGACTGCTCGTGGCATCGGCGGTGAACCTGCACCACTTCTTGCTCGACGGCGTGATCTGGAAGCTGCGCGACGCGCGGGTCGGCGCGGCGCTGGTCGCAAAGCCGGTGCCCGACACGGCTCCCGCGCTCGGGCTACGCACGAACGTGTCGTGGCCGCTGCGCATCGGAGTGGCAACCGCTGGCGCGCTGGCGGCGGCGTTCTGGAGCATCGGCACCTGGGAACGCGAGGTCGGCTATCGGCAGGCGCTGCTCGCGGACGACGTGGAGCGTCTCGAGCTCGCGTCGAAACGACTCGCGCTGGTCGGTCGCGACGGCCCTGCGATCCACGAAGATCTGGCGCGTCTGCGCGCACAGCGCGGCGATCGGGCGCGAGCGGTCGACGAGTACCGACGGAGTCAGGCACTCGCGCCCACTCCGGACGCCTGGCCGGGCATGACCGTGCTCTACGCTCGCGCATGGAACGCGATCCGCGAGCGCTTCGACTGAGGTCGCGGCCCGCGGCCTGACCACGGAATTAGCGCGTCCCGTCGCGCAGCGCCTCGAGCTCGTCCCAGCGCGCGTACGCGGCTTCGAGCTGCTCGGCGAGCTGCTCGGCGATCGCCGTCATCCGCGCGAGCACCAGCGCCTGTTCCGCGGGCGCACTCTTGTAGAAGCCCGGCTGGTTCACGCGCTCGGAGAGCTTCGCCTGCTCGGCTTCGAGGGCGTCGATCCGAGCCGGCGCCTGCTCGAGCTCGCGCGCTTCCTTGTGCTTGAGCTTGCCGGGCTTCGGTAGAGCGACCGGTCCGGGATTTGCGACCGGTACCGGCTTGGTTGCGGTCTCGGGCTTCGCCGCGGCGACGACCACCGGCTTCGCGCGCTGGCGCAACCAATCGGTGTAGCCGCCCGCGTACTCCTGAACTCGGCCTTCGCCCTCGAAGACCAGCGTCGACGTCACCACGTTGTCCAGGAACGTGCGGTCGTGCGACACGAGCAACAGCGTCCCCTTGTAGTCGATCAGCAGCTCCTCGATCAGCAGCTCCTCGAGCAGCTCGAGCGTCTCGATGTCGAGATCGTTGGTCGGCTCGTCGAGCACGAGCAGGTTCGCGGGCTGCGCGAACAGCCGCGCGAGCAAGAGGCGATTGCGCTCGCCGCCGGACAGCGCCTTCACCGGCACGCGCGCGCGGTCGGGGCTGAACAGGAAGTCCTGCAGGTAGCTGATCACGTGGCGGCGCTGGCCCTGCACGTCCACGTACTCGCGGCCCTCGGCGATGTTCTCGAGCACGGTCTTCTCGAGCTCGAGCACCGCGCGCAGCTGATCGTAGTAGGCGACCTCGAGCTTCGTACCGAGCCGCACGCTGCCGGACGTCGGCACCAGCTGACCGAGCAGCAAGCGCAGCAAGGTGGTCTTGCCCGCGCCGTTCGGGCCGACCAGGCCGATGCGATCGCCGCGCATGATGCGCAGCGAGAAGTCGCGCACGATCGGCGCGTCGCCCCACGCGTAGGAAAGGCCCTTCGCCTCGGCCACGAGCTTGCCCGAAGTCTGCCCCTCGTCGACCGACAGGCGGGCCTTGCCCTCGAGCTCGCGCCTGCGCGCGCGTTCCTCGCGCAGCGCCACGAGCGCGCGCACGCGGCCTTCGTTGCGCGTGCGGCGCGCCTTGATGCCCTGACGGATCCACACTTCTTCTTGCGCGAGCTTCTTGTCGAACAGCGCCGCGTGGCGCGCTTCCTCTTCGAGCGCCGCCGCCTTGCGCACGAGAAAGGTCGGATAGTCGCACGCCCACGACGTGACCACGCCGCGATCGAGCTCGACGATGCGCGTCGCGAGCCGCGTGAGCAGCGTGCGATCGTGGGTCACGAACAGGACGCCGCCGCGGAACGCGAGCAGCTGCTCCTCGAGCCACTGGATGACTTCGATGTCGAGGTGGTTGGTCGGCTCGTCGAGCAGCAAGAGATCCGGCTCGCGCACCAGCGCCTGCGCGAGCGCCACGCGCCGCCGCCAGCCGCCCGAGAGCTCGCCGAGCAACGCGTCCGGCGGCAGCTCGAGCCGCGCCAGGATCTGGTCGACGCGCAGCGACAGGCTCCAGCCCTCGCGCGCCTCGATCTGGTGTTGCAGGTCTTCCATACGCGCGAGCAGGGAAGGATCGGCGTCCTGGCCCACGGCCTGCGACACGTGGTGGTACTCGGCGAGGAGGTGCCCGATCTCGGCCAGGCCCTCGGCGACCGCGTCGAACACGGTCGCGCCCTCATCGGACGGCAGCTCCTGCGAGAGCGTCGCGATCGCGAGCCCCGGCTGCCGCCACACCTCGCCCGAATCCGTCGCCAGATCACCCGCGACGATGCGCAGCAGCGTCGACTTGCCCGCGCCGTTGCGGCCGATCAGGCAGACGCGCTCGCCGGCCTCGATCTGCAGCGAGGCCGCGTCGAGCAGCGCGGTTCGCCCGAAGGCGATCGAGACATCGTCCAGCGAAAGCAGTGGCATCGGGCGGGGAGCATAGGGGCGAATCAGGCTCCGGCCAGGCCCAGCGTCTTCCCGTGCGCGCGGACGTACTCGCGCACCGCCCGAGTGGTCGCCTCGTCGTAGCGGTCTTCCAGCCGGACGATGCGGCCGTCGGAGTCGAAGGTTGCGATCTCGTCGAGCTCGAACACCAGCCCGGGCGTGTTCGCGGACGTGTAGGTGACACGCCCGCGGATCGTCACCGTCGCAGCTTCCTCGCGCGGCGCTCCGAGGAGCGCCACTGCGCGGGACGCGAACCTGCGATCGAAGGCGTCGAGCACGGTCTTGAAGTAGGCGAGGATCGCGGGACGGCCCGCGAAGCGCCCGCCGAGCGGAGCGGGCATGCCGGGAATCTCGTACACCGCGTCCTCGGCAAAGAACGGCGCGATCGGCGCCCAGTCGTCGCTCGTGTAGGCCTGTTCGAACGCGGCCGCATAGGTCGCGAAGCGAGGGATCAGGGACATCAGATCTACTCCCCTCCGATCTGCAGCACCGGGCTCGGCTTGTTCTCGAGCAGAGCGCTGTAGAAGTCGTTGCCCTTGTCGTCGGTCACGATGAAGGCCGGGAAGTCGTCGACCTCGATGCGCCAGATCGCTTCCATGCCGAGCTCTTCGTATTCCTGCACGCTGACCTTCTTGATCGAGTGATCGGCGAGCCGCGCGGCGGGGCCGCCGATCGAGCCCAGGTAGAAGCCGCCGTGCGCCTTGCACGCGTCGCGCACCTGTTTCGAACGATTGCCCTTCGCGAGCATGACCATGCTGCCGCCCTGGCTTTGGAACAGGTCGACGTACGAGTCCATGCGGCCGGCGGTGGTCGGGCCGAACGAGCCCGACGCGAGGCCCTTCGGCTGCTTCGCGGGGCCTGCGTAGTAGACCATGTGGTCCTTGAAGTACTGCGGCAGGCCGGCGCCGGCATCGAGCCGCTCCTTCAGCTTCGCGTGCGCGATGTCGCGCGCGACCACCATCGGGCCCGACAGCGAAAGGCGCGTGCCGACCGGGTGGCGCGAGAGCTCGGCCAGGATTTCGCGCATCGGCCGGCGCAGGTCGATCTTCACCACCTCGCCGCCGAGCTCGCTGTGACTCACGTCGGGAAGATACTTGGCGGGGTTGGTCTCGAGCTGCTCGAGGAACACGCCCTCGCGCGTGATCTTGCCCAGGATCTGGCGATCGGCGGAGCACGACACGCCGAGCCCGACTGGGCACGACGCACCGTGCCGCGGCAACCGGATCACGCGCACGTCGTGCGCGAAGTACTTGCCGCCGAACTGCGCGCCGATGCCCGTCTCGTTGCAGAGCTTGCGCACCTGCTCCTCGAGCGCGGGGTCTCGAAACGCGCGGCCGCGCTCGTTGCCGGTCGTGGGCAAGTCGTCGAGGTAGCGCGCCGAGGCGAGCTTCACGGTCTTCAGCGTCATCTCGGCGGAGGTGCCGCCGATCACCAGCGCCAGGTGGTACGGCGGGCACGCCGACGTGCCGAGCGTGCGGATCTTTTCCGACACGAACTTGGTGAGCGAGGCCGGATTCAGGAGCGCCTTCGACTCCTGATACAGGAACGTCTTGTTCGCCGATCCGCCGCCCTTGGCCAGGAACAGGAAGCGGTACTCGTCGCCGGGCTCCGCGTACAGATCGATCTGCGCGGGCAGGTTGGTGCCGGTGTTCTTCTCGGTGTACATGTCGAGCGCGGCCATCTGCGAGTAGCGCAGGTTGCGCTGCTGGTACGCGTCGAAGATCCCGCGCGAAAGCGCTTCGCCGTCGTCGCCGTTCGTCCAGACCTGCTGCCCCTTGTACGCCATCACGATCGCGGTGCCCGTGTCCTGACAGCTCGGCAGCACGCGGCCCGCGGCGATGTTCGCGTTGGTGAGCAGCTCGAGCGCGACGAAGCGATCGTTCTCGCTCGCCTCCGGGTCGTCGAGGATCTTCGCGAGCTGCGCGAGATGACCGGGGCGCAAAAGGTGCGACACGTCGTCGAGCGCCTCGCGCGCGAGCAGCACGAGCGCTTCCGGCTCGACCACGAGCACGTCGCGGCCGGCGAAGCGTTGGATCGCGACGAACTGGCTCGTGAGCTTGCGGTACGGCGTCTGGTCGTGACCGTGCTCGAAGATCGGCTGATAGATGAAGTCCGGCATGCGCGAACTATAGCTTGCGGAGCCTCGAGCGCGCCGCGCTTGTCCGGTTCATCGATGTCCGTCAATATCCACGCATGGCGACAAGAGGGCCGACTCCGGATTGTCCGCCACCGGCGCTAGTGCTCGAAGACCGCATCGGACGGCGGCGCGCGGAGGAATCGGCGCGGATCTTCCGGGCGCTGGGCGACTCGGGCCGATTGCGGTTGCTCAGCTTCCTTTCAGGCCAGCCCGGCGGCGAGGCCTGTGTGTGCAACCTGACGCGCCCGCTCGGGCTCAGCCAACCGACGGTGAGCCACCATCTGCGCGTGCTCACCGAAGCCGGCCTGCTCGAGCGCGAGCGACGGGGCACCTGGATGTACTACCGGCTGAGGCTCGAGCGACTCGCGGAGTTGCGCGCAGCCCTTGCGCCGCCCCCACGACTGACGCTCGCGCTTCGGCGGCGATCTGCGCGCGAGCGCGCGAGCTGATGCTCTCGCGACGCGCTGCCGCGGAGTGCGTCGGCACCGCCCTCCTGCTCGCGACGGTGGTGGGCTCGGGCATCATGGGGGAGCGGCTTGCGGGCGGCAGCGTCGGGCTGGCGCTGCTCGCGAACTCGATCGCGACGGGCGCGGTGCTTGCCGCGCTGATCCTGGCGCTCGGTCCGATTTCGGGCGCGCATCTGAATCCGCTCGTGAGCGTCGCGGCGGGCTGGCACGGCGAGGTTGCCTGGCGCGAGACGTGCGGCTACGTGGCGGCGCAGGTCGTCGGCGCGGTGGTTGGCGTCGTGATCGCGAACCTGATGTTCGAGCTGCCGGCCGTCTCGCTCGCAACGCACGCGCGACACGGTCCCGCGCAATGGCTGAGCGAGTTCGTGGCCAGCTTCGGACTCCTGCTGGTCGTGCGCGGCTGCTCGCGCTCCGCCGAGCCGATGCGGGCGGCGCTGGCGGTGGGAGGCTACATCGCGGCGGCCTACTGGTTCACCTCGTCGACGTCGTTCGCGAACCCCGCGGTCACGCTCGCACGCGCGCTCAGCGACACCTTCGCAGGGATCCGCCCCGCGGACGTGCCCGGCTTCGCGCTCGCCCAGCTCGCTGGCGCTGCGGCGGCCGTCGCATTCGCGCATTGGATCGCGCCGCCGCACGTCGTTCGAGCGGCGGAATGAAGACGGTTCTCTTCGCCTGCGTGCACAACGCAGGTCGCTCGAAGATGGCGGCCGCGTTCTTCAACCAGGCGGCGGATCCGGCGTGCGCGCGGGCGATCTCGGCCGGTACGCAGCCGGCGGCGCACGCGCATCCCGAGGTCGTCGCTGCCATGCGCGAGGCAGGAGTCGAGCTCGACGACTCGGCACCGACGCTGCTGACGGAGGCCGTCGCGCGAAGCGCCGACCTGCTGATCACGATGGGCTGCGGCGAAGCCTGTCCGCACGTTCCTGGCCTGCGGCACGCGGACTGGGAGCTGTCCGACCCGAAGGGCGCATCGGCCGCGCGCGTGCGTGAGATCCTCGAGCAGGTTCGCGCGCGGGTACAGAGCTTGATTCGCGAGAACGGCTGGGGCCGCCCGCGTTCCTGAAGTCGCCTCGATCGAAGTCGGGCATTCGCGGTACCCTGCACGCTTGGCTCCGGTCGCACTCACCTCCGTCGCGGTCTACGAGCGCACGATCGCGGCCTCGCTCGAGCGCATCTGGGAGAACGTGCTCGACTGGGAGCACCTGCCGGGCCTGCACCGCGGGTCGTTCGATGCGATCCGCTGCTTGGAAGCGAGCGAGCAGGGCTGGCGTGCGCGTCTGCGCGGACGCGGCGCGGACGAGACCGGCGAGATCGAGGTCGAAGTCCGGCTCGACCGGCCGCGTCTGCGCTACGTGACGGCGACGACCGCGGGAGCTGGCGCCGGCACGGAGATCTGGACCGAGCTCGTACCGAAGCAGCCGCACGCGACCGGCATTCGCGTGGAGTTCAGGCTGCCCGGCGTGGCAGCCGCGCAGGTCGAGGGCATCGGACGTGGATTCACGTCGCTCTACACACGCCTCTGGGACGAGGACGAGGCGATGATGGTGCGGCGCGAGTCCATGCTCGCGCGCGTGTCGTCGCTGCCCGAACGCGGCCGCGAATCGCTCGAGCTCGGGCCGCTCGCCGACCTGCGCGCGAGACTGCCGATTCTGGTCGAGCTCGACGGCCGACCGTTCCGCGTGCTCGCGCTGGGCGACGCGCTGATCGCGCACTCGACCGTCTGCCCGCACCTGCTCGGCCCGCTCGAGGACGCCTCGCCCGACGGCGACACCATCGAGTGTCCGTGGCACCGCTACCGTTTCGACCTGCGCACGGGTCGGAGCTGCGACGGTCGCGAGCTGCGCCTGATGCCCGCGCCGCGGGTCGCGATCGGGCCCGACCAGCGCGTCTCGCTTCGCTTCGGCTAGCGGCGTAGCGGCACGAACGAGTTGCGGTACACGTAGCGCGCGATGCGCCGGCCCTGCACGATTCCCTCGGTCTTGTCGAACGACCAGTGGATGCCCAGATAGATGCGGCTCTGGCCGTTCTCCTCTTCGGCCTGCGAAAGCGTGCGGAAGCTGCGCGGAAGCAGTGGCCGGATCGTGCCGTCGTTCGCGCGCGTCTCGCCGTTGTACTCGTCGGACACGAATGTGAACTCGATCCGGTCCGTACCGTAGAACTCGCGCAGCATCTGGAACAGCGCGCCGCCGAAGCCTGCGTGCCCGGAAGGATAGGCGGGGAAGGGCGGCGTGAAGTTCGGGCCGGAGAGGTTGCTCGCTGGCGCTCCGAGCGGCGCGAAGCCCGGATCGCCGATCGTGTCCGGATTGCCGTCGCCGAGTCCGCTCGGCCCCGTGCCCTCGTCGGCCTCGCGAACTCCGCCGATCGGGCGCCAGAACTGGTAGTAGTACTTCGACTCCCAGATCGCGATGCCCGCGTCGGCCATCGCGACGTTCACGAGCGCGAGCAGGCGCGCGAGCGCGACCGGTCCCGTGCCGCGCTGATCCGCGATCCGGACCGCGATCTGGTTGTACAGGCGCGGGGGAGCGCACAAGCTCGGCGTGCCGTCGTACGCCCAGTAGATGCCGGTCTGCGTCTGATCCGCGCTGCGCACCGTCGGCGTCGCGATTCCGTCGCCCCCGAGCGCCTTCAGCTCGTTGAACGCCGCGGTGTAGGCCGCGCTCGTGAGGTCGGGCGGCGGCGGCGTGCGGAATTGGTCGGCGGAAGGCAGCACGAAGGGATCGACCTCGGCCCAGTGCGCACCCAGCGCGATCGGCGCCATTCCGATCGGATCCCGGCGCCACCAGCCGGGCTGATCGCTCGGGATGAAGTCCTGCTCCATGCGCGGCTCCGGCTGCTGCGCGCCGTCGGCGGAGCGCATGCCGAGGATCGCGAGAGCGGCTCGTCGCCCGAGCGCGATTCCGCGCAGCACGCGCGCGTCGCGCACGGGCAGGCTCGCGAGCTCGTCGGCGAGGTCTCCGTCGAAGCTCGCGCGTTGCGACGGGAACAACGCCGCGAGCGTATCGTGCGCGGCCTGCGCAACGGCTGCCTGGAGCGAGGTGTCGAGCGGCGCGCGCGGCACGCCGGCATAGCTTTGGTAGCCACCGTGGATCGCGTTCACCGCTTCGAAGACGGCGATCTGCGCGATCGCGATCGCGCGGCTCGAGCGGCCGGGACCGATCTGCTCGCCGAACACGCGGTTCTCACCGACGGCGACCGGCGTGTGGTCGAGACCGCTCGCGTCGATCGCGATCCGGTTCCAGCGCCGCACGACGTCGATCCGGCACTCGGGGCGCGGGCGCGCCAGCTGCTGCGCGCCGTCGTCGGGGGACTCGAAGCGTGGGCCGAGCGTGTCGCGCACGCCGTCGGGTAACTCGTCGGCGTGCGCTGCCGCTGCCCCGAAGGCGAGCGAGAATGCGGTCAGAGTCGCGGCGAGCAGGCGCCAGAGGGGAGCGAGCGACATCGGCGTGTCTCCTCGCCATCATCTTCGGCGAGCGCGCGCATCCAGTCCGTGACGCGCAGTACCGCAGCGCACTACACACGACGGTGACGATCATCACCGGCGCGCAAGACTGCGTTCAGCGCGGGTCCTCGGCCGTCGAGATGTCCGTCGTCCCGGTCACGAACATCAGCGTCGTGGTCCCGCGCGCGTGCTGGCGGTGCCAGCAGCGGCGGGGAACGATCACCACCTGGCCGGCACGCGCCATCCCGTTCACCGTCACGCCGTCGGCCAGGATCGTGACTTCGACTTCACCCGCGAGCACGTGCAGAAGCTCGTCCTCGGCGTGGCGCTCCCACGGCGTCTCGCCCGAGAAGCGGACCAGCCCCACCGTGCAGCCGTTGAACTCGGCGAGCGCGCGCATGGCCGCGTTCGCGTCCGCTTCGGTCGTCTCGTCGCCGATACGCAGGACGCCGAGGTCCGCGCGAGCGCTGTCCAGGTCGTGGGTCTCGAGCTCCGTCCGCTTGTCCATCCGTCCTCCGGGGATCGTTCCCCCGGCGACGAGTCTCGGTCAGGCGCGCGCGGACCGGCTTGGACGAATTTGAACCGCGGGCGCGAGCGCGATGTGGTTCGGGTCGTCGCCGCGCAGCCGCAGGTACGCGCCCGGCGAGACCGACGCGAAGTCGCCGAAGTCGCGCACCAGGTGAGCCTGGTCGTAGTAGCCGCAGGCGAGCGCGAGGCGTGCCCAGTCGGGGACCGGCTGCGCGTGGGCGTGGTGGAGCACGCGTTGGAAGCGCCGCACACGCGCAAAAAGTTTGGGCGAGAGGCCGACCTGCTCGGTGAAGACGGTGATGAAACGCCGCGCCGAGAGCCCGGCGCGCGAGCCTATCTCGCCGATCGAGCGCGGGGCGGGCACCTGCGCGAGCTCGCCGAGCGCATAGGCGACGCTCGCATGACCTTCGGGTGTGCGCTCGAGCCGGGCCAACATTGCGCGCTCGAGCAGCGCGAGTGCGGAATCAGGGCTCGGGGCCTCGGCCAGTCCCGCGGTCAGCTCGACCGCCTCGCGCCCCCAGAGCGCGTCGAGGCCGACGAAGGCGTTGGCGAGCTCGCTCTCCGGCACGCCGAGCAGGCGCGTCGCTCCGCCCGGCTTGAAGTGGATGCCGACGAACGATTCGCGGCCGGCGCGACTCATCACGAACGGCTCCGAACGCGGGCCGCAGATCAGCCCCGGCTGCGCGGGCTCGGCGAGGTTGAAGACGAGCTCGGTCGCGCCCGACGGCAGCACGCGTTCGCGATCCGCCGGCCGGCTCGGCGCCTGCATCGCCCAGAAAAGCTCGACATGGGCGGCGAGGGCGGCGTGCGGCAGCGCGTGGGCGGAGAGCATCTCGCGGTACTCTAGCAGCGGCGGCTCGCGCCGCGGGAGATCGCGATGCTGAAGCTCTGGTACGCGCCGCGCACGCGCGCGGTGCGGGTGGTGTGGTTGCTCGAGGAGCTCGGGCTTCCCTATACGCTGGAACGTGTCGAGTTCGCGCCGACCTCGAACGAGTTCTTCATCCAGAATACGCCGCTCGGCAAGCTGCCCGTGCTCGAAGACGGCGACGTGCTGATGTGCGAGTCGGGCGCGATCGTCGAGTACGTGCTCGAGCGCCATGGCAACGGCCGGCTCGCACCGCCGATCGGCTCGTCCGCGCGCGCCGCGTTTCTGCAGTGGCTGCACTTCGCCGAGAGCACCGCGTTCCCGCCGCTCGGCATCGTCGTATGGCTCACGCGCTACCGCGGTGACTCCGCGAACTACGAGACGCTGATCGCGGACTCGCGCGCGCGGGCCGCATCCGGCTTCGAGTTTCTCGAGCGGTCGCTGGGCGCGAAGGCCTGGCTGCTCGGCGACGCGTTCTCGGCTGCGGACGTGATGATGGGCTTCACGCTGGTCGCCGCTCGGCTGCTCGGCGTGCTCGACGATCGGTTCCCAGCGCTGCTCGCGTACCAGGAGCGCTTGCAGGGCCGACCCGCGCTGAAGCGGACCCTCGCGCTCGGCTGATTCACAGCCTGGGTCCGCCTTTTAGGTCGATCCACGATCCATTCGTCTGTATTTTCGCCTTCTGGTAGCTGGTTTATACGATCGATACGTCATCAAGATCACAAGTTGTCCTAAAAACCGGTGTGTTGGTGGCAACCGATCGCGAATCAGCGTAGAGTACGGCCTCGACTGGGCCATGGTTCGATCGAACCTGGGCCGGATTGCGATCCCTGGAGGCCGAACGTGACCAAGAAAATCCCGACTGGTGGGGAAGTGCTCGTCCGCTGCCTCGAAAGAGAGGGTGTCGAGTACATCTTCGGCCTCTCCGGTGGAGCAGCGCTTCCCATCTTCGACGCTTTGGCCGACTCCAAGATCAAGCTGATCCTGGTCCGCCACGAACAGGGCGGCACGCACATGGCCGACGGCTACGCGCGCGCGACCGGCCGGCCGGGCGTAGTGCTGGTCACCTCGGGTCCGGGCGCGACCAACACGGTCACGGGTCTGCTCACCGCGCAGATGGACTCGGCGCCGTTGATCGTGATCTGCGGTCAGACCATCTCGCCGATGCTCGGCAAGGACGCGTTCCAGGAGGCCGACGTCACCGGCATCACCTACCCGGTGGTGAAGCACTCCTACCTGATCAAGAACGCGGACGACATCCCGCGCATCGTCCGCGAGGCGTTTCACATCGCCACCAGCGGCCGGCCCGGTCCCGTGCTGATCGACCTGCCGAAGGACATCGGGCAGGGGCCGTGCACGGCGCCGTTCACCGACGTGCTCGATCTGCCGGGCTACACCGTTCCGGGTCGCGGCGATCCCGAGCGCATCGCCGAGGCCGCGCGCTACCTGCGCGAGGCGAAGCGGCCGGTTCTCTACGTCGGGCAGGGCGCCGTGATCTCGGACGCCGGCAAGGCGATCACCGCGCTGGCCGAGAAGCTGCGCGCGCCGGTCGTGAACACGCTGCTCGGCAAGGGCGCGGTCGACGAGACGCACCCGCTGAACCTCGGCATGTTCGGCATGCACGGCACGGCCTACGCGAACAAGGCCGTGGTCGACTGCGACCTGATCATGTCGATCGGCGGCCGCTGGGACGACCGCATCACCGGCCGCGTCTCAGACTTCTGCAAGCGCGCGGTGAAGATCCACATCGACATCGACGCGGCGGAGTTCGGCAAGATCATCCGGCCCGACGTTTCGATCCACGGCGACGCCCGACTCGTGATCGAGGACCTGGTGCCACAGGTCGAGCTGGCCGACACCGCGGAATGGCTGGCGCAGATCGCGCGCTGGCGGAAGCAGTTCCCGCTCAAGTACCCAAAGCAAGGGGGACTGCGCGCGCAGCACGTGCTCGACCGGCTGAACGCCGTGACCAAGGGCGACGCGATCCTGACTACCGACGTCGGCCAGCACCAGATGTGGGCGGCGCAGTTCTGTCTGACGCGCAGCAACCGCACCTGGCTCTCGAGCGGCGGCGCGGGCACGATGGGCTTCGGCTTCCCGGCGGCGATCGGCGCGCAGTTCGCGTTTCCACACAAGAAAGTGTGGGCGATCGTCGGTGACGGCGGCTTCCAGATGACCTGCTCCGAGCTCGCCACCGCGGCCGTGAACAAGCTGCCGGTCAAGTGCCTGATCATCAACAACAACTACCTGGGCATGATCCGGCAGTGGCAGGAGATGTTCTACGACAACCGCCTGTCCGGCGCGGACCTCGAGGGCAATCCCGACTTCGTGAAGCTTGCGCAGGCGTACGGCGTGAAGGGGCTGCGCATCCGCCGCCCGGCCGATGTCGATCGCATCCTGCGCGAGGCGCAGGCCTGGGACTCTGGCCCGTGCGTGGTCGTCGCCGAGGTGGTCAAGGAGGACAACGTGTTCCCGATGATCCCGGCCGGCGCCTCACTCTCGGAGATGCTGATCGAGAAACCCAAGCACCGGCTCGAGAAGCCCTCGGGGAGCACCTGAGATGGCCGCCCCCGCACTCACGGCTCCGCTCGCCGCCGCGCAGAAGGCGCCGCTGCACACGATCTCGCTGTTCGTGAACAACAAGCCGGGCGTGCTCGTGCGCACGGCGCTGGTGTTCTCGCGCCGCGGCTTCAACATCGAGAGCCTGGTCGTGTCGGCCGGCGCGGAGGGACGCTTCTCGCGCATGACGATCGTGTGCTCGGGCAACTCCGACGATCTCGACCAGATCATCAAGCAGCTCGCCAAGCTGGTCGACGTGGTGCACGCGATCGACCACACCGGCGACGAGAGCTACGAGACCGAGATCGCGCTGGTGAAGCTGTTCGCGCCGCTCGACAGCCGCACGCAGATTCTGCAGGTCGCCGAGCACTTCAAGGCCAAGGTCGTGGACTACGGCTCCGACTCGCTGATCCTGCAGGTGCACGGGCCGAGCGAGAAGCTCGACGCGTTCATCGACCTGCTACGGCCGTTCAAGCTGGCCGAGCTGGTGCGCTCCGGGAAGTTGCTCATGGCCCGCGGCATGCGCGTCACTTAGGACTCGGACCGGGACTCGGACCGGAGCGCGCCGGAGGAGGCCCTCCTCGACGGTGCCCGGCACAGCCGACCGTCTCGTCGCGCCTCCTCCGGCGCGCTCGGACGGTCGAACGCGGCGCGATCCGCTAGAGCATCGTGTAGAGGATCGCGGCCAGCGTCGCGTACGAGATGCCGAAGATCGAGATCGCCACGCCCAGCTCGCCGAAGCCTTCGAATCGCTCCATCGCTCCCTCCTCGCGTCGCCTGTGCGACAGCGGAGAGGGTGCTCCGCGCGCGGTGCCCGAGCTGTGAAGCACTTCATTCATCGACGACGATTTTTCCGCGCACGACGCGCCGCTGGTCAGCGCGGCAGGATGAGCGGGCCGAGCAGGCTCACGACGGCGACGATCGCGACGATCCCGGCGACGTCGAGCACGATGCCGTGCCGGATCATGCGCGTGAGGGGGATGCGGCCCGAGCCGTAGACGATCGCGTTGCAGGGCGTCGAGACGGGCAGCATGAAGCCGAGCGATGCACCCAGCGTGGCGGCCAGCGCGGGCAGCACCGGATCGATGCCGGACGACTGCGCGAACGAGATCACCACCGGCACGACCATGTTCGCGGACGCGGTGTTGCTGGTGGTCTCGGAGAGGACCGTCGCGAGCGCGGTCGAGAGG
>JANNLG010000049.1:0-2525 GCA_031396695.1 Deltaproteobacteria bacterium
GTGTTTCCGCCGCGGTTGCGGCGACACCAATCCTTGTCTAGTTTGGAGCCTTCCCTCCAAGAGAAGCAGCCAAAGGCCCTGGAATGGGCGCCTCTGGGACTGATGCACCCCGGGGGATGCTTTCTCGGCACGGCAGCGATACGTCGCTGCCGTGTCCCGCTTAAGCCGTGCGCAACATTCGATCGCGTCAGTCCGCGCGCGCGTCGTGGTAGAATCCCTCCATGGGAGCGTCGATTCTGCTTCTGTCCACACTGTTGCTCGCGCCCTCGTCGAGCGCGGCGCTCCCGCCGCATGCCGCGAACGCGTGCTTGTGCACACAGACCGCGAGCATCGAGCCGTGCGGACCCGAGCGCACGACCTGTCACTGCGTCGACTCACCCGGCTGGACGCTGGTTCGCTTCTGGGCGCCCGAGACTTCGCGCTGCGAAGAGCTCGTGTTCTTCCTGATCGACGGCGACGGCGCCTCCGCGCGCACTCAGTAGCGCCCGCGGGTGCACACGTTTCCCCAATCTGGGAAATGCGTTTCACAGCGCATGGGCAGCGCGCGCGCAACGCGCGTGCAGGGGCTCGCGCAAGACCGCGAACCTCGGTCGCCGACCAGGGCGGGACCTGCTCTTGCAAGACCGGAGGGCATGAGACACCTGCGCTCCCGGGTTCCCGTGCTGCTCGCGACCGCATTCTCCCTCGCTTGCGGGATCGGCTATCAGAGCGCTGACCGCGAACAGCGTCCCGAAGTCATCACGGGCATGGGCGGAACCGTGATGTACCCGGGCGAGTCCGGCCCCGCGATGCCCGGCAGCTCGATCGGCCCGACCGCCGCGACCGGACAGACCACCGGCTCGACCACGCCCGGCACCGCGTCGGGCTCGTACTCGGGAAGCGGTGAGCCGCAGCGTTCCGGCTCGTCGAGCGGCTCGTCGAACGGACAGGCGCCGTCGGGCGGCGCAGCGTCCGGCTCGGGCGGCGCGGCCAATCCCGGCTCGAACATGACGATGATCAGCGGCGGCAAGGAGGAAGTCTCCGAGAGCTACGAGGACAAGCGCTTCCTGCCGATTGGCCCGATCTTCGGCTACCCGTTTTGGTTCCTCGGACAGTCGCTCGCGGACAACGCGGACGAGGAAGCCAAGGAACAGATGGACAAGGCGAATCAGGGCTCGGACCCGACCACGGGCCGCGCGAACACGCCCGACGACATCGAGCGCAACCGGCTGGCGGACGAGAACCAGGCGCTGCGCGATCAGCTCCAGCAGCGCGCGGCCGCGCCGCTGGCGGCCCCGCCGGGCACGCGCGTCGCCTCGGCGCCGCGAATCTCGGATGAGCTGGCAGCGCTCGAGCGCAGTCTCGGCAAGCGCGCCGGCGCCGTGACCCCGAACGCGGGCGCTGCGCCGCAGGCGTCGCGACCGATCCCGCCGAGCAAGCCGGGTCTGAGCGCGCCCGAAGCGACCGACCGCAACGGCGACGGCCGCCCCGATCTGTGGACCTACACCAAGAACGGTCGGCCCTCGCTCGAGGCGCTCGACGAGGATCACGACGGCCGCGTCGACCGCAACCTGCACTACGACGAGGCCGGGCGGCTGGTGTCGAGCGACGACGACTTGAACGGCGACGGCGTGATGGAGACTTCGAGCCTGTTCGAGGACGGTCGGCTCGCGCGCCGCCGCAGCGATTCGAACGGCGACGGCCAGTCCGACACCTGGACCTTCTACCGCGGCGACGAGATCCTGCGCACCGAGATCGACCGCGACGGCGACGGCTTCCGCGACGAGGTCACGATCTACGCCAAAGGCCAGGTCGACCGCGAAGAGGTCGACAAGAACGGCGACGGCCGGCCGGACGCCGTGGCGACCTACGCGAACGGCATGATCTCCGAGAAGCGCGAGGACCTGGACTTCGACGGCACGCCCGACCTCGTCTCGCACTACAAGAACGGCAAGCTCGCCAGCCGCGAGGCCGAATCGTCCGCCGTCTTCGAGATGTGGAACAAGGACCTCGCGAAGTGAGCCCGCTCGGCGCGACTCTGCGCGCGGGGTTCTCGTTCGGCATCGCGTTCTGCACGGTGATCTGGCTCGCGACCGCGCCGCTCGAGGCGCTCGCGGGACCCGATAACGAGCTGCTCCTGCGCGTGAACCAAGTGCGCGCGGAGCACAAGCTGATCGAGCTCGTGCCCTCGCAAGATCTCGCGCGCGTCGCGCGCGCACACGCCGAGGACATGGCGCGGCGCGGCTACCTGTCGCACGTGAACCCCGAGGGCGAGAACCCGCTGCAGCGCGCGCAGTCCGCCGGCCTCTCCGGCTTCCGCCTGTTCGCCGAGAACATCGGCGCGACCAGCGTCCACGGCGACCACGTGCAGGTCATCGTCGACGAGTGGATGCGCTCGCACGACCACCGCGAGAACGTCCTGAACCCCGCCTTCAACACCAGCGGCGTCGGCGTGGTCGAGACCGGCTCCGGCCAGACGATCATCGTCGAGCTGTACGCGACCTACCCGCGCTGAGCGACCCGCTCGCGAAGGGAGCTCAGGGCGC
>JANNLG010000080.1:0-2113 GCA_031396695.1 Deltaproteobacteria bacterium
GCACGCCCGGCTACTACAACAACGAGGGGCAGCTCTCCGATCTGGCCGCGCAGAACGGCTTCTTCGGCGGCGGCTCGATCCTGTTCTTCCAGATGATGAAGGACTGGCGCGACAAGGGCGCGCTCGAGGGGCTCGAGGTCGAGTAGCCGATCAGGGCGCGACGAGCGCGCGTCCGGTCCAGCGCACCACGCGATCGTCGCTGCGCACGCGCGCCCAGTCGAAGTCGGCGAGCAGTGCGCGCGGAGTGGTCGGCCGCGCGTCCCGCGCGAGACCCGCAAGGTGCGCGAGCAGCCCGCAGAGCGCCGGTCCGTCGTAGACGGTCGCGAGCTCGCGCCAACCCACCGCGCCGTGCAGCTTCGCCAGCTTTCCGCCGGTCTCCTCGAGCAGCAGAAGATGATGTCGATAGCTCGGCGTCGCTAGGCCGAGCGCGCGCTGAAGCAGGACGTGGGTCGCGGTCGAGGGAGCGATGTCGCGCCCGCGCACGATGCGCGTGATTCCGGAAGCGGCGTCGTCGACCACCACGGCCAGGTGGTAAGCGATCGCGCGGTCGCGCCTTCGTAGCACCGGGTCCCCCGCCTCGCGGAGCGGGTCCTGTGAGAGATCAAGCCCCGACTCGTCTCGGAGTTCGACCCTTCCGTCCGGCAACCGCATCCGCACCACCCCATCCACCGCGCGCCAGCCGCCCGGCGGCAGCTCGCGTTCGCGACAGCGACCCGAGTAGCGCCAACCTCCGTCCGCTGCGCGCACGCCGCCGCGCGCGATCTCGCTGCGCGAGCACGCACACGGATAGAGCAGCCCCGCGCCGGCGAGCCGATCGAGCGCCGCCTCGTGCGCACCGCGATTCGCGCTCTGGCGCGACACCTGGTCCCAATCGAGCCCGAGCCACTCGAGCGCCGCGCGCATGGCGGACTCGTGCTCGGGCGTGCAGCGCTGCGGGTCGATGTCCTCGAGCCGGAGCGCGATCCGAGCGCCGCGGCTGCGCGCGTCCAGCCAGGCGAGCAGTCCCGCGACGAGCGTGCCCGGGTGCGCCGGCCCGGACGTCGTCGGTGCGAAGCGCGCGCGGTCCACGGAAAGGCTCACGGAGTGGGAACCTTGACGCATCGAACGGATTCCTCAACCTCCGGGCCTCCCCCCCGGGAGAACCTCATGGCCGCGGATCACTCCGGCCGGAAGAGCGCCGACCGAAAGCCCGTCGTGTACGACGAGAGCACGATCCAAACCCTGGACGCGCTCGAGCACATCCGTCTGCGCACCGGCATGTACATCGGGCGGATCGGTGACGGTACGCACCCGCTCGACGGCGTGTACGTGATGCTGAAAGAGGTCGTCGACAACGCGGTCGACGAGTTCATCATGGGCCACGGCAAGCGCATCGACATCACGCGCGACGGCCAGGAACTGTGCGTGCGCGACTTCGGTCGCGGCATACCGTTGGGCAAGGTCGTCGAGTGCGTGTCTCAGATCAACACCGGCGGCAAGTACAACGACGACGTGTTCCAGTTCTCGGTCGGCCTGAACGGCGTCGGCACCAAGGCCGTGAACGCGCTCTCGGCGGCGTTCGAAGTCATCTCGTACCGCGAGGGCAAGTTCCGCCGGGCGACCTTTGCGCAGGGCAAAATCAAGACCGACAAGCAGGGCAAGGACGCGAAGGAGGACGACGGGACGCTGGTCCGCTTCACGCCCGACCCGGTGATCTTCAAGACCTGGGCGTGGCACGAGGACTTCATCGCGCACCGGCTCTGGTACTACGCGTATCTGAACGCCGGGCTTCAGCTTCACTACAACGGCCGCGTCTTCCACAGCAAGGGCGGGCTCGCCGACTTGCTGGTGAAGGAGATCGGCGACGAGCCGCCGCTCTACGAGATCGTGCACTGCAAGCTCGACCAGCTCGAGTTCGCCTTCACGCACACCCACCAGTACGGCGAAACCTACTTCAGCTTCGTGAACGGCCAGTTCACCAACGACGGAGGCACACACCAGGCCGCGTTCCGCGAGGGCCTCTTGCGCGGCGTGAACGAGTTCTCGGGCAAGGACTTCGCGGGCGAGGACGTGCGCGACGGCATCGTCGGCGCGGTGGCGGTCAAGATCCAGGATCCCGTGTTCGAGAGTCAGA
>JANNLG010000106.1:0-20213 GCA_031396695.1 Deltaproteobacteria bacterium
GGGATCGCCGCCGCGACCACCAGCGTGGGCCGCATGCGGCGCAGGAACACGAACACGGTCAGGACCGCGAGCAGGCCGCCGAACACGAGCGCGAACTCGGTCTCGGCCACGGACTCGCGGATCGAGCGCGAGAAGTCGATGAAGCCGCTGCCCTCGTCGATGGCGATGCCCTCGGGTAGCAGCGGCCGCAGCTCCTGCAAGCGGCGGAACACCTCGTCACAGATCGCGACGGTGTTGCCGCCGGTCTGCTTGCGCACGCCCACGCCGACCGTGGGCACGCCGTTGTAGCGCGCGAGCGCGCGCACGTCCGTCTCGCCGTCCTCGACGCGCGCGACGTCCTTCAGGTAGACGGGCGCCTCGCCGCGGTGCGCGATCACCATGCGCTCGAGCGCCTCGGTGGAGCGGAACTCGGCGTCGGTCTTCACGCTCCACTCGATCATGGAGCCTTCGACCACTCCGCCGGGCACGTCGACGTGCTCGCGGCGCAGCGCCGCCAGAATGTCGCCGGCCGCGAGCCCGTGCGCGCGCAGCGCGTCGCCGTCGACCCAGATGCGGATTGCGCGGTCGCGCCGGCCGAACACGGTGATCCCGCCGACCCCGTCGATCGTCTCGAGCATCGGTTTCACGTGCCGGCGCACGTACTCGCTGGTCTCGACCTCGGGTCGCGTCGACTGGAACGGAATCCACAGGATCGGCTGGTCGTCGTAGTTGGTCTTGGCGACGGTCGGCGGCTCCACCTCGCGCGGCAGCATGCGGCGCGCCTTCGCTACCTCGTCGCGCACGTCCTGGATCGCCTTGTCGAGATTGCTGCCGAGTTCGAACTCGACGAAGATCTGGGAGACACCAGCCAGTGTCGTCGAGCGCAGGCTGCGCACGCCCGAGATCGTGTTCAGGTTCTCCTCGAGGACGTCGGTGACGTCCTCCTCCATTCCCTCGGGGCTCGCGCCCTCGAGGTTCGCGATCACCATCACGACCGGGAATTCCATGGGCGGGAAGTGATCGACGCCCAGCCGCTGGAAGCCGAGCGCGCCCGCGACCACGAGCGCGAGCATCATCATCCAGGTGAGCACCGGGCGCTGGATCGAGACGTCGGAGAGCGTCATCGCGAGCCGCTACTCCGCCGCGCGCGGCGCTTCGGGCACGCCGCTCGCCACGTCGGGATCGAGCGCGCTGCCGTCGGGCGCGCGCACCGTCACCACGCCGCCGTCGATCAATGCCGTGTGACCGCGCGTGACGATCTTGTCGCCGGCTTCGACGCCGTCGAGGATCTCGACGCGACCGTCCTTCGCCACGCCGGTCTTCACCACGCGCCGCTCGACGCGATTGCCCGCTGCGAAGCGGAACACCACCTGACCGTCGGAACGCTGCAGGATCGCTTCCTCCGGCACCATCAACACCCCTTCGCGGTGCGCCACGCCGAGGTCGGCGCGCGCGAACAGTCCCGGCCGAAGCCGCGTCTCGGGATTGGGCAGCGTGGCTTTTACGCGCAGCGTGCGCGTGGCGGTGTCGATGGTCGGTGCGACCACGGTGACCGTGGCCTGGAACAGCTCGTCGGGGTAGGGCGCGACGCGCACGCCGACCGTCTGGCCGACTGCGACGCGGCTCGAGTCGACCTCGGAGACGCGGAACTCGACCTCGATCGGGTCGAGCGCGACCAACTCGAAGAGCCGCGTGCCGGGCTGCACGAACTCGCCGACGCTGACGAAGCGCTGCGCGATCATGCCGGCGAATGGCGCGGTGACTTCGGCGTCGCGCAGCGCGCGCTGCGTCTCATCGAGCCGAGCGTCCGCGCCGTCCGCGCGCGAGCGCGCGAGCTGGAGCGCCGTATCGGCTTGATCGAGCTGCGCTTTCGACGCGACGTTGCTCTTGAACAGCGAGCGCACGCGTTCGGCCGCGCGCTCCGCTTCGACCAGCCCGGCCTTCGCCTCGGTGTTGCCCGCGCTGGCGGCGCGCACTTCCAGGTTTCGCCGTTCGGGGTCGATCTCGAGCACGCGCTCTCCGCGCGCGGCCGGTGCGCCGTCCTCGAGATACAGCGACGTGATCCGTCCACCGATCTCGGCCGCGATCATCGCGTGGCTGGGCGAGACCAATTCGCCCGTCGCCTCGATCCGGTCTTCGAGATCGACCACGACCACATCGGAAAGCGAGACTGGCGGCGCCTGCACGGCGGCCTCGTCCTTGGCGCCCGAGCACGCGAGCGTTGCCGGAATCAGGATCGATAGAGCCAGGGCGTGACGCAGCTTCATCAAGGGGTTCCCTTCTCGGCGCTCGGCCGCACGATGCCGCGGAGCATCGCGTCGAGCGCGACTTCGGCGAGGTTCTTCGACCACGGGTGCGAGGGGATGGCGATCTGCAGCGAGATCAGCCCGTGCAGCACCGCCCACAGCGACTGCTGCGCCGCGGCCAGGTCGTCGGTGTAGAGCCGGCCGGCCTCGAGCAGCGCCTCGAGCGGACCCGCCATGATCTCGCGCGCCTGGTCGGCGGCACGCACCGGCCGTTCCTGCCCGGCGCGCGGTCCGCGCATCATGAGCTGATAGAAAGCGGGATTGCTGCGGCCGAAACGCAGGAACGCGCGCGCGTGCTCGCGCATGTTCGCGACCTGATCGGGACCGAGCGCGACGCGCCGAACGCGCTGCAGAAGCCGCGAGAAACGCTCCTCGAGCAACGCGTCGATCAGGCCGTCCTTGTCGCGGAAATAGTGATATATCGTGGGCGCCGTGAAGCCGCAGCGCGTCGCGAGCTTGCGGATCGAGAACAGCTCGATGCCATCTTCGAGCAAGATCGCTTCGGTCGCGTCGAGGATCGCGCGCCGCGCTTCTTCGCGGTGCCGCGAGCGGCGGATTTCGGAGGGGTGGGGTTCCATGGAACGGCGTTCAAGCCCTATAACGGCGTTAGGTCCGCAGGCAGGGGTGTATACCATCCCGAGTCGCGAAGTCAAAAGCCCCGCGCGGTCAGGCTGACCATGGCTCTCGAGCTCACGCAGCGCGCGCGCGCCTCACGCATCTCGCCGATCCGCAGCATGACTGCCGAGTGCGCGCGCGTGGGCGGCGTCAACCTGGCGCAGGGCGTGTGCGACACGCCGGTGCCGGAACCGGTCCGACGTGCGGCGCAGGCCGCGATCGAGGCGGGCGGGAACAGCTATTCGCGTTCCGAAGGCGCGATCGAGCTGCGCCGAGCGCTCGCCGCCAAGATGCGACGCGACAACCGGCTCGAATACGACCCCGAGAGCGAGATCGTGGTCACGAGCGGTGCGACCGGCGCGTTCTACGTGGTCTGCCAGGCGCTCTTGCAGCCGGGCGACGAGGTGATCCTGTTCGAGCCGTATTACGGCTACCACCGCAACACGCTGGAAGCGCTCGGCGTGGTGCCGCGCTACGTGACGCTGCGCGAGCCCGGCTTCGCGCTGCCGCTCGGCGAGCTCGAGATCGCGCTCGGCCCGCGCACGCGCGCGATCGTCGTGAACACGCCGGGAAATCCGTCGGGAAAGGTGTGGACGCGACTCGAGCTCGAGGCGCTCGGCGCGATCGCGCGCGAGCGCGACCTGTTCATCTTCACCGACGAGGTCTACGAGCACTTCGTGTTCGGCGGTCGCAAGCACCTGAGCCCCGCGTCGCTGCCGGGGCTGCGCGAGCGCACCATCACCATGAACGCGCTCTCGAAGACGTTCGCGATCACCGGCTGGCGGATCGGCTGGATCGCCGCCGAGCGCCGCTTCTGCGAGGCCTTCACGGGCCTGCACGATCTGGTGTACGTGTGCGCGCCCACGCCGCTGCAGCTCGCCTGCGCGCGCGGGCTCGAGGCCCTCGATCCCGAGTACTACGCGGCGATCGCGTTCGAGTACGAGCGCAAGCGCGACCAGCTGTGCGCGGCGCTCGCCGATGCGGGGCTCGCGCCGCAGGTTCCGGACGGCTCCTACTTCGCGCTCGCGGACATCTCGCGCATGCCCGGAGCGGACGGCGACGAGCGCGCGCTGGCGCTGTTGCGCGAGAGTGGCGTCGCCTGCGTGCCGGGCACCGCGTTCTGGCGCGACGGTGACGCGCACCGGATCGGGCGCTTCTGCTTCGGCAAGACGGACCCCGATCTCGACGAGGCGTGCCGGAGGCTCAGAAACCTGCAGGCTTGACGGTTTCTTCGCGCCCGCATAATCTGCGCTCGCCCTCACCCCTCCGAGGTCCCCCTTGCCTGTCTCGACCCGAACCACTCGCACGCGCGAGCCGCGCGTTCGCCGCACGCAGGAACAGCGCAGCGCCGGCACGCGCGCGCTCCTGCTCGACGCGACCGTCGCGTCGCTGGTCGAGGTCGGCTACGCGGCGACCACCACCACCGAAGTGTGCGCGCGCGCTGGCCTGTCGCGCGGCGCGCAGCTCCACCACTTTCCGACGCGCGCGGATCTGGTCGTGCACGCCGTCGGTCACCTGGCCAAGCGCCGCGCCGACGAAGTGCGCCGCGAGCTGCGCGATTCGGACGACGCGCCCGATCGGCTCGCGCGCGCGCTCGACGCGGTCTGGGCCAGCTTCTCGGGCCCGCTCTTCTACGCGGCGCTCGAGCTGTGGGTGGCCTCGCGCAGCGACGCGAGCTTGCGCGCGAATCTGGTGCGCTTCGAGCGCGGCGTCGGCCGCGCGATGGCCGAGCTCTGGCGCGAGCTGGCCGGGCACGACGCGTCACGCGCCGAGCACTTCGAGGATCTGCTCGAGCTGACCTTCCACGTCATGCGCGGGATGGCGCTGCAACGCATCCTGCGCGACGACGACACCGAACGGCGACGGCTCTTCGAGCTGTGGAAACGGCTCGTGTCCGAATGCCTGGCATCCCCCGTACAGAAGGAAAGAAAACGATGAATGACATTCGCTTCGACGGCCGCGTGGCCGTCATCACCGGCGCCGGTGGTGGTCTCGGCAGAACCTACGCGCTCGAGCTCGCAAAGCGCGGCGCGCAGGTGGTCGTGAACGACCTCGGCGGCGCGCCCGATGGCAGCGGCAAGTCGAGCTCGATGGCCGACGTGACCGTGAACGAGATCAAGGCCGCGGGCGGCACCGCCGTCGCGAACTACGACACGGTCGCGACCCCGGCGGGCGGCGAGGCGATCATCAAGACCGCCGTCGATACGTTCGGCCGCGTCGACATCGTGATCAACAACGCCGGCATCCTGCGCGACAAGAGCTTCGTGAAGCTCGAGCCGCAGGATCTCGAGATCGTGCTCGACGTGCACCTGAAGGGTGGCTTCTACGTCTCGCAGCCGGCCTTCCGGGTGATGAAGGAGCAGAACTACGGCCGCTTCCTGTTCACCGCCTCGGCCGCCGGCATCTTCGGCAACTTCGGCCAGACCAACTACGGCGCGGCGAAGATGGGTCTCGTCGGTCTCTCCAACGTGCTCGCGGTCGAAGGCCAGAAAAACAACATCAAGTCGAACGTGATCGCGCCGATCGCGCGCACGCGACTGACCGAGAATCTGCTCGGCCCGATCGCGAGCGCGCTCGATCCCGCCACCGTGACGCCGCTCGCGTGCTACCTGGTTTCGGAGGCCTGCGATCTGTCGCACGAGGTGTTCTCCGTCGGTGGCGGACGCTTCGCGCGCATCTTCATCGGGCTCGCGCCCGGTTGGTTCGCGGGCAAGGGCAAGGTCGTCTCGCTCGAGGACGTGCGCGACAACCTGGGCCAGATCATGGAAGAGAAGGGCTACATCGTGCCCAAGAGCATCGGCGACGAGATGCGTCTGATCGCCAAAGACCTGTTGGGATAGGAGAGAGACATGCCGATCGATCTAGAGAAGGCGCGCGGTGCGAAGCTGGCGTCGACGACGGGCGAGTGGGGCGCGGACCAGGTGATCCTGTATCACCTCGGCATCGGCGCGGGTGTGGGCAAGGCGACCGACGCCAAGGAGCTCGCCTACACCTACGAGAAGGACCTGAAGGTCCTGCCGAGCTACGGCGTGATTCCGGTGTTCGGTGCGGTCGGCGGAATGGCCGGCGTGCCGGGCATCCAGATCAACTTCGCGCTGGTGCTGCACGGCGAGCAGGACATCGAGATCCACCGCCCGATCCCCGTGCGCGCGAAGATCGAGAGCACGGGCCGGATCGCGGGCATCTACGACAAGGGCAAGGCCGCACTGATCGTGATCGAAGTCGAGACCAAGGAAGTGGGCGGCGCAGCGCTGTTCACCAACCGCTTCTCGATCTTCGCGCGCGGCGAGGGCGGCTTCGGCGGCGAGTCCGGACCGAAGGCCGGGAACGAAGCGCCGACCCGGCCCGCCGACAAGGTCGTCGAGTCGCCGACGCAGGCGCACCAGGCGCTGCTCTATCGGCTCTCGGGCGACAAGAATCCGCTGCACGCGGATCCGGCCTTTGCCAAGCTCGGCGGCTTCGACAAGCCGATCCTGCACGGGCTGTGCTCGTTCGGGATCGTGTGCAAGGCCGTCGTCGACGCGATGCTGGACGGCGACGTGACCAAGGTCGCGCGCTACCAGGTGCGCTTCGCCGGCGTGCTCTTCCCCGGCGAGACGATCGAAACGTCGATGTGGCGCGAGGGAAACCAGATCCTGATCAACGCCAAATGCAAAGAGCGCGGCGCGCCGGTGATCAGCAACGCCTCCATCACCCTGAAAGCCTGAGAGGTACACAAAAATGGGTCGAAAGGTATTCGTGGTCGGCGTCGGCATGACCAAGTTCGAGAAGCCGGGCAGCAAGCAGTGGGACTACCCGGACATGGGCCGCGAGGCCGGTGAGAAGGCGCTCCAAGACGCCGGCATCCCGTTCGACGCCGTCGAGCAGGCGGCGGTCGGCTACTGCTACGGCGACTCGACCTGCGGCGAGCGTGCGTTCTACGAGCTCGGCCTCTCCGGCATTCCCATCTACAACGTGAACAACAACTGCTCGACCGGCTCGACGGCGTTGTTCATGGCCAAGCAGCTGGTCGAGGGCGGGCTCGCCGAGTGCACCATGGCGGTCGGCTTCGAAAAGATGGAGAAGGGCTCGCTCGGCGTGAAGTACACCGATCGCACCACGCCGATGGACAAGCACTTCAAGCTGATGGTCGAGCAGCGCGGCTTCGCCAAGGCTCCCGCCGCGCCGCAGATGTTCGGCAACGCCGGCATCGAGCACATGGAGCGCTACGGCACGAAGGCCGAGCACTTCGCGAAGATCGGCTGGAAGAACCACAAGCACTCGGTCAACAACCCTTACTCGCAGTTCCAGGACGAGTACACGCTCGAGCAGATCCTGGCGGCGCCGCAGGTGTACGGCCCGCTCACCAAGCTGCAGTGCTGCCCGACGTCGGACGGCGGCGGCGCGGCCGTGCTCGCGAGCGAGGACTTCGTGCGCAAGCACAAGCTCGAAGCGAAGGCCGTCGAGATCCTGGGCATGGCCATGGCCACCGACATGCCGAGCACGTTCGACGAGAAGAGCATGATCAAGCTGGTCGGCTTCGACCTGTCGGTGAAGGCGGCGAACAAGGTCTACGCTCAATCGGGACTCGGTCCCGAGAACGTCGACGTGGTCGAGCTGCACGACTGCTTTTCGTGCAACGAGCTGATCACCTACGAGGCGCTCGGCTTGTGCCCGATCGGCAAGGCCGGCGAGTTCGTCGACTCCGGCGCGAACACCTACGGCGGCAAGGTCGTCGTGAATCCGTCCGGCGGCCTGATCTCGAAGGGCCACCCGCTCGGCGCCACCGGACTCGCACAGTGCGCCGAGCTCTCCTGGCAGCTCCGCGGCGAGGCGCAGAAGCGCCAGGTCGCGGGCGCGAAGGTGGCGCTGCAGCACAACCTCGGCCTCGGCGGCGCGGCAGTGGTCGCGATGTACCGAAAAGCGCAGCTTGCCTGATGCGTGAACGACCGGCGGTCTGATCCAGAGCTAGGCGCGGCATCCGACCCCGAGGTCGAGTCGGGCGCCAATCCGGCTGGCGCGGTCGCCGTCGCTGCCGGTGCGCCGACGCGCGACGAGCTGCGTCGGCGCACCGATCGCGACATCGTGCGGCTCGCCTGGCCTGCGATCATCTCGCAGGTGCTGGCGAGCGCCGTTTCGCTGATCGACATCGCCATGCTCGGTCGGCTCGGCACCGATGCGCTTGCGGCGGTCGGCTACACGTCGCAGTACTTCCAGCTCGCGCAGGCCGCGCTGCTCGCGCTGTCCGTGGCCTGCGTCGCGCTGATGGCGCGCGCGCTCGGCGCGGGTGAGCCGGCGCGCGCGCGGGGCGCGTTCGCGGCGTCGTTGGTGCTCGCGCTCGGCTCGGCGATCGCGATCTGCGTGATCGCGGTCGGCTTCCCGCGCTTTCTGCTCGGCGCGCTGAACGCCGACCCGGCCGTGATCGAACGGGCGCTGACGTATTTCCGGCTCACGCTCGGCTCGACGATCCTGCTCGCGGTGTCGCTCACGATCGAGAGCGCGTACCGCTCGGCGCGCAACACCACCACGCCGCTCTTGATCGCGGGCGTGGTCACGGTGGTGAAGCTCGCGCTGAACTACCTCTTGATCTTCGGCACGTTCGGGTTCCCCGAGCTCGATCTGGTCGGCGCGGGCATCGCCACGCTCGGCGCGCAGCTCGTGGGCGTGGTGCTGTTCGTCGCTTGCGCTCTACGCTCCGACCGGCCGGAGTCCGCGGCTGTGCGCTTGCGCCGTGCCGACTTCGCGCACGTGCGCGAGTTCCTGCCCGAGACCGCGCGCGTGTCGTGGCCGGCGCTCGGCGAGCGCGTGCTCTTGAACAGCGCGCTCCTGATCTATTTCTGGGTGCTCTCCGACTACGGGCCGGTCGCGATCGCGGCCTACACCATCGGGGTTCGCCTGCTCTCGTTCTCGTGGATTCCCGGCGTGGGCATCTCGATCGCCGCCTCGACGCTCGTCGGCCAGGCGCTCGGCGCCGGCGACGCGCGGCTCGCGGCGCGCGCGGGCTGGCGGGCCGCGCGGCTCTCGCTGCTCGTATCGCTCGTGCTGTTCGTCGTGTTCGCGCTGCTACGCCGCACGCTGGCGGAGGGCTTCACCGACGACGCCGACGTGATCGCGGCGCTGATCCCGTTCATGCTGCTGCTCGGCATCGCGCAGCCGTTCCTGGGCGTGCACTTCACGCTGGCCGGAGCGCTGCGCGGCGCGGGCGACACGGTGACGCCGCTCTGGTCCGCGACGCTCGGCAACTGGGTTTTCCGGGTGCCGCTGGCGCTGCTGGTGGCGAAGGTCTTCCACGCCGACGTGGTTTGGGTCTGGGCGACGGTGGTCTTCGACCACGTCACGCGTGCGATCTGGCTGACCTGGGCCTTCCGGCGCGAGCGCTGGGCGCGAAATCTCGGCGCGGGCCTTTCCAGAACGCGCTGATCGACGGCACACTAGGGGACGGAGGCAGCCATGTCGGACCCGCGCTGGAAGACCCTGCTCACGCCCGAGTCGTACGCGGTGCTGTTCGAGGAGGCCACCGAGCGGCCCGGTTCGAGCGAGCTGAACCGCGAGAAGCGGAAGGGCACGTTCGTGTGCGCCGCCTGCGCTCTGCCGCTGTTCGCGTCGGACGCGAAATTCGAGAGCGGCACCGGCTGGCCGAGCTTCTTCGTGCCGATCGAGGGCAACGTCGCGACGAAACGCGACTGGAAGCTCGTGCTGCCGCGCACCGAGTACCACTGCTCGCGCTGCGGCGGGCACCAGGGCCATGTGTTCAACGACGGCCCGCAGCCAACCGGCCAGCGCTACTGCAACAACGGTGTGAGCTTGCGCTTCGTGCCCGAGGGCGAGCCGCTGCCGCCGGAGCGCAAGTGCGAGTGACCACGCCCACGCCCACGGACCGGATCGAGATCGACCTGCGCGCGCGCGAGAAGAGCGTCTACGACCGGCTGCGCGCGCGCGTGATTTCGCGCGAGCCTGGCGGCGGCGCGGGGGTGCGCGACCTGCTCCTTTTCCTGCCCGACATGATCGTGCTCCTGCTGCGGCTGGCGCGCGACCCGCGCGTGCCGGTGGGCGTGAAGGCGGTCGCGATGCTCGGCATCGGCTATTCGCTGTCGCCGATCGACTTGTTGCCCGAGTTTCTGTTCGGCCCGATCGGCTTCCTCGACGATCTCTTGATCGCGGCCGCCGCGGTCTCGTACATCGTGAACCACGTGCACCCCGACCTCGTGCGCTCGCACTGGCCCGGCCCGGGCGACGTGCTCGACGTGGTGAAGCGCGTGCTCGCCTATTCCGAGGGCTTGGTCGGAAAAGCGTTGCGGCGCTTGCTCGGTTTGCGCGAGCAGAGTTGAACGCAAACCCGTCGTCGCAGCGCGAGCGCTACGGCAGCTTCGCGCCGATCGGCAGGAAGCCTGCGTCGCGCAGAACTTGCTGCCCGACGGGCCCGAGCGCGAGTGCGCGGAACGCTTCGGCGCCGCCCGGCTCCTGCGGCTCGCGCGCGCTCGAGATCGAGTACAGCACCGGCGTGTTCTGAGCGTCGGGGATGTCGATGCGCTGCACCGCGTCGCCGGCGGCCGCGAAGCTGGTCACGTAGACGATGCCCGCGTCCGCCTCTCCGGCGGCGATCGCTGCCAGCACGCCGTCGGCGGTGCTGGGCTCGACCGCCGGCTTCGGCGCGAGCTTCAGGCGCGACAGCACCCAGCGGGCGTAGCGGCCGATCGACGACGTGCGCGCCCCGAGTGCCAGTCGCAGATCCTCTCGCCCGAATTCGGCGAGGCTTTGCACCTGCTTCGGATTGCCTCGGGCGACGGCGATCGCGACTCGACTTCGGGCCAGCTCCGCCGGGCTTCCGACGGCGGTGTGGCCCGCGGACACCACGCGCGCCATCACAGAGCTGTCGCCGAGCGCGATCACGTCGCACTTCAGGCCGGCGTTCATGGCGGCGAGCAGCTGCGTACCGCCGTCGAAGCGCAACGTGACCACGGCACCGGGCTGGAGCTGCTCGTAGCGCTCCCCGATCCCTTCAAATGGCCGTCGCAGCGAGGCAGTTGCGCACACCAGGAGCTCGTGCGGACTTGCGGGCGCTTTGATCGACGCCGCCGGATTCGAGGCGACGGGCTCGAGGGAGGTCTCGCCGCCGCAGGCGACGAGCACGAACAGGGCTGCGAGTGCCCGGCGCATCAGGCGTCGAACTTCTGACAGACGAGGCTCTCGGAGAGAGTCCAGAGGCGCGACGCGATCTCGGGATCGACTGCGTGTGCGGCGTAGCCGAACGGGTCGTTCTCGCCCTCGCTCGGGTTGGCGATGCGCACGTCTTCGAGGTAGCGGCCGCCTACACCTTCCAGCTCCGGCGACACCGCCGCCCAAACCTGCGTGGCCGCGCCGTGAGGAACTTGTTTGAACTGGATCGGCCCGCGCGAAGCGAAGCGAGCCGCCATCGCACTTCTCATCTCGGAAGTCAGGTGCCGGCCGAGCTCGGTCATGATTCCGCCCGGGTGCACGGCGTTCACGCGCACGCCGCGCGCCGACAGTCGGCGATCGAGCTCGACCGCGAACAGCACGTTCGCCGACTTCGAGCGGCCGTAGGCCTGCCATGCGTCGTAGGACGTGCGCTCGAAGTTCGGATCGTCGAGATCCACGCCAGCCAGCAGGTGACCGCGCGAGCTCAAGCTGACTACGCGCGAGCGCGTGCCAGCGACGAGCTTCGGCGCGAGCAGGCCGGCGAGCAGGAAGTGGCCGAGATGATTGGTGCCGAACTGCAGCTCGAAGCCATCGGACGTGCGGCCGAGCGGACAGGCCATGATGCCCGCGTTGTTCATCAGCACGTCGAGCTTCGCGTGCCGCGCGTCGAACCAGCTCGCGAACGCGCGCACGCTGGCCAGCGAGGTCAGGTCGAGCGCACCGAGCTCCACGTTCGCGCCGCCTAGCGCGGTGCGCGCCTTCTCGAGATCGCGCGCGGCACCGACCACCGTCGCGCCGGCCTTCGCCAGCACGCGAGCACTCTCCGCGCCGAGCCCGCTCGAGACGCCCGTCACGAGAATCGTCCTGCCGCGCAGGTCGAGTCCCGCGATCACCTCCTCGGCAGTGCGGTGCGCGGTCATCGGTCGAGCATCTGCTCGCGTTCCGCCGCGCGGAAGGACACGCGCAGGCGTTCGAAGTCGGCCTGCGTGAAGGGCCGGTAGGTGGTGTCGCCGCGCTCGCGGAAGTACAGCGGATCGCTCACGCGGCGCGGATCGAAGTGGACCTTCTTCAAGTTGCGCACCAGCACCTTCTGCGTGCCGGTGTACTCGAAGTCAGGGACGATGCGCACGAAGTCGGGGAACCACTTGCGATCCATGCCGCCCTCGCGGATCTGCTTCTCGCAAAATTCGAAGAAGCTCGTGGGATCGAAGTCCGTGCCCTCGCGCAGCTTCAGCGCCGCCATCACCAGCTCGTCGGAGACCGCGCACGGCACGCCGTAGGCGGCGGCCAGCGGCACGTCCGCGTGCTCGCCGAGCAGACGCGCGACTTGCAGCGCCGAGAAGTTCTCGCCGTCCTTGCGGATCCAGTCGTCGGTGCGACCGTCGAAGAACAGGTAACGCTTGCCGTTGCGCACCAGGATGTGGCCGAGATCGCCGGAGTGGTACACGCCGTCGCGGTACTTCGAGGTATTCGCGTCGGGGTTGTCGAAGTAGCCCTGGAACAGGCCCGTCTCGGGCGCGCAGCGGCAGATCTCGCCCACCGCTACGTCGTAGTTTGTGATCTTGCCTTCCGCGTCGAGCTCGGCCGGCGGACAGTCGCCGCCGCGCTCGTTCAGGATCTTCACCGCAGGATCGGTGACTTCGCCGACGCTGCCGCGCGGATCGCCCATGCGCCGGAAGGTGCTGATCGCGGCCTCCGTCGAGCCGTACAGCTCGAACATGTCCTCGAGGCCCAGAAATGAAGTGAACTTGTCGATGTCGACCGGCGACGCGCCGTTGCCGATCGCGAAGCGCAGCCGGTTCTTCGGGTGCTCGGTCACTTCGCGGCGGATGCGCGAAGCGTCGCCGCCGTGCTCCTTCTCGATCGCGGCGAGCACGTAGTGCACCGGCTCGCCCACGTAGTTCCACATGCTGACGCCGTACTCGAGGCAGTCGGGCACGAACTTGCTTCCGCTGAACCGCTCGCGCAGTCCCATGCTGCCGCCCACCCAGAAGCACGGCATCAGCCCGACGAACAGCGCGTTGGAGTGGAACAGCGGCATGCAGGCGTAGCCGGTGTCGTCGCGGTTCATGCCGGTGTTCATCGATACACCGATGCCTGTCGCGCACAGCTTGAAGTGGTTGTTGTTGATGCCCTTCGGCAGCCCGGTGGTGCCCGAGGTGTAGATCACCATCAGGTTCGTCTGCGGCGTGACGGCCACGTCGGGGTAGGGCAGCGACTTGCCGGCCGGGCCGACCTCGCTGTCGAGGCACGCGCGCAGCTCGGAGAGCGTGACGATGTTCTCGGCGGCCACGGTGCGCAGCTCGGCGCGCACGCGCTCGACCTCGGGCAGCAGCTTGTCGTCGACCACCAAGAGGCGCGCGCGCGAGTGGTTTACGACGCCGGCCAGGATGTCGCCGCGCAGGCCGGTGTTGATCCCGAACAGCGTCGCGCCCGCGATCCCGCAGCCGCCGAACAGCGACACCAGCTCGAGGTGGTTCTCGAGCAGCATCGCCACGTGCGGCGGGCGCTGGTCGTCGCTCGCGCCGAGTCTTCGCAGCACGAAATGCGCCATGCGCGTCGCCTCGTCGCGGAACTGGCTGTAGGTCCAGCGCCGCGCGTCGTGCATCAGGAAGATTTTGTTCGAGGACTCGGGGTGCTCGGCGCGCACGCGGATCTGCTCGCGCAGCGTGAGCTCGGCCTGGGGGAAGGTGATGGGTGTCTGGGTCATCGGACGGCGATCTTACCGTAAGATCGGGGCATGCTTGCGATCGAGAATCTGCTCGAGCTGATGGCGCGGCTGCGCGACCCGAAGACCGGCTGTCCCTGGGATCTCGCCCAGAGCTTCGCGACGATCGCGCCGTACACGATCGAAGAGGCCTACGAGGTCGACGACGCGATCCGGCGCGAGGCCTGGCCCGAGCTCTGCGACGAGCTCGGCGATCTGTTGCTGCAGGTGGTCTTCCACGCGCAGATCGCGCGCGAGGCCGGCCTGTTCGGCTTCGACGACGTGGTGGCCGCGATCTCCGACAAGCTCGTGCGCCGACACCCGAACGTGTTCGGCGACGCGCGCGTCGACACGGCCGCGGAGCAGGCGAGTGCCTGGGACGCGCACAAGGCGGCCGAGCGCGCCGCGCGCGGCGTGGACGATCTCGATGCCGTGCCGCGCGCGCTGCCCGCGCTGCTGCAGGCGGCCAAGCTCGCGCGTCGCGCCGAAGGCATGGGCTCGATCGGATCCGCGAGCGAGTCCGGTCCCGAGGTCGAGGACGAAGCCGCGCTCGGCGATGCGCTGTTCTCACTGGCGCAGCGCGGCGCGAAGCGCGGGCTCGATCCGGAAGCCGCGCTGCGCGGCGCGTGCGAGCGATTTCGCGCCCGCTTCGCGCGCGGCTAGCGTACGATGCCGGCGATGCTCGAAGGCCTGCGCGTTCTGGACCTCACGAACGAGCGCGGCCTGTTGTGCGGGCAGGTCTTCGCCGACCTCGGCGCAGACGTAGTTCTGGTCGAGCCGCCGTCCGGTTCATCTGCGCGAAGTCTCGGCCCGTTCCACAAGGACGAGCGCGATCCCGAGCGCTCGCTGTTCTTCTGGGCCTACGCGCGCGGCAAGCGCGGCGTGGTGCTCGACTTGGAAACCGAGTCGGGGCGCGCCCGCCTGCGCGAGCTCGCGCGCAGCGCGGACTTCCTGATCGAGTCCGAGCCACCCGGCCGCATGCAAGCGCTGGGACTCGACTACGCTTCGCTCGCGCGCGAGAACCCGGCGCTGGTCTACGTCTCGATCTCGCCCTTCGGACAGGACGGGCCGAAGGCGAGCTACGCGGCGACGGATCTGATCGTGATGGCGTCGGGCGGTCCCATGTACCTGACCGGCGACTCGGACCGCGCGCCGCTGCGCGTGTCGGCGCCGCAGGCGTTCCACTTCGCCGCGGCCGAGGCCGCGGTCGCCGCGCTGGTCGCGCACGTCGAGCGCGAGCGCTCCGGGCTCGGCCAACACGTCGATGTGTCGGCGCAGCAGGCGGCCGGGCTCGCAACCCTGTTTCGCATCCTCGACACGCCGTGGGGTCAGACACCGGCGGAGCGGATCTCGGGCGGAGTGCAGCTCGGCAAGCTGTACATGCGTCTGCGCTTCGAGACCGCCGACGGCTGGGTGATTCTCGGTCCCGGCTTCCTGCCTTCGACGGGTCCATTCCTGACCAGGCTCGTGCAGTGGCTCTACGAAGAGCGCCTGCTCAAAGACGAGCGCTTTGCGACCGAGGACTGGAGCACCTACGGAATCCGCGGACTCTTCGGTCAGGTCGAGCCCGAACACTGGGCGCCCGTAGACGCCGCGCTCGAGCAGCTGTTCGCGACGCGTTCGAACCTGGAGATCTTGCGCGAGGCGGTTTCGCGCAAGCTCCTGGTCGCGCCGTACCTGACGGTTGACGACATCGAACGGCTCGATCACTTCCGCGAGCGCGACTTCCCGCGCGAGCTCGAGCACGGCGAGCTCGGCGTGAGCGTGCGCTATCCGGGTCCGTTCGCGCGCTTCTCGCGCTCTCCGATCCGCTATGGCCGGATCGCGCCTCGGCTCGGCGAGCACACGGCTGAAGTCTTGTCCGAAGCGCGCGAGGCGCGGGTGCTGCCGGTTTCCGATGCGAAGCGCACGCTCCCGCTCGAAGGCGTGAAGGTGCTCGATCTGTTCTGGGTGCTCGCGGGCCCGGCCTCGAGCCGCGTGCTCGCGGAGTACGGCGCCACGGTCGTGCACGTCGAGTCGACGCGCCGGCTCGACACGATCCGCACCATCCCGCCGTACAAGGGAGGCGTGCCGGGACCCGAGAACAGTGGCGCCGTGCAGGGCGCGAACGCGGGCAAGCTGTGCGTGACGCTCGACCTCGCGCACCCCGACGCGAGGCCCGTGCTCGAGTCGCTGGTGCGCTGGGCCGATGTGGTCACGGAGTCGTTCGCGCCCGGCGTCGTCGGCCGCATGGGTCTCGACTACGAAACGCTCTCCGCGATCAAGCCCGACCTGATCATGATCTCGAGCTGTCTGATGGGTCAGACCGGGTCGCTGAAAAACTTCGCGGGCTTCGGAAATCTCGCCGCGTCGGTCACGGGCTTCCAGCTCTTCGCCGGCTGGCCCGGCCGCGCGCCGAGCGGACCCGCGGGCGCGTACACCGACTACATCGCCGCGCGCTACAACGCGATCGCGATCCTGGCTGCGCTCGAGCATCGCCGCCTCACGGGCGAGGGCCAGTACATCGACCAGTCGCAGGCCGAGGCCGCGTTCCACTTCCTGACCCCGGAGCTGCTCGACTTCTCGCTGAACGGGCGCACGCGCACGCGCGCGGGCAACGACGACCTCGAGATGTTTCCGCACGGGGTCTTCCGCGCGGTCGGAACCGACCGTTGGGTCGCGATCGCGGCGCGCGGCGTCATGGACTGGCGCGCCCTGTGCGACGCGATCGGCCGCGCGG
This sequence comes from Deltaproteobacteria bacterium, assembly GCA_031396695.1. Lineage (GTDB taxonomy): Bacteria > Myxococcota_A > UBA9160 > SZUA-336 > SZUA-336 > VGRW01. The sequence continues at coordinate 16,463 of JANNLG010000106.1, forward strand.
ACTGGCGCGACGACGCGAAGCTTGCGAGCGCGGAAGCGCGCCGCGCGCGCGGCGAAGAAATCGATACCGCGATCTCCGCCTGGACCGCGACGCGCGAAGCCGGCGCGATCGAGGTCGAGCTGCAAGCACGCGAAATCCCCGCGCACGCCGTGCTCGACATGCCGGGCTGCTACGCGGACGCGCAGCTCCGGGCGCGCGGTCACTTCGTCGATCTGCCGCATCCGCTCCACGCCACCGTCACGGTCGAAGCCTCGCGCTCGCGCCTCTCGCACACACCCGCACGCATCCCCGAACGCGCGCTCACATTCGGCTGCGACAACCAGCACGTGCTGGCCAAGCTGCTCGGCTTGAGTGACGACGCGATCGCGGCGCTGCAAGCGAAGGGCGTGCTCGCATAGAACGCGCGCAGCTCGAGCGGCTGCCTGCCGGCCGGCCTCGAGCGCCATGGTAAGGTAGGCACATGCGCGGACTCGCCCTGGTCGTGCTGCTCTGTCTGGCGCTAGCCGCGCCGCGCGCGCACGCGCAGGTCGAGCTCGACGGTGCGATCGGCCCCACCAGCGGCCTCGTGCCCGGCGGGACGCTGCCCGACGGCACGACCGCCACGTACCTGATCGAGGAATCCTACGGTCGCCGCAGCGGCCCGAACCTGTTTCACAGCTTCTCGCGCTTCAGTATTCCGAGCACGCAAAGCGCCGCGTTCACCGGCGATCCTGCGATCGAACGAGTGATCGGCCGCGTCACCGGAAGTCAGCCTTCGCTGATCGACGGCACGCTGCGCAGCACGATTGAAGGCGCGGATCTCTACCTGTTCAATCCGATCGGCATCGTCCTCTCCGGCACGGCGCGTCTGGATCTGCGCGGCTCTCTCTATCTCTCGAGCGCCAACAACGTGCGCTTCGAGGACGGAACGGTTCTCCCGACGGTTCCGACTGCAGGCGAGGTGCTCAGCGCCGCGGCTCCGAGTGCGTGGGGCTTCACCGGTGTCACGTCTCCGCGGAGCGTTTCGTTCACCCGCGCGCGTGATCTGCAAGTTCCGAGCGGGGAGACGCTCTCGATCGTGGGCGGCCCGGTGGTCGCGAGTGGAATTGCGAACACGCCGACGCTGCTAGCGCCCGGCGGCACGATCGCGATCGCGTCGCGTCTCTCGCCCGGTGAGGTGCCGGTGAACGTCGCAGACCTGTCCGCACGCGACGCCGAGCCGGGAGCGCTCGGCTCGATCAACATCGGTCCCAAGGTCCGGCTCGACGTCTCCGATCCCTCGGACCTCGCGCCGAGCCGCGGCCGGATCGTGATCCGCGGCGGAAGTCTCTCCGTGACGAGCTCGACGCTGCGGGCCGATTCCGCGATGGATGCCGCCGGCGATACGCGGGACATCGACATCGAGACGACGAATACGATCGCTTTGCGCTCCGCCGCCCGCATCGGTGTCTCCGCACGCGGAACGGCACTCGGCGGCGGGCTTCGGCTCTCCTCGGAATCCATCCGCTTGGACGGCCTCTCGCTCGCGGACTCGACGGCATCCGGATCCGCTCGAGGCGGCGAATTCGACCTCCGCGCTGGCTCGCTTCAGCTCTCCGTTGGCTCGAAGCTCCTCGCGAGAGCTACCGACGATGCAACCGCCGCCGGGCTCTCGGTGAACGCGGCAACGATCAGCCTCGCCGACCAGGCTGGAATCGGCTCGCTCAACGCGTCGTCGATGGATGCGAACGAGCTTTCGATCGTCGCCGAGTCAGTCGACTTCAGCTCAGGTGGCAGCGTCGTATCGGAGGCGAGCGGAGACGGGGGCGGCGCACGCTTGAGAATCGAAGCAGGGCGAATCGATCAAGCGAGTGGAGCGTGGATCGAGAGCGATACCCGCGGCGCGGGCTCAGGTGGCGATATCGAGATCGACGCCGACACGATCGACCTCCGCGGCGACGCGGAGTCTTCGGATCCTGGAGGTGTGTTCGCGCGTTCCTTCGGCTCGGGATCATCGGGCGGCATTTCGATCGATGCGGACGAAGTCAGCGTGGCTGGCGGTGCGCAGGTCTCTGCGACGGCCGAGGGAGCGGGCCGCGGCGGTGACATCGGGATCGCGGCGTCGCGGACGCTCGAGCTCGCGGGAACCAGTGTGGCCGGACCGTCGGGTGTGTTCGCGCGCTCCGGCCTCGCCCCCGGAACGACCGCGACCGGGGCGGGTGGGAGCATTCGCGTCGAGGCGCGAGTCGCTGTCTTGACCGACGGAGCCGAGATCTCCGGGCAGACGTACGGTTCGGGAACGGCCGGCGACGTCCGCGTCGTCGCCGCAGGTAGCGTGACACTCGTCGGTGGCGAGCTCCTCACGTCCTCGATCAACGCGAAGGCTGGCGTGGGAAACGGCGGAGGCATCGCGATCGAGACATCGGAGCTGCGCGTGAACGGCGGCGGCCAGATCTCGACGAGCGCGCTCGATACCGGTAGCTCCGGAAACATCGAGATCGACGCGCAGCGTGTCTACGTTGGTGGACCCGCGCCGACTGGCGCTGCTCCTGCTGGCATCTTCGCTCAGTCGATTCCTGGGGAGAACACCGGGATCGACGGCGGGGACGGCGGCGACATCGAGATCCGCGCATCGAGTCTCGTCCAGTTGCAGAATGGCTCCGCGATCTCGGCCGAGTCGCGCGGCGCGGGCAGGGCGGGCAACGTTCGCATCGTGGCTCCGGACGTGACCGTGACCGACGGCGCAGAGGTATCGACGCAGACCTTCGGCAGCGGCAAGGCGGGCGAGGTCTCGATCCGAGACGCGCGGACACTTCGCATCGAGGATGGCGAGGTCAGCGCGCGCAGTGCAGGCGCCGGCGCGGCTGGCTCGGTGACGATCGACGGAATCGGAGCGCTGATCGTCGGCGAGCGCGGAAGCATCGCGACGGAGACGCTGGCCGACGGACGGGGCGGCTCGATCTCTATCGACGCCAACAGCCAAGTGCTCGTGATGAACGGCGGCACGATCAGCGCGCTCAGCGCGGGGACCGGCGACGCGGGCAGCATCACCATCGACGCCGGCGAGCGCTTCAGCGCGCGCAACGGCGGGCGGGTGACGACGTCGGCGGTGGCGGCGGACGGCGGCGACATCTCCATCGCCGCGAGCCGGCTCATCTACATCCAGGACGGCAAGGTCACCACCGACGTTCGAGCCGGACTCGGCAGCGGTGGCAACATCACTCTCGACCCGGAGTTCGTGGTGCTGAACCGCGCGGAGCTGCGCGCGTCCGCGACCGGCGACGGCGGGAACATCACCATCCAGACCGATCGCTTCGTGCGCGACGCTTCGAGCGTCGTCGACGCGTCGTCGGAGTTCGGAGTCGACGGCGACATCCAGACCACGTCGCCGACGGTGGACCTGACTTCCGAGCTCGCGCAGCTCGACACCACGTTCCTGGACGCATCTTCGAAGCTCGCCGCCGCCTGCGCCGCGCGTTCTGGCGAGCGCGGCACGTTCGCGGTGCGCGGGCCGAACCTTCAGGTGCTGCCGGTATTTGCAAAATACGGCTATCCGCACGTCATCGGCACAGGTGCGACAGACCGCATCAACGATCTTGCGCCGAAATTCGAGAACGCATTCTGGATGCTCGGCCGTCCGACCGATGGCGTCAAAGCGCTGGTCGATATGCTGAACGACATGCGCAAGAAGGGTCAGATCAAGGACACGGTTGCGCTCTTCTCGGTGCAGCATCCGTTCGGTGCGGAATTCCTTGCGCCGGCAAAAGCGATGCTCGCTGCGAACAACTACAAG
>JANNLG010000170.1:0-19310 GCA_031396695.1 Deltaproteobacteria bacterium
ACGTCGCGCGGCCGCGCGTCGGCCGGCAAGCCCGCGATCGGCGCACGCTTCGCCTCGGCTTCGCACAGCGCCGCGGCGGCGCGCTCGATCCGGTCTCGCGTGGGGTCCATCGACCCGATCATGACACGGCGGTAGACACGGCCGCTCCGTGCGTGGATAATCGGCGAAATTGGAACGTGTTCTAAAGGGGCTGTCATGAAGCGCATCCCGCTTCCCCACTCTCCGAACGGCTGGTTCAAAGTCATCTTCAGCGACGAGCTGGAAGTGGGTGACGTGAAGCCAATCCACCAGTTCGGAAAGGATCTCGTCGTGTATCGCGGCGAAGACGGTGCCGCGCGCGTGCTCGACGCGTACTGCTCGCACCTGGGCGCGCACCTCGGCGTGGGCGGCAAGGTGGTCGGCAACCAGATCCAGTGTCCCTTCCACGGCTGGCGCTACGACGGCAGCGGGCGCTGCACCGACGTGCCGTACGCGAAGAAGATCCCCGCGCTTGCGCGCCAGCGTTCGTGGGACGTGCGCGAGCAGAACGGCTACGTCATGGCCTGGCATCACGCCGAGGAAAAGCCGCCCACGTTCGAGATCCCGCTGATCCCGGAGGTCACCGACCCGGGCTACTACAAGTACAAGCGCGTGCGCTGGCCGCTCGAGACGCACATCCAGGAGATGTACGAGAACGCGGTCGACATCCAGCACTTCGCGCACGTGCACGCGATGCAGATCGAGAAGGTGAACTGGGACGGCGACGGGCCGATCGCGACGCTCGTGCTCGACCTGAAGCGCGACGCGGCGGTGCAGTCGAACGCCGAGGGCGAGACCTCGTTCCGCTCCTTCATGTACGGGCCGGGCCTGTCGCTCACGCGCGTGACCGGCAAGATGCACGGCGTGTCGATCCAGACGCTGACACCGATCGACGACGAGAAGTGCGAGGTCGTCCACACGTACTACGCCAAGAAGTCGGAGCCGGCGGGACGCGCCGAGCTGGAGGCGTTCTTCGACTACTACGCGAGCGACTGGGAGCTCGACTTCGGGCTCTGGAACACGAAGGTCTACCGACCGCAGCCGCTGCTCGCTGAGAACGATGGCGACGTCGGCCGCTTCCGTCGCTGGTACAAGCAGTTCTACTCGACCGACGTCGGCATCGACAAGTTCTAGGTCGACGAACGTGCCCACGGTCAACACGGTGCTCGGCGCGATCGCGCCGAACGAGATGGGCGGCACGCTCTCGCACGTGCACCTGACGCTCGACATCCTGTGCTGGTACGCGGCGCCGCAGGATCCGGAGCTCGCGAAACTCGCCGCCAAGCCGCTCTGTCTCGAGAACCTCGGCCTCGCGCGCCGCAACGGGCTGATGGTGCGCGACAACTTGATCCAGTCCGACGTCGAACTGACGATCCGCGAGGTGCGCGAGTTCGTGCGCGCGGGCGGCAAGACCTTCGTCGACATGGAGCTGCCGGGCATCGGGCGCGACGTCGCGGCCTTGAAGCGCATCTCCCGCGAGGCGGGCGTGCAGATCATCGCTTCGACGGGCTGGTACACGCAGGGGAGTCACCCGCCCGAGGTCGCAAAGCTCGACGTCGGCGCGCTCGCCGACGCGATGGTGCGCGAGATTGAGATCGGCATCGGCGACACGGGCGTGCGCGCGGGCAACATCGGCGAGATCGGCTGCAGCGGCATGCCCGACACGCCCTGCCTGCCCGACGAGGAAAAGGTGCTGCGAGCAGCGGCGCGGGCGCAGGCGCGCACCGGCGCGTCGCTCACCGTGCACCCGAACGGCGGCACGCACGGCTCGCGCGAGACGCCGCGCCACCACCTCGACTTCTACCTCGACCTGCTCGAGGCCGAGGGCGCGGACCTCGCCAAGGTCTACATGTCGCACATGGGCTTCTATTCGACCGAGGTTTCCAAGCACGTTCTGCGCCGCGGACTCGGCTACGTCTCGTTCGACCACTTCGGCCACGAGGAGTACTACGAGATCGTCGGGCCGGGCCGCGCGTTCCCGCGCGACAAGGAAGAGATCGAGCTGGTGATGAGCCTGCTCGAAGCCGGTCACGCGAACCGCATCCTGATCGGCAACGAGATCGGCTGGAAGACCTGCTACAAGGCGTACGGCGGCTGGGGCTACTCGCACATCTACGAGAACGTCGTGCCGTGGCTGCGCGACTGCGGCGCCACCGCCGCGCAGATCGACACGATCCTGATCGACAACCCGGCCAAGCTACACGCGATCGCGTAGCGCGGGCCTGGAGGAGAAGCCCATGGACGCGCTCGAGGCGATGGAAACCTGCCGCGCGATGCGCTGGCTGAAGCCCGATCCCGTTCCCGAGGAGCTGATCCGCAAGGTGCTGCGCGCGGCGACCTGCGCGTCGAGCCCGGGCAACAGCCAGGGCTGGGACTTCGTCGTGGTCCGCGACGCGAGCTTGCGCAAGCAGATCGGCGAGATCTTCCGGAACGAGGTGAAGCCGCGCATCCTGCCGGTGCCCGAGTCGGCCGACGGCTCGCGCAAGCTGATGTCCGCGGGCGCGCACCACCTGCTCGACAACTTCGATCGCGTGCCGGTGCTGATCTTCGTCTGCGGGGCCGTGATCTACCCGCCCGCGAACCCGATGGAGATGTTCGTGCCCGCCGCGCTCTATCCCGCCGCGCAGAATCTGATCGTGGCCGCGCGCGCCCTCGGGCTGGGCACCGTCTTCACGACCTTCCACATGCTGTGCGAGGCGCCGATCCGGAAGCTGATCTGCCTGCCCGACACGCACCGCATCCAGGTCACGATCCCGCTCGGCTTCCCCGAGAAGAAATTCGGCCCCGTGAAGCGCCGGCCGCTCGACGAGGTCGTGCACTGGGATCGGTTCTGATCGACTTCGCGGCCGGCCGTCTCGCGACTACTTCCGCGCGCTGCGGCGAAAGCGCACGGGCAGGGTCTTCGGGCCGGAGATGAACGACGACGCCAGCCAGGCGGCGGGTCCGGTCGGCTCGATGTCGGGAAGTCGCGTCAGGATCTCGCGCAGCATCGCCTCGATCTCGACGCGCGCGATGTGCGAGCCCAGGCAGAAGTGCTGGCCACCGCCGAAGGCGAGGTGCAGGTTCGGCTCGCGCGAAACGTCGAAGCGGTCGGGGTCGGCGAACACCGACGCGTCGCGGTTCGCGGCACCGTAGTACATCACCACCTTCTGACCCGCGCGGACCTTCACCCCGTGGATTTCCGTGTCGACGAGCGCGGTGCGGCGCATGTAGATCACCGGCGAGACAAAGCGCAGCATCTCCTCGACGGCGCTCGGCAGCAGCGCGTCGAGGTTCGCCGCCAGCCTGCGCCGCTGGTCGGGATTCTCGAACAGCGCGAGCATGCCGCCCGCCACCAGGTTGCGCGTGGTGTCGCCGCCCGCGTCGACCAGCAGCATGAAGAACAGATTGAAGTCGATGTCGTCGAAGCGGCGGCCGTCGACCTCGGCGTTCAGGATCTTGGTCGAGAGATCGTCGCCCGGCCGCGCGCGCTTCTCGGCCATCACGCCCGCTCCGTACTGGAACATCTCGAGCACCGCCGCCGCGCCCGCGCCGGGTGGCAGCGTCTCCGGCGCGGAGTGGATGATCTCGGTCAGGCGGTACAGCTTGCGGCCGTCTTCGAGCGGGATCCCGAGCAGGTCCGCGATCACGTATGACGGCAGCTCGCCGGCGATGTCCTCGACCAGATCGCACTCACCGCGCTCGATCACGCGGTCGACGATCATCGCGGCCAGCTCGCGCACGCGCGGCGCCAGCTCGCGCGCGCCGCGCGGCGTGAACTCGCTCGAGATCAGGCGCCGGTACTGCGTGTGCTTGGGCGGATCCATCATCAGCATCATCTGGTGGCCGTCGATCTCGAAGTTCATGCCGGGCTGAGGGTCGGGAATCATGATCGTCGGCACCGACGAGAAGCGCTCCGGCGCGCGGCCGATCTCGCGCACGTCCTCGTAGCGCGTGACCGCGAAGAAGCCCGGCCCGTCGGCCTCCGCATGCCAGTGCACCGGATCGTGTTCGCGCAGCCAGCGGAACGCGTCGTGCGGCTGTCCGTTCGCGAACGACTTCACGTCGAGCAGGTCGATGTGTGGCCGTTCATCCGATCGCACGCCAGTACTCCTTCTTCTCGAACTCGATCAGCTGCGCCGCCGCGCCCGCGAACTCACGGAACGCGACGTCGCCGCGCAAGCCGGCGGTCGCCTGCTCGTACGCCGCGATGCTCTTTGCTGACCACAGGTGCACGATCTCGCTCTCGTGGAAGTTCTCGAACACGCCCTCGCTCGTCACGCCGTGCTTGGCGAAGAACTCGACGAGCCGGGGCGCGTTCTGCATGACGGCGCCGCGGTTGCGCGGCGACACGATCAATCGAGTGACGATCCGGATCATGCGATCATGCTACCAGAGGAGCTGGTGCGCATGGCGGGAAGGCTTTCGGGAAGAATCGCGATCGTCACCGGCGCGGGCTCGGGGATCGGCGCGGCGACCGCGCGACTGTTCGCGCGCGAAGGCGCGCGCGTCGTGCTGTGCGGCCGGCGACTTGCGCCGCTCGAACGCGTGGTCGCCGAGATCGCGCAGGCGGGCTTCGCTGCCGAGGCGCACTCCGCCGACGTCAGCGACGAGCGCGCGTTCGAGCGCCTGGTCGCCGACACCGTCGCGCGTTACGGTCGGCTCGACGTGCTGGTGAACAACGCCTACGGCATGGTGGCGGGGCCGCTCGAAGCCGCGACCACCGCGGACTGGCACGCCACCTTTCGCGCTACGCTCGACAGCGCGTTCTTCGGCCTGCGCGCGGCGCTTCCGCGGATGGCGAAGCAGGGCGGCGGCGCGATCGTGAACGTCTCGTCGACGGCCGGACACGCGGGGCAGGCCGGCATCGGCGCCTACGCGAGCGCCAAGGCCGCGCTCGAGAACCTGACGCGCACCGCGGCGATCGAAGGCGCAGCGCAACGCGTGCGTGTGAACACGCTCGCGCCCGGCGTGATCGCGACCGAGAACACCGTCGCGGCCTTCGCCGATCCGCGCGCGCGCGACGCGATGGAGGCTCGAATTCCGCTCGGCCGCTTCGGCGCGCCCGACGAGGTCGCGCAGGGGATCCTGTTCCTGGCCTCGGACGAGTCCTCGTTCGTGACCGGCGCGTGCCTGATCGTGGACGGCGGCCAGCGCGCTTCGCTAGGCGCGGTTCAGATCGACGCCGACTGGCGCGCGGACTAGCGCAAACGCCTACGCCCTCTGAACGTACTCCGCGACGCGCCAGATGGCGGTCGCGTCGGTGATGCGCTGAATCCGGCCGCGCAGCGAGACGGCGCAGTCGTACGAGTCGAACGGAGCGAGCGGAGCGCGACGGGGGTCGGCGAAGCGCGACTCGAGGAACGCGTCCCACGCCTCGCCCGCGTCGTAGAGCCGTCGCTCCACGCGGTCGATCACCAGCTCGGAGATGTGCGGCTGACCCGCGAGGATCTCCGGGACGACCTCCGTCTCGAGGCGCGCGGCGAAGTCCTCGGTCGAGAGTCGCTTGGTGCGGCGCAGCGCGCAGATCCACTTCACGCCGGGCGAGCGCGCTCCGGGCGCGGCGGCCGGCGCATCGGCACGCACGACACGCTCCCGTGTCAGGTAGCCCGATGCGGCGCCGAGAAAACGCGCGTGGTCGTCGGTCACGAGCCGCTCGCCCTCGGCCGAGTCGTAGTTGCGCGCCTCGAAGTCCGAGAGCGCGTCGTAGGAGAGCGAGTTCACGCTGTCGAGCTCGCTGTCGCCGTCGACGACGTTCAGCACGTAGCGGCGCAAGCTCGCGTGGTGGCGCAGCGCGAGCGGCGCGTGGCTCTCGAGCAGGTGCGCGGCGTAGCGCGCGTGGTCGAGTCCGGGCCTTCGTGCGCACAGGAAGATGAGTTTTACCACCGCGCGATGGTACGCTACGGCCATGGCCATCGTGACTCCGATTCCGGCCCCGGCCGGCGCGCGTCGACGACTCGGGATCTCGAACCCCGCGACGCTCGAACGTGTCGGCGAGATCGAGGTGATGAACGCCGACGACGTGCGCGAGGCGCTCGGGCGCGCGCGCAAGGCGCAAGCTGCCTGGGCCGCGCTCGAAGTCTCCGAGCGCGCCAGGTTCGTGCAGCGCGCGCTCGCGGCGCTGCTCGAGCGCCAGGACCGCGTGGTCGAGATCGTGATGCGCGAGTCGGGCAAGCCCGCCAGCGAAGCGCTGATGATCGACGTGTTCGCAGCCTGCGACGCGATGACCTACTGGTCGAAGCACGCGCCGCGCATCCTGAAGCCCGAGCGCAAGCGGCTGCACGGGATGCTGCGCTTCATGAAGAAGCTCGAGATCGTCTACCGGCCGCTCGGCGTGGTGGGCGTGATCAGCCCTTGGAACGGGCCGGTGATCCTGTCGCTGAACCCGACCGTGCAGGCGCTGCTGGCCGGCAACACCGTGCTGTTGAAGCCCTCGGAGGTCACGCCGTTCTCGGGCCAGATCGTGGGCGACATCTTCAAGGCGGCGGGCCTGCCCGAGGACGTGCTCACCGTGCTCACCGGCGACGGCGAGACGGGCGCGGCACTGGTCGCCGCTGGTGTCGACAAGATCTCGTTCACGGGCAGCGTCGCGACCGGCCGGCGCGTGGCGGTCGCGTGCGCGGAGCGGCTGATCCCGTGCACGCTCGAGCTCGGCGGCAAGGATCCGATGATCGTCTGCGCCGACGCCGACCTCGACGCGGCGGCCGGCGGCGCGGTCGCGGGCGGCTTCCTCAACACCGGTCAGTACTGCTGCGGCACCGAACGCGTGTACGTGCTGGAAGAGGTCGCGGACCTCTTCACCGAGAAGGTCGTCGCGCGCGCGCGCAGCTTGCGCCAGGCGGACACCGGCGAGTTCGACGTGGGAGCGATGTTCTGGCCGCGCCAGCTCGAGATCGTCGAGCGCCACGTCGACGAAGCGAAGGCGCGCGGCGCGCAGGTGCTCGTCGGCGGCCGACGCAATCCTGCGTTGAAGGGCCTGTTCTACGAGCCCACCGTCATGACCGGCGTCAGCGACGACATGGCGCTGATGCGCGAAGAGACGTTCGGTCCGGTGCTGCCGATCGTGCGCGTGCGCGACGTCGAGGAAGCGATCGCGCGCGCGAACGACAGCGCCTACGGACTCGGCGCCAACGTCTGGACGCGGGACGTGAAGCGCGGGCGCGAGATCGCCATGCGCATCGACTCGGGCAGCGTCTGCATCAACGACATGACCATGACCTACGGCGCGGCCGAAGCGCCGTTCGGCGGACGCAAGGACAGCGGCGTGGGACAAGTGAACGGCGAGCTCGGCCCGCGCGGCTACGCCTACGCGCAGCCGATCCTGACTGACCGCTTCGGCGGCCGACAGGCGAGCAAGCACTACCCGTACTCGCGCGCGAAGGACGAGGGGATGAAGAAGTTCATCCGCTTCCTGTTCGGCACGCCACTCGCGCGCTGGCTGTCGTAGCGCCTAGACCATCGTCATTCCGCCGCTCACCGAGATCGTCTGGCCGGTGATGAACGCGGCGTCGTCGGAGATCAGGAACGCGACCGCGCCGGCGATGTCGTCGGGTTCGCCGATGCGGCGGAACGGCACGGCCTTCGCGAGCGCCTGCACCAGGTTCGGATTGTCGGCGCCGACCTGCGCGAGCAGCGCGGTGTTGGTCGGCCCGGGGCAGACCACGTTCACGTGCAGGTCGTAGCGCGCCATTTCGCGCGCGAGCGCCTTCGAGAAGCCGATCACGCCCGCCTTCGCTGCCGAGTACACCACCTCGCCGCTCGAGCCCACGCGGCCGGCGTCGGAGCTGATGCTGACGATCCAGCCCGAGCGCCGCTCGATCATGCCGTCGAGAACCGCGCGCGTGACCGCGATCGGCCCGCGCAGGTTGATCGCGAGCACCTTGTCCCAGGTCGCTTCGCTGGCCTTGATGAACGGCTCGACCTTGTCCCAGCCCGCGTTGTTGACCAGCGCGTCGATGCGGCCGAAGTGCGCGATCGCCGCGCCGACCGACGCGCGCACCGACGGGCCGTCGGTCACGTCGAGCGCGAGGCCGAGCGCCCCTTTGCCGATCTCGGCCGCGGTCTTGTGCGCGCCCGGCTCGTCGATGTCGGCGATCGCGACGCGCGCGCCGTCGCTCGCGAGCCGTTCCGCGATCGCGCGGCCGATGCCGCGCGCGCCGCCGGTCACGAACACGATCCTGTCGCCGAGTCCGCGCATCGCCTGGCTCCCTTCGTCGCTACAGGTTTCCGTCCCACAGGCGCCGGGTGACGGCGCCCGGGTCGAGCTCCATCGTACACGGCGTGCCGAGCACCAGCGTTTCGCGTCGCTCCGTGGTGTAGGGTAGCCAGTCGGGCAGGTCGCGCGCGCGCGGCACGCCGTCGCGCGCGAAACTCGTCCAGGCGCCGACTACGCGCGCGGAGAGCTGGTCGACTTCGGGGCCGCTGCCGCACCAGACGATTCCCGACGGCGCGCGCACGTTGCCGAACACGTACGGCACTTCCGCCGCGTGGCAGGCGCCGAGCGCGCCGCCGAGCAACGCCGCCGACCGCGTGAAGTGGTACGCGAACACCCGGCCACCGGCTGCGCGCTGCGCGTCGGCCAGGCGCAGACCCGGAATCCGGTAGACGCGGTCCGTCTCGAGCGCGCAGAACAGGTCGAGCGGCGTGGTGCCGACGCGCGCCTCGCGCGATCCGCGGTAGCCCTCGAGCAGCGCCTTCGCGCGCGTAGGATCGGCGTCTGGCACGCGTGCGCGCACGCGCTCCGCGAGCCCGGACTCGTCGAGCGCGCGCAGCCGCGGGTCCATCGCCGCGAACAGCTTCCACTCGTCGCGGTTGCTGCCGACGAGCAGATCGACGTCGCGCGAGAGTCCGCTGCGGATCGCCGCGAGCGCGGGCTCGGGCAGCACCATGCCGTCGACGACGGGTTGGAACGGCAGCCACCCCGGCGTGCCGATCCGCCGCGTCACGACTCGCACCTGCGCCTCGAGCAGCGCCGACACCGGCAGCTCGCGCAGGCGCTCGAGCGCGTTCTCGGAAATCTCGAGCTCGCGCAGGAACTCGTCCGCGACCGCACACGCGCTCGGCTCGTCGAGCCCGTGGCTCGCGGCGCCGCTCTGCGCGATAGCGCGCCGGAACAGGCCACGCGCGGCGGGCGTGCCGAGCAGCGTCGCGACGCTGCGCGCGCCCGACGACTCACCGAAGATCGTCACGTTCTGAGGATCGCCGCCGAACGCGGCCGCGTTGTCGCGCAGCCAGGCGAGCGCCTCGATCTGGTCGAGCAAGCCCACGTTCGCGGTCGCGCCGAGCCGGGACGCTCCGCGCGTGCCCAAATACAGGAAGCCGAGCGCGCCCAGGCGGTAGTTCAGCGTCGCCACCAGCACGTCGCCGCTTCGCACCAGCGCCGTCGGATCGTAGAAGCCCTGCGAGCCCGAGCCGCTGGTGAAACCGCCGCCGTGCAGCCACACCAGGATGGGACGCTTCGCGAGGACCGGGTGCGCTCCAACGTCGCCCGCTGGCGTCCACACGTTCAGGTAAAGACAGTCTTCGCTTTGGGGCCCGACGGGCGTGCCGGGCAGCGAGCGGCCTGCGAGCTCGACCTGCGGCGCGGAGCCGCCGAACGCGAGCGCGTCGCGCACGCCCGTCCACGGCTCCGGCGGCTGCGGCGGGCGGAAGCGAAGCGACCCGACCGGCGGCCGCGCGTACGGAATGCCGAGGAAGCTAGAAACGCCCGCCTCGGAACTTCCTGCAAGCGCGCCGCACGTCGTCTCGACCACCGGTCGCACGGGCGCGCTCACGCGCTTGGATCGAGCATGACCTTCATCACGCCGTCGCTGCGCGCGTCGAACAGCGCGTACGCTTCCGCGCCCTTCGAGAGCGGCATGCGGTGCGTGAACACGCGTTCGGGACGCAGCCGCCCGGATTGCAGTAGCGGCACCAGGTCGTCCCAGAGCTCGGGCACGGGACAGATGCCGATCCGGAACGTGAGCGCTTTCATCAGCGCCTGCAGCATCGGGAACGGGAAGGCCATGTTCGTGCTCACGCCGATCACCGACAGCACGCCGGCGACGCGCACGAGCTGGATGCCGAGTGCGATCGTCTCGTCCGCCCCGACGGCTTCGATCACGGCGTCCGGGCCTTGTCCCCCGGTGGCGTCGCGAATCGCGCCGAGCGGATCCTTCGATGCGTCGATCGGGATTCCGCCGAGCGCGCGCGCCGCCTCGAGCCGCGACGGCACGCGGTCGATCGCGAACACGCGCGACGGGCCGAACAGCTGTGCGCACTGCAGCGCGCACTGGCCGACCGGGCCGAGCCCGATCACGGCCACCGTCTGCCCGGGCTTGATCTCCGCGTTCTTCGCGCCGTAGTAGCCGGTCGGAAGAATGTCGGTCAGCAGCACGGCCTGATCGAGGTTGATGCCGTCGGGCACGCGCAGCAGCGCCGTGTCGGCGGCCGGCACCGCCGCCGCTTCGGCCTGGCCGCCCGGCAGCTCGTGCGAGTTCCCGAACACGCGCGTCTGGTGGCGCTCGCAGCGGATCGGGTGGCCGCCCGCGCAGGCGCGGCACTCGCCGCAGCCGATCACGCCCGACACGAGCACGCGATCGCCCGTGCGGAAGTTCCGCACCTCGCGGCCGGTCTCGACGATCTCGCCCACGAACTCGTGACCAAGCGTGAAGCCGGGCGGGACCGGCAGGTTGCCGTGGTAGAGGTGCAGGTCCGAGCCGCAGATCGCGGTGCGCTCCACGCGCACCACCACGCCGCGCGAATCGGGCGGCCTGGGATCGGGCAGGGACTCGACGCGCACGTCGGCCTTGCCGTGGAAGACGAGCGCGCGATTCATCAGGCCGAGCCGGGCGGAAGATCTCCGTTCACGCCGCCGCAGGCGATGAGCTGCGTGCGCAGCGCTCCCGCGCGCGCGCGCCGGCGCTCGCGACGCGCATCGGTGTCGCACAGCCGGTCGAGCACCTCGTGGCCCCAGCTCACGTGCTTGCGCGTCTTGCGCACGATCTCGTCCAAGAGTTCGATCGTGGGCGCGTCCGCGATCTGGTCGGTCTCGCGCATGGTGCGCTCGTAGACCTCGATCAAATGGGGCTTCAGCACGTCGAAGAGGCCCGAGAGCTTCTCGATCGACAGGTCCGGCCGCTCCGGCTCGGTGACCGCCTGCACGAAGGCCGCGAAGCCCTGGTTCGGCGACTCCGAGGCCGACACCGCTTTGCGTCCGCAGCGCAGCTCGGGCAAGCGCTTGCCGAGCTCGTCGGCCGCCTTCGCGCCCTCCCAGATGATCTTGCCCAGGCCAGTCTTCACCGGCACTTCGGGCACGGTCGCGAGCCAGCCGCCCATCGCCATCATCATCCACTCTTCGGCGTAGCGGAAATTGCGCACGCGGCGCGCCACCGACTCGACGTCGTAGCGGCCGTGCAGCTCGCGCAGATCCGCCGGGACCTCGAACGCGCCGTACGGAGCGAAGGTGGTGCGCTCGTCGCGACCGGTGCCGGGATACATCCGCTCTTCGCTCATGCGCGTTCTCCGCGCGCCGCGGCACGCTTGGCCAGGTGTCGCTGGCGCAGGATCTCCGAAGCCTTTTGCAGCGTGTCGCGCGACGGCCCGTCGCCCGAGATCTGCGCGAGCTCGTTCAGCTCGGCTTCCGTGAAGCCGGCCTCGAGCCGGTCCTCGCGGGCGATCCGAATCGCGGCGTCTTCGCGGTCGGAGCGCGAGCCGCCGAAGCTGAACTGCTTGTCGACCTGGCGGCGGAACGCCTGCGCCCTCTCGAAACGCGCGGGATCGTTCTTGGTGAACTCGCGCACCCAGTCGCTGCCGAAGCGAACGTGCGTGAGCTCGTCGGCGAGCACGAAATCGATCGCCTGCTCCATGGTCTCGTCGCCGGTCTTCGCGGCGTACTTGATCATGTCGCGGAACACGTCGCAGGCGAGCCCCTCGAGGCCGCGGTTCACGCCCGCCACGCGCAGCGCGGGATCGTCGGAGCAGGCGCACTCGAACAGGAAGCTCGACTCCGGAAACATACCGACGTAGCCGCCGCAGTGGATGAGCAGCTTCTCGTAGATCTGCACGTGACGCGCCTCGTCCCAGCACTGGCGCGCCATGTTCATCTTGAATTCCCACGGCGCGTCGGGGAAGTCCCAGAGCGAGCGGCCCGCGCCCTCGAGCGCCTGCAGCTCACCGACGAAGATCCCGTGCATGCGCATCAGCAGGCGCGTCGCGCCAGCGGGATCGTTCGGCTTCAGAGGCTGGTTCAGCGTGATCAGACCGAAGGCCGGGCCGTATTCCTCGTAGAGCGGCTCGGCCTCGGTGCCCTTCACGGAGATCTCGATCATGGGCGCGAACTTCTCGAAGACGTTCACCACCGTGTCGACGTCGTCCGGAAGCTGGGACAGAACCGTGACCGAGGCGTTGTCCTGGCGCACGAACCGCTTGTCGCGCGCAAGCTCGTGGTGCTCGATGAATCGCTTCATGGGCTGACCTCCGGTTGTCGGGAGCGATTCTAGCGTCCGACGGGCCGGAAAAGAAAAGGGCGGCTTGCGCTCTCGCGCTCGCCGCCCCTAGGTAGATTGTGGAAAGGTCCCGGTCAGTACTTCCACTTCTTTCCGTCGAAGCGGAAGATCTCCATGACCTCGACCTTCTCGACCACCTCGGGCGCGCTCGACTTGGCGGCCTCGGCTGTCTGGCCCGCCTTCTGGTAGCGGACCTCGTGGTAGACGAGCGTGCCGACCCCCGGCGCGCCCGGCTTGGCCCGCGACTGGCAGCGGACCGGCACCTTCTCGTAGCCCGTGTACGAGCCGACGACCCGACCGGCTCTCGGCGTGTACTCCATCTTCTTCAGGTTCTGCTGCTCGCGGGCCGCGAGCTTGCCCATCCACTCTGCGCAGAAGCTGTCGAAGCTCTCTGCCTTACTGGCCGTGGGTGCCGCCAGCCAGATCAGGCTCGCGGCCGTGAGCGCGCACAGCGCTCGCAATCCCTTGCTGTTCGATCGATTCATACGCCTTCCAATGCCTCCCGAGTTCGAGGCCGCCCTCCGAGGCCATGACTTCGATCGGAAGTAGACGCCCAGTAGTGTAGCCCGGAACACATGGATCGAGGCCTCCGCCAGCCCGGCCCAGCCTTGCAAAACTTGCCGATCCGGTCATCATGCCGCCGGGTGGTCAGAACCTGCACGACAGCTGCGCATGCCTGCACAGACACTGAGCAGCTTGCTGGTATCAATCGTGCATAGGTCATGCCATGCGTCAGTCAATTTCTGAGGGAGTCCAATCATGAATCGAATCTTCACTTTCGCGATCGCGTGTGTTCTCGCGCTGGGAACATCGGGTTGCGCCACCATGAACGACACGTTCGGCCCGGTCGGGGGCCCGATCGTTTGCGGTCTGATCGGCGGCGCGCTGGGTGCACCGGTGGGCGCAATCGCGTCGAACTGGCGCAGCGGCAGTGACCACCGCAATGACCAGAAGGCCGGCTACGCGATCGGCGCAGGCGCCGGCGCAGTCATCGGCGCGACGCTCTGCGCGCTCGCGGACGAAGACGCCGTACGCAATCCGCCCTCGGTGCGCGCGAGCTGCACTCCGAGCTCGGGTGCCCCGCCGCTCACCGTCGATTGCCGCTGCGTGGCGACGACGGACGTGGGCGAGATCAAGAGCTATGCGTGGGACTTCGGCGACGGCCAGAAGGCCGCGACCCAGAACGCGAAGCACACCTACACGGCCGCCGGGAACTACAACGCGAAGTGCACGGTGACCGACAGCTATGACGTGGCTGGCTCGGGCAGTGCGGCGGTGTCGGTCGCGTCGGCGACGACGTCGACCAAGAAGACGATCGTTCTGCGCGGCATCAACTTCGACTTCGACAAGGCGACGATCAAGCCCGAGTTCGAGGGCGTGCTCGACGCGGGCATCGAGGCCCTGAAGGAGAACCCGGGCGTGAGCGTCCAGGTCGCCGGCTACACCGACAGCGTGGGTACCGACGAGTACAACCAGGGTCTCTCAGAGCGGCGCGCGAACGCGGTGCTCGGCTACCTGTCGACCCACGGTGTGGACGCCTCGCGCCTGACGGCGGTTGGCTTCGGCGAGACCAACCCGGTGGCGGACAACGCGACCGCGGATGGCCGCTCCCAGAACCGCCGCGTCGAGCTCAACATCCAGTAACTCGGAGACACGTTCCGAAGTATGGAGCGTCGCGCTCCGGCATATGCCTTGCACAGCCGGGCAAGGTCGAACTCACGGGTTCGATCTTGCCCGGTTTTCCATGTCTCTTTCCCTTTGGAGGTGATCTGGTCATGAATCGAGTTTTCGCGTTGGTGGCGGCCTGTGTAATCGCGTTCGGAACGTCGGGCTGCGCAACCATGAACGACACGTTCGGAGATGCCGCTCCGCTCGTGTGCGCGATCGTGGGTGGAGGGCTCGGCGCCGTCGCGGGCGGAGTTGCTTCGAACTGGCACCACGGCGATGACGATCGCGACGATCTGCGCCGCGGTGCGGGTCTCGGTGGAGCGGCCGGTGCGATCGGTGGCGCGCTGCTCTGCGCGCTGACCGCCGAAGAGGCCGTGAAGAATCCGCCGACCGTGCGCGCGACCTGCACGCCCGGCTCGGGCGCTCCGCCGCTCGCGGTCGACTGTCGCTGCGTGGCGACGACGGAGATGGGCGAGATCAAGGGGTACGCGTGGGACTTCGGGGACGGCGGCAAGTCGACCGAGCAGAACCCGAAGCACACCTACACCACGGCGGGTAACTACAGTGCGAAGTGCACCGCCACCGACAGCTACGACGTGGCGGGCGTCGGGGCGGCAGCAGTGTCGGTCGGGTCGGCGGCGACGTCGACGAAGAAGACGATCGTGCTGCGCGGCATCAACTTCGACTTCGACAAGGCGACGATCAAGCCCGAGTTCGAGGGCGTGCTCGACGCGGGTATCGAGGCGCTGAAGGAGAACCCGGGCGTCAGCGTCGAGGTGGTCGGCTACACCGACAGCGTCGGCACGGACGAGTACAACCTGGGACTCTCGGAGCGGCGCGCGAACGCGGTGCGCGACTACCTGTCGACCCACGGAATCGACGGCGCACGCCTGACGGCCACCGGCCGGGGCGAAGCCAATCCCGTCGCGGACAACGCGACCGCCGACGGCCGCGCCCAGAACCGGCGCGTCGAGCTCGACATCCAGTAGCCGAGCGGGCGAATCCGAACTTCATCCCGACGCCGCCTCATCCCAGGATGAGGCGGCGTCCGGAGGAGTCTCAGGCGATTCGCGTCCGATCCGGCTCGTTCAATTCGGCCCTTGGGCTCGCTCGCGAGCGCCGAGTTGGCCGCGTCGAGCGCCGCCTTCACCTTCTCGTCTCCGGGATCGGCGATGAGCGCCATCGCGCACAGGCGCGACGCTTCGCCCCAGTTCTCCGCCGCAGCCATCTCGAGGCAGTCGCCACGTACGGACTCGCTACTCCGCAGCCGCTGCCGTCTTTAGGGTCACGGATCACAGGCCGGAGTAGAAAGTGGTCTAATCCGCGCATGGAATTCGGGCTCTTCTACGAGATTCCGGTCGCGCGCCCGTGGCACCCTCGCAGCGAGCTCGACGCCTACCGGAACACGATCGCGCAGGCGGTTCTCGGCGACCGCGTCGGCTTCCACAGCTTCTGGACCGTCGAGCACCACTTCCTCGAGGAGTTCTCACACTGCTCCGCGCCGGGTGTCCTGTACGGCGCGATCGCCGCACTCACGGAGCGGATCCGGATCGGGCACGGCGTGCGGCTGCTGCCGTTCCCGTACAACCACCCGGTTCGCGCGGCCGAAGCAGCGGCCGTGATCGACCTGATCAGCAACGGCCGGCTCGAGTTCGGCACCGGCCGCTCGGCGACGCGCGCAGAGCTCGAAGGCTTCGGCGTCGAGCCTGACGACACGCGCGAGCTGTGGCGGGAGGCGCTCGAGATGATCGTCGGCGCCTGGACCCAGGAAATTTTCTCGTGGCAGGGCAAGCGCTTTCAGATTCCGCCGAGGCGGGTCATTCCCAAGCCGCTGCAGCAGCCGCACCCGCCGCTCTGGTGCGCGGCGACCAGCCCCGAGACGCATGGCGCCGTGGGCGAGAACGGGCTCGGCCTGCTCTCTTTCACGATTGGCGTGCCGCCCGAAGACCTGGCCGGCCGCATCCAGCTCTACCGCGATGGCCTCGCGCGCGCGAAGCCGATCGGCAAGTTCGTGAACCCGCGCGCCGCGACCTTCACGATGGTGCACTGCGCGCGCACCAACGCCGAAGCGCGCGCGGACGCGGAGGCCTCGTTCGAATGGTATGCGCGGCGCGGCGTCGAGCAGATCCGAACCGTCGGCGAGTGGCAGGCCGAGCGCAAGCAGGAGTACTCGAGCTACGCCTACACGCGGCCGCTGGTCGGGGTCGATTTCCAGGGTCTCACGTTCGACTTCCTGAACTCGACGGCGGCCTGCATCGTGGGCGATCCCGACACCTGCATCGAGACCGCCAAGCGCTACCGGGCCGCCGGCTGCGACCTCTTGCTGTGTCTGGTGCAGCCCTGGAACATCCCGCACGAGAAGGTCATGCAGTCGATCGAGCTGCTCGGGAAGCACGTGATTCCGGAGCTCGCGTAGCCGATAGGAACGCGATGGACACTCGGCGCTCGCTCGCCAGGCTGACGGTCGCGGGGATTGCGCTCGCGCTCTCGGCCTGCGCGGCGCTGCCCTGGCCGAGCGGGCCGAAGCGCGAGACGGGCGTGTCGATAGGCGGCGAGTGGATCGATCTGCGCGGCGTGGTGCACGTGCACACGCGCGTCTCGCACGACAGCCCCGGCGCGATCGGCGCGATCGTCGACGCGGCGCACGGCGCGGGCGTGGCCTGGGTCGCGTTCACCGAGCACACGCACGAAGCGACACAGTTGGCGGCTCGAGGCGAGGTCGAGGGCGTGGTCCTGATTCCGGGCTGGGAGATCAGCTTGCGCGACGGCTCGCTGCTCGCGCTGGGAATCGCGGATCCGGCGAGGCTGCCGCGCGACCCGCGGGAGCTCGTGCACGAGATCCACGCGCGCGGCGGCGCGGCCTTCGTCGGGCACCTCGAGCGTTCGGGACTCAGCGAGCCGAACGAGTTCGAGCAGGCCGGCGCCGATGGGATCGAGATCTCGAACCTGCACGCTACCGCCGTCGAGGTGCCCGTGCGGCTCGCGCTCGGCGCGGTCTTCCTGCCCACGCCACTCGCGCAGAAGCCGCTGCTGCGCACGCCGAACGCGAACCTCGAGCGCTGGAAGCGATTGCCCGGCGCGCGCGCGATCGTCGGCGGCGTCGACGCGCACGCGAAGTTTCGCGTGCTCGGCCCCGCGGGCGGAACGCTCGATCGCTACCGGGACTTGTTCCGGCTGGTCACGACCCACGTGCTCGTGCGCGAGCGCAGCGCGGCGGCGATTCTCGAAGCGCTGCGCGCGGGCCGAAGCTACGTCGCGTTCGAAGGCCTCGCGACGGTCGATCGCTTCGAGGTCTCGCGCGAGCCGGGGGGCGTGCGCGTGATTGCGCCGCGCGAGGCACGGCTCGCGCTGGTCTGCGGCGGCGAGGTCGTGAGCGAGGTCGAGTCGGCCGACGCGGTGCTCGACGCGGGCCCCGACACCGTTCGCTGTCACGTCGAGGCCTGGCTCGGCTCGAAGCTCTGGATCGTGACCAGCCAGCTCGGCTTCTAGCGGCGCCTCTGCAGGTAGAACGAGCCCGGCTCGCGCGCGGGCGTCAGCGACGGTGCAACCGCCTTCAGGTTCTCGTAGTGATGATGCTTCAGGTAGTTCAGCGAGCCGACGATCGCCCAGTCGCCGTTGTGCGACAGAAACGCTTCGAGCAGGTACTGCTCGTTCCAGAACAGCACCTTGTCGACCAGCCAATGCGCCGGATAGTTCCGGGGCGAGAAGATGTCGTGCACGTGAACGATCACGCCCGCACGCAGCGTCGGCAGCAGCTCGAGATACTCGAACAGCACGTCGCCGTCCGGACGGATCATGTGCGAGGAGTCGATGAAAAGCACGTCGTCCTGCTCGAGCTCGGCGAAGAAGCCGATGTCGAGCTGCTCGACGCGCTGGCGAATCACCGTGACCGCCGTCTGCTCGAGCCACGGATTCTCGTAGGGCTCGATGCAGACGTGCTTGCAGGTGTACGCGGGATCCTCGAGCTGGTTCCTGCGGATCGCCTGAAGGGCGAGCAACGTCGAGTTGCCGCCGCCGATTTCGAAGATGCGGCGAGGCTTCTTCAGGCGCAGGAGCTGGTACCAGAACTCCGCGTCGCCCGACTCGAACGAGCCGTTGTTGATGTAGAAGCCCGGTCGCTCGGGCCGCTCGAGCGGAGTGCCCGCGAGCTCGTCGGCGAAGCGCATCGAGCGCAGCAGGCCGAGCTGCTCCGCGACGTTCCAGTCGATGCCGGGCAGCGGCCGCTCGTCCGACAGCGGTCGCCGCGTCTCGCGCAGATCGAACTGCGGCTCGTAGTAGTGGTCGCCGATCGGGAACACGCCCAACCCCATCAGCACGCGTCTGGACAAGGGCATGTTCTCGACGCCCGCGGAGCGCACCTTCCGCAACAACCGTGCTGCCGGATACACGAATGGAGCCAGGACGAAATCGGCTGCCCGAAGCAGCCTGCGCTTGTGCGTGCTCACGCGTACTCCGTGCGGCTCATCGCGGCGAGCATCGCTCATCCCGAGGCGGCGCGGAAGCGAAGTATCGCGGTTGGCGAGCTTCTTGCCTCGGGCACCAAGCAGCCGTCGTCGAGAGCGTGGCTAGTCGGGGCTGCGCAGAAACTCGACGTAGAAGCGCACCGCGCCCATGGGCTCGACCTCGTGCGGGATCTCGGGCTCCACGACTCCGTGTAGCTCGGCCGAGAGCACGTGCTCCTCTCTCGACGGCTCCAGGATGCGGTAGGCGAGGGAACCCTCGAGAACGCAGATGCGCGCCCAAACGCCGGGCTTGGTGGAATGCCGATGGCGCAGCGACTCGGGAACCATCGACTCCGAGAAATCTCGGGTTCGCTGATAGGCAACGACGTTCGAGGGCAGAGGTTTCACTGAACCGCTTGGCTTCCCCGGACCACCCGCAGAGTTGGTTTCCGGCGTCTCCATGCGAGCGTTGGCCGGACCTCAGACTACTTCGAAAACGAGAGTCGGCCCTGACCAAGAATCGGGAAGCGGACCCGCTGTCGCACCGCGCGGAGGCGGGATCATGTCTCCGGCGAGTCCGCTTGGTTGGCCGGGGGCATGAACTCGATCCCGTGCCGCTGGCCGATTGCAGGTACCTTGGCCAAGTCGGCAGGAACCGTGCGGACCTCGCGATTTACATCTTTGAAAAACGCAGAAGAATGAGCGGGCACAGCAAAGA
>JANNLG010000249.1:0-29730 GCA_031396695.1 Deltaproteobacteria bacterium
TGGAGGACGAGATCCGCGTCGAGACCGCCCACGACGGCGGAGTGGTGGGCGTGCTGCGCGTGACCTGGAACGAGCACTCAGACCGGCCGATCGCGCGCTGCATCGGCGACCGTGGCGAGATCGTGCTCGGCAGCGCGCAGGCGATCCTGCGCAGCGAGGATGGACGCGAGGAGATCATCGCGGCTGCGCTCGATTCCAGCGCCACCCTGGCCGCGGTGCTGAACGACTTCCTGCGCGAGTGCCGCGGTCCGGAGCGGAGGGTCGACTCGGGCGCGCAGACGCTTGCGTGGATTCACGCGGCGTATCGCAGTGTCAGCAGTCGGCGCTGGGAGCTGGCGTAGCCCGGAAACCGGACCCGATCCCGGAGCTCGGACGGGGTCGGCGGTTTGTACTTCCTCGGGGGTCCCCTTGCGGAGGACCGCTCGACCCGTCCTCGTCAGCGCAAACCGCCGACCCGCGCGGAGGTGCGGGGATCTGGCGCTCCGCCCCACGACAAGAGGCGAGCCTCTGTTAGGGACGACTCCCGTCCCTCCGAGGTCCGACTGCTTGCGCGAATACAACAATTTCAATTGACATATCGAATTGGGTTGATGTAAATGCCTAGCTGTGAGTGCACAGCGGGTTCGCGTCGATGTCGGTCCGCCGGAGTTTCTGCAGCTGGCCGGGCATCCGCTGCGTTGGCGTCTGCTGGCGGAGTTGGCCCGGAGCGACCGGATGGTGAGCGAGCTGACGGGCTTGGTTGGCGAGCCGCAGAACTTGGTCTCGTACCACTTGGGCAAGCTGCGGGAGGGTCGGCTGGTATCGGCGCGGCGCAGCTCGGCGGATCGCCGGGACGCGTACTACACGGTGGATCTGGCGCGGATCAGCGACCTTCTGTTGGCCACAGGCTCGGCGCTGCACCCGGGTCTTCGTCTCACATCGGACTCGCCCGACCGCGGCGTGCGAGGTGCGGCGAAGAAGTCGGTGCGGGTGTTGTTCCTGTGCACCGGCAACAGCGCGCGGTCGCAGATGGCCGAGGCGCTGGCGATCGCTCGGTCGGGCGGTCTCGTCGAGGCGTTCAGCGCCGGCAGCCAGCCCAAGCCCATGCACCCGAACGCGCTGCGCGTGATGAGCGACGAGTACGGCCTCGACCTGTCCGCTCAGGTGTCCAAGCACCTCGACGTGTTCGTCGAGCAGCGTTTCGACTGGGTGATCAGCCTGTGTGACCGGGTGCGCGAGGTGTGTCCGGATTTCCCCGGTCAGCCGGAGACCATCCACTGGAGCATCGCCAATCCCGCGACCGGCGATGGCGACGACGACGACGCCACCTACCCGCTGTTCCAGCAAACGGCTGCCGAGCTCGCGACCCGCATCGGGTTCCTGCTCGCCGCCGTGTAGAGCGATCGAGCCCCCACGTGAGAGACAAGGAGAAGTCATGAGTGACCGAAGCGAGCTGGTCAGCGTGCGCTACATCGTCGACGACGTCGGGAAGGCCGTCGGCTTCTACACGAAGCTCCTCGACTTCAAAGTGCTGACGAACTTCCCGCCCGCGTTCGCCGACGTCGTCCGTGGCAATCTGCGACTGCTGCTCAGCGGACCGACGAGCTCCGCGGGGCGGCCCATGGCGGATGGCGCCAAGCCGCAACCCGGCGGCTGGAACCGCATCCATCTGATCGTCGACGACATCGACGCCGAAGTCGCGCGCCTGCGCGAGGCCGGCGCTGCGTTCCGCAACGACATCCTCTCGGGACCCGGCGGCAAGCAGGTCCTTCTCCAAGACCCGTCCGGCAACGTCGTCGAGCTCTTCCAACCCGCCGCCGCACCGGTGACGCGATGACGAAACAGACCCGATCGACTCGCGCACTGTTGGCGTGCGGCGCCGTCGCCGGTCCGTTGTATCTGGCCGTGACGATGGCGCAGGTGCTGACCCGCGACGGCTTCGACCTGAAGCAGCACCGCTTCACGCTGCTGACGAGCGGTGACCTCGGCTGGATCCACCAGGCGAACATGGTGGGTGTGGGGCTGCTGACGGTGCTGCTTGCGGTCGGTGTGCGCCGGCTGATGCAGACGGGCCGGGGCGCAGTGTGCGGGCCACGACTGCTCGGGCTGGTCGGTGTGGCCTACCTCGTGGGCGGCTTGCTGCCGTCGGACCCGGTGATCGGCTTCCCGCCCGGCACGACGGCGGAGATGGTGCAGAAGACCTGGCAAGGGTCCGTGCAGAACGCGTCGCGTAGCATCAGCACTCTGCTCCTGATCGCGACGAGTCTGGTGATCGCGGCGCGGTTCGCCACCGAAGGTCACCGGGTCTCGGCTTGGTTCTTCGGCGCCGGGATCCCCGTGGTGTTCGCGGCCCTGACGGCCTTCGGCTCCGCGATCGGCATCAACCCCGCCGCGCCGGCCTTTCTCGCGACGCCCTGGATCTGGGTGACGGCGCTGGCCGTGCACATGTACCGGCGCGCGGACGAGCGATCCGACGACGTGCCGGCGATTCACGGCACGAGGCGTACGCCCGTAGCCGGCTGACGGTAGACTGCATCGCGCCAGGGCGTCGTGCTCCCTGGAGGACGCGATGCTCAGGTCGACCGTGCGCTTCGGGATTGCGCTGCTGCTCGCCGCTTCGCTTCCGTGGGCGTCGGCGACCCACGCGCAAGCGCTCGATCCGGCGCGCGCGCAGGGGCAGCTCTGGCTCAGTGAGATCTATGACGTCGCGCGCTGGAGCCTGCGCGTGCCGTGGAAGCTCGCGTATCCGTACCTCGTTCGGCTGAAGCTCGATCCGTGGCTCGCGGAGCTGCCGCTCGAGGCGGACGTGCGCGAGCGGGTTCGCGCGAACGTGCACTCGCGGGAGTTCGTCGGCGAAGTGCTGCCCTTCGCGATGGCGGTGCAGGAGACGTACAGCGCGCCGGACGACGCGAAGCAGCAGGATTTCGACGCGGAGCTCCGCCGCCGCTTCGAGCCGGCCGACGGAGTGCCCGGCGTGGAGCACACGATGTTCGCGTGGAGCCCGCCGGCGAAGGGCTCGGAGTCGGCGCCGGTTGCGCTCGACGCGGAGGTGGCGGCGGAGCTGGTCGCGATCTACGACGCGTTGTACCTGCGCGACCGCGATGCCGACGCTCCGCTTGGCGAGCGGCTCGAGTGCGAGGCGGCGCCGGACGATGCGCGGCTTCGCGTGCTGGTCGCGCGCGTCGAGCCGCGCGTGCGGAAGCTGCTCGAGGCGGCGGCGTCGCGGCTCGATCCCAAGGGCGAGTACGAGCCGGCGCTGCGCGCGGTGTTGCGTGAGCCGGACCGGCTCGAGGCGATCTCGGTGTCCCTGATCGACTTCGTGAGCCAGCAGGCGTGCAAGCACTACCGCGCGTTCGCGACGCGCGTGTTCCGCGAGCAGCAGCTGCGCGAGTGGATGGAGCGCGAGCTCGACAAGTCGGACGGCGGCGAGCTGTGGGCGTTCCTCGCCTTCGCCAACGATCAGCGCCGCTACGCGGTGCACGTGATCGTCGACGGTCTGCAGGGACACCTGATGGAGGCGCTCTCGTCCGGCGATCCGCGCGACCCGTTCCTGCAGCAGATCCTGCGCGAGCACCGCGAGGCCGCCTCGCGCGCGCCGCGCGGGGAGCGCTCGACGCCCGCGCCCGCGCAGTCGATCGTGTTTCTGGAACGGCTCTCGGCGAACGGCTTCCAACACCCGAGCTACCTGCCGTTCTTTCGGGGCCTGTACGCCGCGCCGTCGGGCATCGTGCGCGTCGGTGTCGCGACCACGCCGACGATCAGCGTGCGCAACATCCCGATCGTCCAGACCGGCGCGCCGGTCGCGGGCCTCCGCGCGACGGGCATCCCGAACTTCCACTTCGTCGACCGGCGAGTGCGCGAGCAGGGCCGCGCGTACTACTTCTACGGCAACGACGCGGTCCTGCTCGACGCGCTCGCGCACTCGTCCGGCATGCGCACCCTGCCCGAGCGGCTGCCCCGCTTTTCGTCGTACGCGTGCGCGGCGCCGTACGACAGCGGCGCGCACCACACGTTCGACGCGTTCCTGAACCTCGGCGTCGGTGAGCGCCTGCGCGACTTCGCCGAGCTGCGCTGCATTCCAGATCTCGAGCGCCGCGCGGCGAACGAGCGGCGGCTGCACGCGCTGCGCGCGGAGCTGCTGGCGCTGCGCCCGGTCCTGACCGCGAAGCCGCCGTGGTGGGCGTCCTGGCGGCGCATGGGCCAGAACGCCGAGGACGGTCTCGCGCGCCGCACGATCGCCGAGATCGCGGGCCTCGAGCAGGAGACGATTCCCGAGTATCTCGCCTACTACAATCCCTGGCCCGATCACTTCGCGCACTTCAAGGGACCATTCTCCGACGAAATCATCGCGCCGTCGGGCGAGCTCGCGCGCCTCGACTACTGGCTCGAGCGACTCGCTGCGGTGTACGGGACCGCGGGCGTTTCCGATCGCACGCTCTTCGGCATGGCCGGCGACCACGGCCTGACGCCGGTCTTCCACGTGCTGAACCCGGAGGTCGAGGTCTTCGACCGCATGCGCGCGGGCGGCGTGGACCTGCGCGTGATCAAGATCTCCTCCGACGAGGGAGAGGGGCCGAAGCTCACCAATCGGCTCAACCCGCCCGCGATGCGCGGCATCGACGCCGTCGTCGCGTCGACGGCCGGCGGCAACTACATGATCGATCTGTTCGTCGATCAGGCCGCGGGCTGGAGCCGCCAGCCGGTTTACGAGGAGGTCCGCGCGATCCGGCCCGTGCGCGGCGGCCCGCCGGTCGACATCGTGCAGGAGCTGGTGACGCGCCTGCCCGAGTCACTCGACTACCTCGCGGTGCGGGAGGCCCCGTGCGACCCCGGAGCTTGCGTCACGCGGCTGGTGGCGATGCGCGGCGGAAAGCGCGCCGACGCCTGGATCGAGCGCGCCGGCGATCGCATCCACTATCGCTGGCAGGGCGCGGACCTGCTCGACACGGGGCGCATCACGCCCTACGAGACGCTGCGGCCCGAGGATCGGGCCGCTCACGCGGCGCTGCGGAAGCGCTGCATCAGCGACGCAAAGCGTGGCGACGTCACCAGTTGGTGTACGGAGAGCGACTGGCGGCAGCTCACCAGCTTCACCCCGCGGCCGGACTCGGTCGGCCAGCTCGCCCATCTGTACGACCTGGACACCGCGGGCACGGTGAACCTGTTCCCTCGGGAGGGCGTCGGCTACAACACGAAGGTCCCCGGACGCCACGCGGGCGAGTTCTTCCACGAGAAGGACGCGTTCATCGGCTTCTGGGGCGGACCCGTCGTCGTCGGTGAACGGCCGCGCACCGCGGTGATCGGCTCGGTGGCGGTCGTCCTCTACGAGTGGCTCGTCGGCCGGCCGATCGTCGTCGGCGAAGACGGCTGGGGGTATCCGTCGCTCGGCCCCGCGCTGCTGGGTCGCTAGGACCGCTGCGCGGGAACCGCGCGCGCATTTTCGAGCTCGGCTTGAATCCGGCGCATGCCGCGCAGCCAGCGCTCGGGGTCCTTCGCCTTTCCGTCCATCCACGCCTGCGCCTGCGGATCGGTCAGGATCAGGAACTGCTCCGACGCGAGTCCGTCCACAACGGCCTGCGCGACTTCCTCCGGCTCGCGGATCGTTCCGGCCGCCGCCTTCGCCCAGGGCGAGTCCACGTCGCCGAGCATGGGCGTGCGCACGCCCAACGGACAGAGACACGCGAAGCGCACTCCGCGGTGGTGGTACGAGATCGAGAGCCACTCCGCGAGCCCGACGACGGCGTGCTTGGTCGCGGCGTAGACGAGATTTCCGTGACTGCTGAGGATGCCCGCCATCGAGGCGGTGTGGAGGAAGTGACCGGAGCCGCGCTCGAGCATGCCCGGCAGCGCGGCGCGCAGCGCGTGCACGTGCGACATCAGGTTCACGTCCCACTGGCGCTGCCAGACGTCGAGCGGCGTCTCGAGTGGATCGCCGCCGGTCGCGATGCCGGCGTTGCAGCAGAACAGGTCGATCGGACCGAAGGCCTTCTCCGTGCGTCGCACGAGGTCAACATTCTCCTGCGCGCTCGCGACGTCGCAGCCGACGCCGAGAGCCGCGCGGCCGATGCCTTGGGCGACCGCCTCGGCGCCCGCGCCGTTCTGGTCGGCGACCGCGATCCCGCGCGCACCCTCGCGCGCGAAGCGCTCGCACAGCGCTCGACCGATTCCGCTCGCGCCTCCCGTCACCACGACGACCTTGTCCACGATCTGCATGCGCGCCTCCTCGGGTACTTCGTGCACCACTCTACGCCCCACGCGCGTCTCGGTCGCGAGCCGCGCGAAGATGCGCCGCATCGCTTCGAGCCGCGTGAGATAGCTGGCGACGCCGTGGCTTCCGCAGCGCTGGCCCGGGCTCGCGCGAAGGCCGCGCTTTGCGAAAGCTTCACCGGCACCGGCACCGCACAGGTGGATGACGCCGGCGAGATCCCGCTTCTGTCGCGCCGTCGCGGCGGCGATCCGCTGGCGCGTCAACGTGCGCGTGACGCGCTCGTGCAGGTAGGCCGACGTGAGCTCGACTGCGTGGCTCGGGATCACGCGCGTGTACAAGCCGTTGAACCAGCAGGCTCGCGGGTCGTACCAGCGCCCCACCTCGGCGACGGCGTGCGCGCGAATGCAGTATCGGCGCGCCTCGAGAAACGTGCCGTCGAGGATCTGGTACATGCCGACCGCGCTCGACGCCGGCCGGTATACCTCGAGCGGGTTCGACGACCACCGCCAGCGCCAGTACGTTCGCGCCACCGGATTGCCGGAGGCCTCGATCTGCGCGAGCGCGGCCAGGAACTCGGCGGTGATCAGCTCGGTCGAGTGCCTCCGGAATAGCGGCTGGTAGGAACGCCACGTCTCAGTCGGCGTCTTGTGGAGCACACCGCTCACCGGAAAGAACAGCTCGCTCGGCTTGCGTACGACCTGGTAGAGCCAATTCGCCGACGAGCCGAGAATCAGCGCGGCGAGCGCGACGACGACGACTCGAACCGACCAGGGCGCGGCGCGCAGCGCCTTGCGCCCGCGGCGCAGCGCCCTGCGCGCGCGCCGGAGCTCTCGGCCCGCACGACGCCGCGCCTTCCGGAATGAGCGTTGGATCGTTGTTCTGCGCGCCATCGCCCTTCGCCTCGGAGCCGCGCACTGTAGCGCGCGTGACGCGGCTCCACCGGCACGCTCGCCCATGGCTCCCCCATCCGTGACGCGCAGCTCGTGCGCAACACCGGAGTGTGACGAGGGCCCTGTAGAGGCAGGGCCCAAGAATCGATCGGATGCGCGGGCGGAGGGGTCGGGAGGCGCGATGTCCGGACGGGCGCTCGTGCTCTTGCTCGTGGTCGCGGCGACGGCGCTGGGCGTGGGCCTGATCGCATCGCAGTACCTGGGCTCGTTCGGCGAGCTCGAGAGCTCCGTTGCCGTGCAGGAGTCGGCGCCGCTCGCGCTCGCGCCGACGGTGGCGGAGCGGATCTCGCGGATCGAGGCTCGACTGCGGCTGCCGCCGGATCGGCGCGCGATCGCGGCCATCGCGGAGATCCGCACGCTCGTGCGCGGCGGAGAGCCGGAGCAGGCCGAGGTCGCGTTCGCGTCCGGCAGCTGGCGGGTCTCGCACGAGGGCCAGCCGTTGGGCGTGCTCTCGGGCTTTCCGCGCTTCAGCGCGCTGCTCTCGCTGCTCGACGAGTTCGCCGCGAACGAGCGCGAGCTGCGCGACGCGAAGCAGTTCGGCGGCGAGCCCATGATTCGTCCCGAGCTCCAGAACAAGCTGAATCGATTCGACGACGAGGCCGCCTTCGAGGTCCTGGCCGCGGTCGACGCGGCTCGCCGCAAGCGAAGCGCGAGCGTGGGCGACCTGCTCGCGGCGACGGAGGCGCTCGCACAGCTGTGCGCGATCCTTCCGCACGATTTTCCGGCCGCGGACCGGCTGGCTTCGCGCGCGTTCGCGAGCCTCGCGCTGGCGCGACAGTACGCGTTGGGTCGCACGCAGCGCGCGGAGATCACGCTCGCCTTCGCGACCGGCTACCTGACTCACGCGCGAGAGATGGCGGAGAGTCTGCCCTGGGACGAGCCGCTGGCCGCCTTTGCGCGCGGCGACCTCGAAGCGCTCGAACGCGTGGCCGTGTCCGGCGACTCGGTGGACGCCGACTTCTTCCACGGCGCGCGCCTGGCGAGATCGCGGCCGAGCGAGCAGTGGGTGACCTGGTTCGGGACGCTCGAGCGCAAGCTCGCGCGGCGCACGGCCGTCGTCGGCACGGGGCTCGAGCTGCGCGACCCGGCGAGCGGGGACTTCGTTCCCGAGCTCTACGCGGCGGTGTTGCTCGACCCACTGCGCGTGCCCGACGACGAGCGCACCGAAGAGGTGCTCACGCAGTGCGACGCGCTCAACGCGCGCTTCGAGACGAAGGGGCGCGCGTTCACGGGACCGTTCGCGGACGCGACGCTCTACGCGGGCGCCTATCGATCGGCGTGCCTGTCGGCGCTCTACCGCAAGCTCGTGTACTGGATCGAGACCGTCGATCGCCCGGACGCAGCGCTTGCGCTGGCGCGCAGCCTTCCGAAGAGCGGGGCGTCGGATATCGCCGCACTGCGCGACTGGACGGAGCTGGTCGCGGGTGGCAGCGCGAGCGGTCTCGATCCCGACGAGCTCGCGAAGGCGATCGCCCTGCCCTCGCTCGCGATGGAACAGCGCTTCGTGCTGGTGCGTCGCGCGCTCGCGTCGTTCGCGGCCGACGACCCGCGCCGAAGTGACGTCGCGGGTTCCGCTTCGAGCTGGCTCGACTCGCGCGCCAGCGGACGCGAGTTCGCGGGCGAGCTCGCGCGCGACGCGTACCGCGATCCGGAGCTCGAGGATCGGCTGTTCTCAGCGGCCGCCGACCTGGAGGGTGTCGAACGTGCTGCGCTCGTCAGCCAGGTCGCGGGCTTCCGGCGCGACTGGCAGCCGCTCTGGTCGATGGCCGGGTCGAGCGCGTACCGCGTCGACGAGCGGATGACGGCGCTCGCGGCGCTCGAGAAGCAGATTCCGCTCGAGTCGGTGCGGCTGCGCATCGGCTACGAGCGGTTGCTGGTCGGGAACGCCGAGAACGAAGCGCTGCGCAGGCAGTTCGCGCGCTTCCTCGAGCAGCGACTCGGCGATCGCCGCGCCGCGCGCAACGTGCTGCTGCCGATTCTCGCCTCGCGCAAGGCGCACGACACCGACTCGGACAGCCTGGCCGGAACCATCGCGCAGCTCCACCTCGAGGACGGGAACGCGGCTGCCGCGTGGGCGCTCGTCGCGACGCGGCTCTCCGGCGAAGTCGTGCCGCCCGCCGCCACGCGCGCGCAGATCGCGCTCGGCAATCTGGCGCGTGCGGAGGAGATCGCTCGCTCGGCCGTCGCGCGCGATCCGTACTCGCTGCAGGCCGCGGCCGAGCTCGGCTCCGTACTTTGGGCTGCGGGACGGAACGCGGAGGCGGCGAGACTCGTCGCGCGCTCCGCTGGGGTCGGGTCCGACAGCGAACGGTGTCGGCACTTCTGCCGCGCGTTCACGCGCACGTTCCACGGCAAGCCGTCCGCGGAGGTGGAGGTCGCCTTCAAGGAGCTGGTCGCGGCGAACGTCGACTACGCGTTGCTGCGCGGGACGGTCGACACCTACCGGACGAGCGCCGCGGCCGAGACCGCGTTCGCGCTCGCCAATCTGATGGATTTCCCCGAGCGCGCGAGCGAGATCCACACCGCGTCCTACCTGAATCTGAAGCAGATACGCGGCGAAGCGGAGGCGCTGGCCTGGCTTTCGACGAAGATCCCGCGCGAGCGGCTCGCTGCGGTAGCCCCGATCTTCTATCGCCATGGCGCCGACGAGCTCTTGTGGAAGCTGATCGACGACCCCGACCGGCAGGGCGGGTCCGCTACTTGGCTCCTCCGCGCCGCCGCGTTCGTGCGCGAGCGGCACCCCGCAATCGCTCATCGTACGGCGCTGATCGGGCACTTCAGCGCGCACCAGGAAACACTCGACGGACAGCTCGGCGCCGCGCTGCTCGGCCTGATCGACGCCGACGCGCTGCTCGGGCGCACGCGCTCGGAGGCCGAGCTCTGCAGCGTCGCGTACTTCCTGGGCGCGCGCGCCGAAAGCAGCGCCGACTTCCACGCCGCGATGCGCCTGTACCAGCTCGCGCTCACGACGAACCGGCCGACCCCGGAACGCGAGCTCGCGCACGAGGCGGTGACCCGGATCAACGCTCACGACGTGAGCCTCGACGCGCTCAGCGCCGAACGTGCGCCAAAGGCGAAGCTGACCGCCGGACGCTAGCGCTGCGCAGCCGATTCGCGCCGCATCCGCAGCGCGTGGAAGACCGACGGCACGTCGTGCCGACACTGCGCGAGCAAACAGGTGATGCCGAGCTCGTCGATCGCGCACACGACCTGGAACAGCGCCGCCGCGCGGAACGGCCAGGCGACGTCGAAGAGCAGCAGCAGGGCCGCACTGACGCCCATCGCGACGGAGCCGAATTTCACGGACCAGGTGTGGTAGCCCGGCACCTCGCGGTACTTCAGCCAGCCGATCGCCGTCGGCAGCACCATGCAGACCAGCGCGAGAACCACGTAGTGCGCTTCGCGCGTGATGATGTCCGGCCAGAGCCACCACGCCGCCAGCGGAAGCGATAGCCAGAGCGCGAAGTCGCCCCACTGGTCGAGCCGCGCGCCGAAGTCGGTCACCTGGCCGAGCCGCCGGGCGAGCACGCCGTCGAGCACGTCCGACGCGAGTCCGAGCGCGAAGCCGATCAGGAACGGCATCAGCGTGCCGTGCCACGCGAGCAGAAGCAGCACCGGCACGCAGACGATGCGAAGCATGCTGAGCACGTTCGGCAGGTTCAGTCGCGCCGCGCTCATCTACGCCGCCGCGTCCGTCGCGCGCGCAGCGCGCAGCAGCAAGAAGCCGGGAATCGACAGCAGCAACGCCTGCGCCACCCCCGCGGGAAGGCCGTGCCCGTTCGGGCTGACTTCACTCCAGACCAGGTGACTCAGCGCGATGTAGAACGAATAAGCCGCCGCGGCGCGCACGATCCACGGGCGCTCGAACCAGAAGCCGTACGCACCGACCGCGAAGATCGCCCAGTGCAAGGGCGCGGTGAGCAGCGCAGCTCGGCCGTGCAGCTCGAACCCGAACCAGACCTCGACGTGGCGCGCATCGGAGACGAACAGATCGCGCGGCACCAGGAACACGACCGTGGCGACACAGAAGAGTGCTGCGGCGCTCATCCAGCGCGGCCGGGCTCGAGCGTGCGACGCGGCGTCGGTCACCGATCCAGAATACCAAAGCGTGCGGGACAGCGATGCGACGTCGCGGGACGGCGCCGGGTCAGGCGGGCTCGGACGGGCGCACCAGATTGCCCCCGGCCGCGAGAAGCTGTTCCGCCAGGCCGCGAAAGATGCGCAGCCGCAGCTCCGGATGTCGCTCGAAGCGGAGCTCCGCATAGCGGAACACCCAGCCCGGGTAGTAACGAGCCGAGACGTCGGACCAGGGAACGAAGAGCGGCTCGTGGCCGGGCCGGAAGATGAACAGCACGGAGATCGCAAGACCCGCGGGACCCGAGACGAACTGCAGACAAGTTCCGTAGTTCATGTATCCGAGACGTCCCGACCGGAACGAGAACGTCTGGCCCGTGATCGACGCAGCGGACGCGTAGTCGCGCGCGAGCGTGCGCCATCCCGACATCGACGACGTGAGCTGGAGCGCGAAGTTCCAGAACAGGGCGAAGCCGAACGGGAGGACGAAAAGAGCCCAGCCCGGCGTCTCCGCGCTCGCATCGCTCAAGCGTCCGACCTCCCGAAACCCAAGCGCGACCGTCGCTCAGTCACGCACCGTGAGACCACCTGCGAGCGAGACGAGCGACGACGTCGCGATCGACTCGCGCAGCGCGAGCAGCGGCGCGTAGGCGTCGGAGGCGTACCACTTGTGCGCGGACTCGAGGTCCGGGAATTCGAGGATGACGGTTCGTCCTGCGGGTGCGGCGCCCTCGAGCGTCCTCGCTTCATCCGAGGCGGCGAGGATGCGCCCTCCGTAGGGCTCGAGCGTGCCGACGATGGGTGGCACGTACTCCCGCGCGAAGCGGGCGCGGTCGTGAATGTCGACGAACGCGATCATGTAGGCGGGCATCTCGAGCTCCCTTTGCGCCGGTGCTACGGCGTCGTACTCGCCGCGCACGAGAAGACCGGCGTGAAGTTGGCGAATCCGGCCGTCTGTTCGACCGGCTGGCAATGTCCTTCACTCAACCCCCTGGCCGAGCGCCGCGACATGATTTCGCGCAGCGGTCGGCGAGTCAACTCGGGACTTCGTGCTCGCCGCGCCGCCTAGCTCGTGAGCCGCACCGTAGAGCGCGACAGTCGCTGCGCGAGAATCTCGTTCAGGTTGCGCAGCAGCGTCGCCGCGATCCTCGGCCGCTGCCGCGCCAGACGCTGAAGTGTGTTGGGTGTGAAGCGCAGCAGCCGCGCATCGGTCGCGGCGTCCATGTTCGCACTGCGCTCGCCGAAGAACAGCCCGACCTCGCCGACGACCTCGCCACGCTTGCAGGTGTTGAGCTCGATCGGGCCGTCATCGCCGGGCTTCCAGATGCGAACGGTGCCGTCGATGATCACGTACATCTCGCGCTCGCTGTCGCCGATGTGGCCGAGCGCCGTGCCCGCGGGCAGCTCGCGCAGGCTCGCCATCTGCGCGACGATGCGGCACTGCGGCTTGGAGAGACCCGTGAACAGGGGGATCGCCTTCTGCGGGTCTTCGCCCAGGTCGAGGCCGAGCGTGTCCCAGAGCGTCACGATGCGCAGCCCGGCGCACAGCGCGGGCGTGAGCGTCACTTCGACGAGCATGCCGACCGCGAGCGTGGCCGCGGTCAGCGCGCCGACCTGCTGGTACGAGAGCAGATCGCTGAAGCAGAGCATCAGGAAGCCGCCGATCAGCGTCGATGCCGACACGATCGCGGGCTTGCCGACCGTCTTCAGCACAGCAACGGTCGCGCGGTCCTCGTTGGCCAGGCGTTTCGCCTCGACACTGAAGCGCAGGAAGTAGTGGATCGTGTCGTCGATCGAGATGCCGAGCGCCATCGGCGCGATGATTGCGGTGGTCAGGCTCAGCGGAATGCCGAGCGCCGCGAGGATGCCGAAGTAGACCACCACCGGAATCAGGTTGGGCACCAACGTGTAGAGCCCGCGCGTGAACGACAGGAACAGCACGGACAGCAGCACGTAGATCAGGAACAGCGAGGTGAGAATGCTCTGCAGCTCGCCCCACAGCAGGTTGTCGACCACGCCCGCCATCAGGATCTGATTGCCGGTCACGCGTCCGTGCAAGTGCGGCGGAAGCTCGGCCATGCGCGCGTCGATCCGCTCGACCAGCTCGCTGACCGCGGCGCTGCCGATGATGGTCGTGCGCACCTGTATGTTGGTGAGCTGGTAGCGCGCGTCGATGTAGCCCTCGAGCTCGTCGCTCGCGCCCAGGAACAGGAGCTGGCCGCTGAGCCGCTCGTTCGACGGCACCGCCAGGTAGGCGGGATCGTTCTCGTGGAACGCGCGGTTGAGCAGACGCACGAAATCGACCAGGCCGCGCGTGCCGCCGATCTCGGGCTGCGACTCGAGCCAGTTCTGAAGTGACTCGAGCTCGCGCAGGTTCGCCGGCTGCTTGAAGGTGGCCTTGTCCCTGGCCTCGACCACGATCTGGAAACCGTTCGCGCCGTCGAGGTGGGTGTTCACCGCGTTGAAGTCGAGCCGTGCCTCGGAGTCGAGCGGCAGCGTCGACTTGATCCCGTCGCTGCCGACCACGAGCTGGGTGGCCATCGCGGCCGCGCCCAGAGTGACCACGGCCCAGACCGCGAAGATCGCGCGCCGGTTGCGCAGGTCGAAGGCCGCCAGCCAGCCGATCACGCGCGCGAAGCGGCCGTGCTCGGCGATCTCTTCGGAAGCCGCGAGCTTGCGTGGCCTGCCCAGCACGGAGAGCAGCGCGGGCGTGAGCGTGACCGTGACGATCATCGTCACGAACACGCCGGTCACCATCAGGAAGCCGAATTCGACCAGCGCTTCGAGCCGCATGACCGTGTACGACAGGAAGCCGGCGATGGTGGTGAGCCCGGCCAGAAGCTCCGGCAGCCAGACCGTGCTCATGGTGTGCTCGACCGCGTCGCGCGCGTTGATCGTCGCGTTCTCGCGCAGCGTGTCGTAGTACTCGGAGACGATGTGAACCGAGTAGGCGACGCCCAGGATCAAGAGCATGATCGGCACGAAGAACGTGACCAGGTTCAGCGGCTTCTCGAGCCAGGCCATGATCCCGAGCGTCCAGAGCACGGCCACCGAGACCGTCAACAGCGGCAGCATCACCCCGCGCAGCGTGCGGAACGAGAAGCCGAGCACGATCGCGAGCGCCACCAGGATCAGCGGCGCGATGCGCAGCAGGTTCGCGCGCAGGTACTGGCCCTGCGCGCTGCGCAGGTGCGGGCCGCCGGTGATCCAGATCTTCGCGCTGCCCGCCTCTTCGTGGGCGATGGCGCGGATCGCGTCGTCGAGTCCCTTCGCGATGAACTCGCGATCGGAGATGTTCAGGAACTGCACGACCAACGCCGCGGTCTTGCCGTCGCGCGAAATCAGGTTGCCCGCGTAGAGCGAATTCTCGAGCGCCTGGCTGCGCAGCTCGGCGAGCGCCGCCGGGTCGGTCGGAACCTCTTTCACGAACGCGCGGATGTCGATGCCTTCCTCGCTGCCGCGCACGTTGGCCGCGTTCGTGATCGCCACCACGTGGTGCACGCCGTCGAGCTGCTCGATCCGGGAGACGATGCGCTGGATGCGCGCGAGCGAGTCGTGCGTGAAGACGTCGTCGGTCGAGACCGCGACCACCATCGACTCGTCGCTGCCGAACGCCTTGCGCACGTAGTCGTAGAAGAGCCGCGCCTCGTCGCCCTCGGGCAGCAGGCTCTCCTGGGACATGTCGACCGCCAGCGGCCGGAAGCGTCGATTCTCGACGTCGACCAGCGGCCAGGCCGCCGCGACCGTCACGGCGAGCACGCCGAGCAGCGAGAGCCACGGCCACTGCGCGACGAACCGGAAGATCCGAGTCACGCGCGCGCTCGCATGGCGATCGCCTCCGCCCGACCCACTACTTGCAGTGCTTGCCGAGCGCGCTCACCTGGAAGCTGCGCTCGCCCAGGTCGCCATCGACCTCGAGATCCTCGACCACGACGACCGTGCGCGTCTCGTCGCGCACGTCCTTCATCACGACTTCGGTGGGCGCGAAGATGCCGTTCTGCTCGAGCATGTCGTCGGGCTTGGCGGTGAGCAGCTTGCGCAGGCGGTCGCCGTTCTCGAACGACTCCGACTTGATCACCACACAGGTCTTCTGGTCCACGTAGCTCAGGACCTTCGTGTACGAGGACTGCGCCTTCTCGGTCGGGGTGGTCGCCAGCACGAACACGGGCCGACCGTCGACGTCGGCGTCGGGCAGGCGCTGGTGGCTTTCGGGCCGGTTCAACTGCTGCCAGCGCTGCAGGTCTTCGAAGGTGAAATCGGTTCCGAACACGCTGCCGCCGACGCCCTCGCCCGTGATCCGCTTGGCCTTCCGCAACTCGGGCGTGAACAGGAAGCTGTCGGGCGCGCCGTCGGCCGTCTCCATCGACAGCATTTCGGAGCCGCGCATCTCGGGCGGCTGCTTGATGCACAGCTTGGCGCGGCGCGTGCCGTCCGCGAGCCGCATGCCGAGCATCTTGGCGCGGAACTCTCGTTGACCGCCGATCCGGTCGATGGCTGTGAACAGCATGGTCTGTTCGCTCGACTTCTTCGGGATGTTCCGTTTCAGACAATCCCGCACTTCCTGGACGGGAGCGGACTCCTGCGCCCGGGCGCCGAGCGGGAGAAACAGGAGCGCGGACAGCACGAGGCAGCTTCTTCTGGGCATTCTCGGGCCATCTTAGCCGACCGCGTGGCGGACCGGTTGGCGCACGCGCGCCCTCGAGGCTAAAACGATTTCGGGGGACTGTTGTTGAGGGAAGAACCGCGCGACATGCGTGGCGCTGCGCGGCTGGCGGCGACTCAGCGCCGCGCGCGGCGGCGGATGCTTCTGCGCGGCCGGATCACGATCGCGATCGGGCTGACGGCGCTCGTATTCGTGCTCTGGACGGCGCTCGCGAGCGTGGGATCGGACGCTTCGGCCGAGCCGCACTCGCTCGCGGCCCTGCCCAAGGTGAGCGCCTTCGAGATCGAGGAGCGCGAGGCGAAATCGCCCGACGCGGACCCGGTCGCGCCCGTGCTTCCCGATCCGCTCCCGCCACCCCGCCCCACCACGCCGGAGCCGGAGGCGAAGCCCGCGCCGCGCGCGGCCTCCGAGAAGCTGCGCAGCGCCCCCGCGCAGGTGATCGCGCGCATCCCGGTGCCGCTGCCGACGCACGGCGCCGCCGGACTGCCGCGCTTGGTCGCGGCCACGGAACAGGGCGCGAAGCGAGCCTCGCGCAGCGAGCACGTGACCGAGCTGCTCTCGCGCGGGGCGAACGCCCCGGCCTTGCGCGTCGAGTACACGCTCGACCTGGCGCTGACGCAGGCGGTCTACGACATCTTCGAGCGCGGCCGCGTGAAGCTCGGTCTGGCGGTGGTGCTCGATCCTGCGACCGGGAACGTGCTCGCCTACGCCGGCACCGATCCCAAGCGCCTGCCCCCTGGAGAGGTCTACCCGGCCGCGTCGCTGGTCAAGGTGGTGACCGCGGCCGCAGCGCTCGAGAGCGCGCCCGCCTCCGCGCGGCGGAGCTGTCGCTTCGTCGGGAATCCGTATCGCCTGACACCAGCGCGCGTCGTGCCGCCCAAGCGCGGCACCGAGATCACGCTGGAACGCGCGCTCGCGATGTCGAACAACCAGTGCTTCGCACAGCTCGCGGTGAACGATTTGGGCGCGAAGACGATGCTCGATCTGTTCCGCCGCTTCGGCCTGCTGCAGCGGCCGGGTCCCGGCCACGAGGCGGGCCAGGCCGCCGACCCGCACGGCGACCGCTTCGCGCTCGGCAAGCTCGGCTGCGGCCTCGCGGGCCTGCAGATCACGGCCCTACACGCGGCCGAGATCGCGGCCACGCTCGCCGACGGCAAACGGCGCGCGCCGCGCTGGATCGAGCGCGTGACGGACTCGAACGGCGAGGAGTACGCGCTGCCGTCCACGACTGCCGCGGTGCAAGTGCTCACGCCCGCGCTGGCGGCGGACCTGCGCGAGATGATGATCGCGACCACGGTCAGCGGCACCGCGCGGCGCGCGTTCCGCGCCGCGTACGGCCGGCCGATCCTGAAGGTGATGAAGGTCGCAGCGAAGACCGGCAGCCTCTCCGGCAAGACGCCTC
This sequence comes from Deltaproteobacteria bacterium, assembly GCA_031396695.1. Classification (GTDB taxonomy): domain Bacteria; phylum Myxococcota_A; class UBA9160; order SZUA-336; family SZUA-336; genus VGRW01. The sequence continues at coordinate 17,277 of JANNLG010000249.1, forward strand.
CGGGTCGCTACGAGTGGCTGATCGCGCTGGCGCCAGCCGATCGGCCGAAGGTCGCGATCGCGGTGCTGGTCGTGCAGCAGAAGCGCTGGCATTCGACCGCGTCGCAGATCGGCGCCCAGATCCTGAACGCGATCTTCTGCACGGGCTCGACCTGCCGGGTCGAGCGCGCGGATCAGTGGTTGACCGCCGACGTCGAGTCACCCGCCGTCAAGCGCTAGGGCTCCTGAGCGGAATCCGTTCTGCGCGCGGGCGTCGGCTCGACTCGCGATTGTAGAAATCCGGCGGGAGTAGCGTCGCGGTTCTCGGCCTATGTGCTCGAACTCGCGACGGCCGGGTCGGCACGTCCCTTGCTCTCTCATCCCTTTTGTTGGTGTTTCTATCCAACGAGGAGAAAACATGCGAGCGAGCAGAACGAAGCTGGCGGCGGTTGCTGTGGCGATGTTCGCCATGGCGGCCTGTTCCGACAGCGAGCAGAAGTCCGCGACGCCTTCGGTTGGCGCCGCATCCGCACAAGCGGACAACACAGCCCGCAACGTCCGCGATCGAGACGAGGCGACGCTGACGCCTCTCGATCAGTCGAACAGCGCGCCGGATCTCGCGCTCACCCAGGAGATCCGCAGCGGCATCACGTCGAACGACGCGATGTCGATGCAGGCGCGCAACGTCAAGGTGATCACGCGGGACGGCGTGGTGACCCTGCGCGGACCGGTACAGACGGAGCAGGAGAAATCGACGATCGGCGTGCTGGCGAAGGACGCTGGTGCAACCCGTGTCGACAATCAACTCGAGATCGACCGCGACGGTACGTCGGGTAGCAAGGAGTAGCGAACATGGAACGAGCCGTAATTTGCATCGTGAACAACTACAACCAGGCGGAGCGCGTGGTCGGAGAGCTGCGCTCTGCGGGCTTCGCGCACGATCACATCTCGGCGCTGTTTCCCGACAAGGAGGGTAGCCGCGACTTCGCCCATGAGCAGAACACGAAGGCGCCCGAGGGTGCAGCAACGGGCGCCAGCGCTGGCGGTGTTCTGGGCGGCGCGCTCGGCTGGCTGGTCGGCATCGGATCGCTTGCGATTCCCGGGCTCGGCCCCTTCATCGCAGCGGGCCCCATCCTGGCCGCGCTGTCCGGTGCGGCGGTCGGCGCCGCCGTCGGCGGGCTGACGGGCGCGTTGGTCGGAATGGGTATCCCCGAGTACGAAGCGAAGCAGTACGAGGGCAAGGTCAAGGGAGGCAACATCTTGATCTCCGTGCATACCGAGGACAGCGCGCACCGAGACATGGCGAAGGAGATCTTCGAGAAGGCGGGCGCGACCGACATCAAGACGACAGGCGAGTCCTCGGCTCCCTGAGCCGTCGACCGCACGAAGAACGCCTCCACCCGACGACGGGTGGAGGCGTTTTTTTGCGTTCGACGATTCTGCGCGAGCGACGCGTCAGACCACTCGATCCCAGTGACGATGAGCGGCGATCGCGCCGATGAATGCCGCGATGTCGGAGCGCTTGAAGGCCGCCTGATCGCGCGTAGTCACGCCGATCATCCGGGCTTCGTCTCTCACGTCGACTCCCGCACTCTGCAGCAGAGCCAGCGCATGGGAACCGAGTGCGAGCGCTTTGGCGTGTCGATGTGCCTCCTGCACGAAGGTCACCACACCCGGCGTGGCGAGCAACGTGTCGACGCTCCGCTTCCCGCCCGGCACCGCGACCGCATCGAACATCGCCGACGGCACCGTTGCAAAGCTGTGGTCCGCGGCGCGCGCAGAGCCGGAGCTCGGCTTGATGGGCCCGAGTCGCGGCGCGACGAGTAGCAGTCGAGCACCGCCTTTCTCGAGCGCCTCGCGAAGCGCCTCGACATCCTCCGCTTCGAACCCGTCCGCCACCAGGACGGCGACGCTGCGTGTAGAGATGTCGCCGGGCTTTCGGCTCAGCATGCTCAACGCGGGGGAGGTCTCGATCGGCGATGCGACGTGGAGCGTCGCGGGCGCCTTGCCGAGCTTGATGCCGAGCGCGGACACGACCCGTTCGGCCAGTCCGCGGTCGACGTTCTGGAGCATGTCCGCGACCCGCTGCCGAAGACCCGGAGCCTCGAGCTTCCCGAGCTCGAACTGGAAAGCGCTCGCGATGTGCGCCTGCTCGACAGGGGTCTGGCTGTTCCAGAACAGGCGCGCCTGCGAGAAGTGATCGAAGAACGACGCGCTGCGGTCGCGCTGCTTGGGTCCGACCGTGTTGGCGAGTGTCGATTCGAATCCGCCCTCCGTCGGACTCGCCTGGCGCGGCGAACCGTCGTCGATGCCGCTCGGTTCGTACGCGATGCGACCGGAGTGGATCGTGTGACGCATGAAGCCGTCGCGCTGGAGGTTGTTCACCGCCGCATGCGGCCGGTTCACCGGGATTTCGTGGAAGTTCGGTCCACCCAGCCGGATCAGCTGCGTGTCGGTGTAGGAGAAGAGCCGTCCCTGCAGCAGGGGATCGTCGGTGAAGTCGATACCCGGAACGATGTGGCCCGGGTGAAAGGCGGCTTGCTCGGTTTCGGCGAAGAAGTTCTCGGGGTTTCGATCGAGCACCATTCGCCCGATCGGCACGACCGGCACCATTTCCTCGGGGACGAGCTTGGTGGGGTCGAGCAGGTCGATCGGAAATGCCTCGGCGTCCTCCTCGCGAATCAGCTGCACGCCGAGCTCGTACTCGGGAAATGCGCCGCTCGCGATGGCGTCCCAGAGGTCGCGGCGATGGAAGTCGGCGTCCTTGCCAGCGAGCTGCTGCGCTTCTTCCCACACCAACGCATGCGTCCCGAGCAGCGGCTTCCAGTGGAACTTGACGCGATGCACCTGCCCGCGCTCGTTGACGAAGCGAAACGTGTGCACGCCGAAGCCCTGCATCATCCGATAGCTGCGCGGGATTCCGCGATCGGACATCGCCCACATCACCGCGTGGATCGTCTCGGGCATCAGCGAGACGAAATCCCAGAATGTGTCGTGTGCGGAGGACGCCTGTGGAATGGCGCGATGCGGCTCGGGTTTCGCGGCATGCACGAAGTCCGGGAACTTCATCGCGTCCTGGATGAAGAAGACCGGGACGTTGTTGCCGACGAGGTCGTAGTTGCCCTCCTCGGTGTAGAACTTCACCGAAAAGCCGCGCAGATCGCGCACCGTGTCCGCGGAGCCGGCGCCGCCCACCACGGTCGAGAAGCGCACGAAGACCGGCGTCCGCTGCTTCGGATTCTGCAGGAACTTCGCCTTCGTGATCTTGCGCTGCGACTGATACACCTCGAAGTAGCCGTGCGCTCCCGAGCCGCGCGCATGGACGATGCGCTCGGGAATCCGCTCGTGATCGAAGTGGGTGATCTTCTCGCGCAGGATGAAGTCTTCGAGCAGCGTCGGTCCGCGCAGGCCCACCTTCAACGAGTTCTGATTGTCCGCGATCGGCAGACCTTGGTTCGTGGTGAGCAGCTCCTTGGGTCGCTCGATGCGAGCGGAACTGCGAGGATCCTTGCGAACGTCCTTGCGCTTGCCAGCCTTCTTCAAGAGACACCTCGCTTGGAAGATCCGTCGAGACGGAGCAAGCCACGTGCCGTGACTCGATTCGCCGGCGAACTCGCCGCTCTGCTCTGCGTCCAGGTTGGTACCTCGACGGGCGTCGCTTTGTACCAAGCGTTGCGCGCGAGCGGTCCGCCACGTTGCGTCAGAACTCCTGGATGTTCCGGCTTGTCATGCAGCAGGAGAGGGATGAGAAGCCCATGAGAATCACCGCTCGGTACATCGTGTATCTCCCCGTTCCTTCGCGCTGTGACCGTCAGCTCGCGAGCGCAACTGGCGCTGGCTCGGTCAGCCAAGGCTCGATCTCGTCGACTACATCGCTCGAAAACAGCAACCCGAGGTGGCTGACGCCTGCGACGTGGCGGGTGAACTGGCGCGCACGTCGCGGAAGCTCTGCGTAGCGCGCGGGCACGACCCGATCGTCGTGCGCTGCAATCGATACGAGTCGGGACGTCGCCGGGACGGCGGCGGCGGCGAGCGCTTGCAAGAACTCCGAATCGGGCGCCATCTGGCTAATGGACGAGCTCACGCGCTCGAGCAGGCCGCGCGCGAGCAAGACGGCAGGCGACCCGCGATGAGGCGCCCCCAGCGTAATCACCGAACGGATCAACCGACCTCGATCGAGGCGCTTGAGAAGATAGGTGGCGACCAGTCCGCCCATCGAGTGCCCCACCACGTCGATCGCGTTGCAGTGGCGGCTCACAGCCAGCTGATCGATCACGGCAGCCGCGCGCTCCGCGGACTCGCGGATGCAGCCGAAGCCGAGTCCGAGATCCGCGCGGACTACCTGGCGCCGAAGTCGCCGCCCCAGCTCGTGCTCGAGCGGTATCAGGCTCGTTCGGAATCCGGCCCAGCCAGAGATCAGGACGATCATGCTCATCGCCAGTGCAACCTGCGCGCCAGGCTCGATACGCGCGGATGGCCTTCCCAAATCGAGCTCTGCAGAATCTACATCGATCGATCGTCGATTTGGACGCGAAGCCGCGGTGTCGGGCCCGAACTGCGCGCCGCCGTCTGGCACACCTTTCGCACTCGTCTCGAGTGATGACGACGCTCGCAGCGAGATCTTCTACCGTGCCGCTCCGCAGCGGCGCCTCGAAGTGGCGCCCGAGCACCGCGCGAGAGCGCGATGCAGCCCTGGTGGAGCTCGCCGCACTGCTCGAAGCGCGCGGCTATCGGTTCACGTCCATCAGCCCCGCGTCGCATACGCTCGTGAACGCGCGACCCGGCAACGAGCTGGCGCGGGATCTGGAAGGCGTCTTCGGCTGGAATCGCCCTTTCGATCCCGAAATTCTGCCGAAGCAAGTCCTGGAGGTCGGACTCCGCGCCGGTGCGCTCGAAATCACCCAGTGGCGCGCACGAAGCACGGTTCGCTTCTCGACGCTGCGTGACGCGCTGGTCGTACATTCGGCCTTTCCAACGAGCGCACTCGACTCCGTGTTCTTCGGTCCGGACACCTACCGATTCGTCAACTTGCTCGCGCGAACGCTCTCGGGCGGAGGCTCGCTCGTGGAGCTCGGCTGCGGGACCGGAGTGGCCGCGCTGTCGGTCTGCGACCGGTATTCGCACACGCTGCTGACCGACATCAACCCGCTCGCGTTGCGCTATGCGGCCGTGAATGCGCGGATCAACCCTCGCCTGGCAGGTCGGGCGCGTCTCGAGTTCCTGCAAGGAGATTTGTTCGCGGGCGCAGCGGGTCCGTTCGACGCCATCGTCGCCAACCCGCCGTTCATGATCGACGTCGAGAAGCGTCTCTACCGGGATGGCGGCGCGCGAGGATTCGATCTGGCGCTCCGCATCCTGCGCGAGAGCCTGCCGCGACTCTCCGCGCGCGGGCGGCTCGTGATCTACACCGGAATCCCGTTCACGGATGGAAGGAGTCCATTTCACGGCGCGGTCGCCGAGATACTCGGATCGCGGAGCTTCGTATGCGAAGAGCTCGAGGTCGACGTATTCGGAGACGAGCTGGCCGGCGAAAGCTACGGCCGAATCGACCGCCTCGGCGTGGTGGCGTTGGTCGTCGACGGAGGCCATTGCTGATCCCGCGTGCACGACAACCCTCTCACCCCGGCGACGCGAGCGAATCGCTCCATCAGGGCCTGACCAGCTTCAACGCGCTGCGTCTGTCACCGCGAGGCCCGAGTTGCGATTGGCGACGCGAGCTGTGCGAGGAAGCCCTCTGGCGGCAGCGAGAGCATTCGTACCTGGAGCGGGAGCGGGCGGCGATCCAAGCGCTCCTGCCGCGCGACGCAGGCTCCCCCGAAGCGTTCGAGGCTTGGTTTCGGCGCCTGGAGGCCGGCGGCCCGGGACAGGGCGACGAGCTGTTTTCCTGGCTTGCAGACGAAGCCTCGCTCGAAGACATGCGCTGGTTCCTCACGCAGGAGACCGCCGGCGAGGCGGGCTTCGACGATCTCGTCGCGCTCACGCAAGTGAAGCTGCCGCAGCGGGCGAAGCTGGAGCTCGCCCGCAACTATTGGGACGAGATGGGGCGTGGGCGAGCCGCGGCGATGCATGGAGAGTTGCTCGCTCATCTGGTGCGCAGCCTCGACTTGCAGCCTGCTGTACACACGACGGTGTGGCCTGCACTGGCACTGGGAAATCTCATGATCGGATTGGCGGCCGACCGGCACTACGCGTATCACTCGCTAGGGGCCCTGGGCGCGATAGAACTCACTGCGCCCGGGCGTGTCGTCCAGGTCGCACGAGGCTTGGAACGGTTGGGGTTCTCGAAGCAGGACCGTTTGTATTTCGAGGTGCACGCGACGCTCGACCTCAAGCACGCGCACGACTGGATCACGGAGGTGTTGGTGCCGCTGGCCTGCGAACGGCCGGAGACGACGAAATGGTTCGCGGAGGGCGCCTTGATGCGCCTGAACGCGGGTGCGCGCTGCTTTGCACGCTACCGCGAAGAGCTGCCTCGACCCTTACGCGGCGGTAGATAGCCCAGCCGCTCGAGGCGCTGTCGGTCTCCAGCCTCGAAACGGTCACCGATGTCCGTCCGATAGCGCGCGCTCGGAACGACGACCCGAGCAAGCAGGCGATACGCGTTGGTTTGAGCCGCAGGAACGTCGGCCCCCGTCCCGGTCGCCACCAGCACGTAGCCCGATGCCCCGCTCGTCACGAACCCTCCCTGGCTGCGTTCGATCTCCGCAAAGTGGAGATGTCGCTCGGCCGTCGCGTCCAGGCCTCCGACGATCGTCACGGGCAGGTCCGCCGCTTCGCTCGGGTCCGTGCTCGCGCGAGGAAATGGGGGTGTCGTGAGAACGACGCCGACGGCGTAGCCGTCCCCCGTCGCGAACGTCGTGTCAGCAGACCCGAGCATGGCGCGCAGAATGCGCTCCCAGCCATCCGTTTGGAGGGCGTCGAGAATCGCGTAGCCGGGATACCCGAAGCGACACGTGAACTCGAGCGGCCAGATCCCGTCGTCGTTGACGACCGTGTTCAGGTTGACGTAGCCCTGGTAGCCGCCGCGCGCGAGCAACGGAGCGAGCTGCAGGAGCGTCTCCTCGAACAGGCGATCGCTGCCTCGATAGGTGACCACGGTGCCCATCTCGCCGGTCAGCTCGCCGAGGTCGCCGTTGAAGAAGCGCTTGTGTTCCCAGTCGAGGCACGCGGGCCTGATGAATTCGGCTCCGTTGAAGTACGCGCCGACGCCGACTTCGACTCCGCTTACGTGCTCCATCAAGACGAAATCTGGCGTGTCGCCGAGCGCCAGCGCGCGTCGATGGCTGTTCAGCATCGCGACCAGATCGACGCCATCGTCCAGCGCACCCACATAGGTGTGCGACGACGGACTCTGATGCCCGTTCGGTTTGTACACGTATCTTCCCGGGTGCTCGCGAACGAACGCGATCGCTTCCGCGAAGTCGCGAAATGCCCGAGTCGGAGCGGTGCGCAGCCCCACTCCTCGCAGCGCCTCCTGGCCGAACGCGCGTTCACCTTCCAGGCGGTCCCCGAGCAGGCCGCCTCCGATCACCGGATAGCCCGCTTCGCGCAGCTCGTCCTGGAGCGCCCCGTTCTTGGCGGTCTCGAAGACGATGACCCCGTCCTTCCCCGCGCCACGTATCCACGGCAGCGCGTCTCGCCAATCGTCGACCCGCTCGACCATGCCCCGCAGCACGCGTCGAGCCGCGAGGTCCGCCGCAAACGCCCTCACGGAATGACCCGCTGCGGCGAGCCGCAGGTACATGTCACCGAGATCCAGCGAATCTCCGATTCCGAGCACCCTCACGGAGCGCTGCCTTCCGTCGGGACGAGCGCGCGAGCCCTCACGTAAGATCTCGGAATGGCCATCCATGAAGGCAAGCAGGCGCCGGTGTTTACGCTCGCGGATGAATCCGGTCGGCAGGTCAGCCTGAAAGACCTCTCTGGCAAGGACGTCATCCTGTACTTCTACCCCAAGGACGACACGCCCGGCTGCACGAAGGAAGCCTGCGGCTTTCGAGATCTGTGGAAGCAGATCCAGAAGCGCGGCGCGGTGGTGCTCGGCGTTTCGCCCGACAGCGCGGAGAAGCACCAGAAATTCCGCGCCAAGTACAAGCTGCCGTTCTCGCTGCTCTCCGATCCCGACCGCGCGGTGATGACGAAGTACGGCGCCTTCGGCGAGAAGACGATGTACGGCAAGAAGGTTACGGGCGTGATCCGCTCGACGGTGTGGATCGGCAAGGACGGTGTGGTGCGGAAGCATTGGGCGCGCGTCGCGAAGGCCGAGACGCATCCGGCGCAGGTGCTCGAGGCGCTCGAAGAAGCGACGTAGATCTTGGCAACGAATCAGCCCACGCGCGTCGTCGCCACGTAACACAGGCGCGCGTCAGGTCCGGATTCCCGCACTTCGACGCGCAGCGTCGCGCTGCGCGAGTCGCTGCGCAGCACGCGCGCCTGCGCGCGGAAGGGCGTGAGCTTGCCGAGCGCCAGGTAGTGGACTTCGAGATCGGTGGTGACGACGGGCGTGCCGAGCAGCGCGCGGCCGTGCGCGACGCTCACCGCGTCGACCAGCGCCGCCGCCGCGCCGCCCTGCAGCGCCGACAGGCTGTTCAACACGTAGTCACTCATGTCGAGCTCGACGGATCCCGCCTTCGCGTCGACGACGCGAATGCCGAGCCGCTCGGCGAATGGCGCGCTGAGGCCCGAGCCCGGCAGCGCGAAGTCGGTCCGCGATTCGGCGAAGTCGCGCGCGTAGACGGGCGTGTCGGCGCGCCGCTCGAGGATCGCGAAGGTCATCGTCGCGAGCCCCGCTTCGCCGCCCGCGTCATCGGCGAGCGAGACCTCGAGCACCACCGTCTGCCGACCCGCGCGCAGCACCGAGCCGCGCGCGACCACGTTGCCGCGCTCGAGCGGCGCGAGCAGATGCAGGCTCAAGTCGAGCGTCGCGAGCCAGTTCGGGTGCGCGGCCTCGAGCGCGAGCCCGCCGCAGTACACGTCCACGAGCGTGGCGAGCGCGCCCGCGCAGACCCCTCCCTGGTCGGTGAGGATCTCGGGCACGATCGGCAGGAGCGCGTGCCCGCCACCTTCGGCGCGCGCGATCGACATGCGCAGGTCGCGCATCATGTGGTGCGGGGGCGGGTACTCCAGTGGCACGCGGCGATTCGAGCAGATGGATTCGCGCTTGTCACGCCGTCCGTGCCAAGCTTGCGCCATGCACGACCGACCCGACGCGACCGAACTGCTCGCGGCGATCGCCGATCTGCTCGAACGCGAGGTGATGCCCGCGCTCTCGGGCGGGCTCGAGTACCGAGTGCGCGTCGCGGTCAACCTAGCGCGGATTCTGGAGCGCGAGGCGCGACTCGGACCCGCAGCGCTCGCGCGCGAGCGAGCGCTGCTCGAGGCGCTGGTCGGCCCCGCGGACGACCTGCTCGCGCTGAACACACGGCTGGTGGCGCGGCTGCGCTCGGGCGACGTGGATCGCGACTTCGAAAAGCGCGCGCTCGCGGCGCTTCACGAGATCGCGCGCGCGAAGCTCGCGATCGCACGACCCGGCTACGAGCGCTACGACTCCGGCGTCGACGCGTGACCCGCCCCGTCGATGAAGGACTCGCCGAGTATCTCGGCGAGCGGTTCGGCCGCGCGGTCTCGATCGAGAACCTGTCCGAAGCGTCGGCGGGCGCGCGGCGGCGCAACGTGCTGTTCGACGCGGTCTCGAACGATGAGCGGCTCGAGCTGGTGGCGTCGATCACGCCGTCGGCAGCGATCCTGTTGATGCCGACCGAGACCGAAGCCGGCGCGCTGCGAGTAGCGGAGGAAGCCAAAGTTCCGGTGCCGCACGTGCACTGGGTGTGCACCGACGAGCGCTACGTGGGCGGGCCGTTCTTCGTCTCGACCCGCGTCGCGGGCGAGACCGTGCCGCGGCGCGTGCTGCGCCTGGTCGAGCGCGAAGGGATCGGCGCGCGGCTCGCAGCACAGCTCGGCGACGCCTTCGCGCGCCTGCACGCGGTGCCCGTCGAGCGCGCGCCTGCGGGGCTCACGCGGCCCGACGGCGCGAGCGCGGTCGAGCGCGCGCTCGAAGCGATGCGCGTGCAGATCGACACGCTCTGGCAGCCGGCGCCCGCGCTCGCGCTCGGCTTGCGCTGGCTCGAACGGCACGCGAGCGACGTGCCGCGCCGGCTCACGATCGTGCACGGCGACCTGCGCAACGGCAACATCATCGTCGACGCGACGGGCCTGCGCGCGGTGCTCGATTGGGAGGGTACACATCTCGGTGACCCGATCGAAGATCTCGCCTGGATCTGTCTGCGCACCTGGCGCTTCGGTCAGGACGCGCTCGAGGTGGGCGGCTTCGCGGATCGCGCGGTGCTCGTCGACGCCTACGAAGCCGCCGGCGGCCGCTTCGACGCGCGCTCGTTCCACTGGTGGAAGGTGCTCGGCACGCTGCGCTGGGGCGCCGGGCTCGCGCGCCAGGCGATCGGCCACATGGACGGATCGGTGCCCTCGATCGTGATGGCCGCCTCGGGCCGTCGCGTCGCGGAGCTCGAGTTCGACCTACTGACGCTGCTCGAGCTGCTCGACCAGGAACGCGGCCTCTAGGTCGGCGATTCTGTCCGCGAGCGGCGGCGCGTAGATCTCGAAGTGATCGCCCTCGATCGTCTCGATCCGCGCGGCGGACGCGCGCGAGGCGTAGGCCTCGACCGCCGCGTACGGCACGAAGCGATCGGCGCGCGACGCGACCAGCAGGATCGGCACGCGGATCTCTTCGGCGCTCGGCGCCGGGTCGTAGTCGTCGAACGTGAACACGGAGTGCGCGACCACGGCGTTGCGATAGGTAGAGCCGGGCGGGACCAGCTTCTCGAAGGCGGCGAACGCACCGTCGTCGACGATCATGCCGAAGCCGTCGCTCGGCGCGATCGAAGGGATCAGGATCGGCTCGCCGCCGAGGCCCGAGCGCGCGAGGTCCGCCCAGCCGGTGAACAGCAGGCGCACGAGCCAGCCGACACCGTAGAAGGTCGATTCGCCCTCGGCGGAGCTGTCGAGCAGCGGCGCCTGCGCGACCACCGCGCGCACGTTGCCGTCCTCGGCCGCCGTGATCAGCGCGTGGCCAGCGCCGAGCGAGCTGCCGAACAGGGCGACCCGCTCGCCATCGGCGTCCGCGAGGCCGCGCGCGAAGCGCAGCGCTGAGCGCCAGTCCTCGAGCTGGTGCCAGGGATCGACGAGCTGTCGCGACGAGCCGCCGCTCGCGCCGAAGCCGCGGTAGTCGAACACGAACGCGGCGAGTCCCGCGCGCGCGAAGCGCTCGGCGAAAAGCGGCAGGCCCACGTCGCGCGTGCCGGCGAAGCCGTGCGCCATCACCACGACCGGCGCGCGTTCTGCGTTCGCGGGCAGGAACAGCCAGCCGGCGCAGTCCGTGTCGCTGCACGGGAAGCGCAGATCGAGCCGCCGCACGCCGTCCGCGAGCGCGACTTCGTCACCGGGTGCAGCCGCCGCGACCGGGGCCGCGGCCTCGCCACAAGCGCAGAGCGTCGCCGCGAGCGCGAGAGCCAGGCTCGACGCTCGCGTTCTCGCTCTCGAACCCCGTTGGAGCGCCACCTGGCGGCGGGCTAGCTCGCGCCGCTCGGAACCTCGAACCCGAACAGCTTTGCCGCGTTCAGGCCGAGGATCTTCGCGCGCTGGTGATCGCTGAGTCCGCCCATGGTGCGCTCGATCGCTTCGGGCGAGTGCGGCCAGGTGCCTTCGTGGTGAGGGTAGTCGTTGGCCCACATGAAGCAGTCCTCGAGGCCCCACTTCTCGACCAGGTCGAGGCCGGGCGCGTCTTCCTGGAACGACGCAAATCCGTGTCGGCGGAAATACTCGCTCGGCAGCTCGCGCAGCTTCGGGAACGCCCACATGTGGTGCTTGCGATAGCCCTCGTCCATGGCGGTGAGCGCCCAGGCCACCCAGCCGATGCCCGCCTCGATGGTCGCGAAGCGGACGCCGGGGAAGCGCTCGAGCACTCCCGACGCGCACAGGTTCACGACCGGCTCGATGGTCGGCGCGAGCGAGTGCGCGACGTAGTTGATCACCGCTCCGCCCTCGCCGCGCGCGGCGCGCGGGTCGCGCCCGGTCGAGACGTGGAAGGTGATCGGCTTGCCGGTCGCCTGCACGCACGCCCAGAGCCGGTCGAACTCGGCGAAGTTGTAGTTGTGGCAGTCGGCGTCGTGCGGGCCCCAGTCGGGCTTGCACGGCAACGTGAAGCCGCGGAAGCCGAGCGCCGCGCAGCGCTCGATCTCCGCGATCGCGCCGTCGAGGTCGCCCGTCGCCACGCACGCGATCGGCGAGAGCGCGTGGTTGTACTTCGCGAAGGTCTCCCACGCCCACTCGTTGTAGACGCGGCACATCGCGTTCGCGAACACCGGGTCGGGCGTCGCCCACATCGAGAGGCCCTTGTTCGGAAAGATCACCTCGGCGTCGACGCCGTCGCGCGCCAGGTCGCGCAGGCGCTGCTCGGGATCGGC
>JANNLG010000251.1:0-18230 GCA_031396695.1 Deltaproteobacteria bacterium
CATGCCGTCTCCTGCACCATGGCCATGGCCCTGCTCGCCGGCTGCGGCGGCAAGGACGACACCGTCGCCCAGGCCGCGAAGCAGAACGAGGCCCGCGGCGTGCCCGCGCCGGGCCTGGCCGAAACGCGCGCCATCGCGAAAGAGGCGTACATCTATGCCTTCCCGATGATCGCCGCCTACAAGGCGCTCTACCAGTTCAACGTCGACAAGACGTCTTCGCAGTACAAAGCGCCGTTCAACACGATTTGGAACGACTCGCACGTCTCCACCTACAAGGACACCGCGATCGTCACGCCGAACAGCGACACTCCGTACTCGCTGCTACAGGCGGATCTGCGCGCGGAGCCGATCGTGCTGTGCGTGCCGAAGGTCGACGAGGCTCGTTACTACTCGGTGCAGCTCGTCGACATGTACACGTTCAACTACGGCTACATCGGCAGCCGCGCGACGGGCAGCGACGCGGGCTGCTACCTGGTGGCCGGACCGGACTGGAAGGGCGAAGCGCCCGCTGGCATCAAGAAAGTCTTCCGGAGCGAGACTCAGTTCGGTCTGATCATCTTCCGCACGCAGCTGTTCGGCCCGAACGACATCGCGAACGTGAAGAAAGTCCAGGCGGGCTACGAGGTGGCGACGCTCTCGAAGCACGCGAAACAGCCCGCCCCGCCGGCGTCTCCGCCGATCGACTGGCCCGCGTTCACAGAGGACGCGTTCAAGACCGATTTCCCCGCCTACCTCGACTTCCTGCTGCAGTTCTGCCCCGAGGTTCCGGCAGAGACCGCGCTGCGCGCGCGCTTCGCGTCGATCGGAATCGGACCCGGCAAGTCGTTCGCGTGGACGAGTCTCTCGATCGCGCAGAAGCTCGAGATCGGACTCGGCGCGAAGGACGGCTTCGCGAAGATCACGCGCCAGAAGGACGAGATCGGCACGCTCGTGAACGGCTGGCACGTGGGCTCCGCCTTCGGCGACCGCGCCTTCTACAATGGAAACACCCTGCTGCGCGCGGGGGCGGCGCTCGCCGGCGTCTTCGGCAACGACGCCGTCGAAGCGATGTACCCGATGACGACGCACGACGGCGAGGGCACGCTGCTCGACGGCAGCAAGCACTCCTACACGCTCACGTTCCCCGCCGACGCGCTGCCGCCGGTGAATGCGTTCTGGTCCGTCACGATGTACGACGGCAAGACGCAGCTGCTGATCAAGAATCCGATCAACCGCTACCTGATCAACTCAAGCCTGTTGCCGAAGATGAAGAAGAACGCCGACGGCTCGGTCACGCTCTACATCCAGAACAAGGCGCCCGCCCAGGCGCTGACATCGAACTGGCTGCCGGCGCCGAACGGGCCGATCTATCTGGTGATGCGTCTGTACTGGCCGAGGGAGACGCCGCCGTCGATCCTGCCGGCCGGCAGCGGCACCTGGCAGCCGCCCGCGCTGGCCGCCGCGAAATAGCGCGTCAGCGCAGCGCGACCACGTCGATGCCCTCGAGGATCGAGCGCGTGAGCGCGCGCCGTTTCTCGAGCTTCTCGGGCACGCTCGGCACGTCCAGCGCGTAGCGCGCGCGCAGCACCAGCACGACCGATTCGTCGAGCGCCGTGATGTAGTCCTCGACCCAGACGTTCGCAGGCTCGTCGTGCGTCGACACGAGCACGTGTTGCCAGCGCCGCTCGCGCACGACCACGGACTCGGAGCGGCTCGCGACCTCGACCGCTCGGCTCGTCTGCCAGGGCACATAGGTCGCGGTCATGGCGGGGTTGCGCAGCAGATCGCCGAGTCGCGCGGCTTCGAACGCAGCCAGATCTCCGCGCTCGGGTGCTGCGCCGACGTCGGGCAGCCGCGTCTGCGCGCTGAACACGATGCGCACGCGGCCGCTCTGCGCAGCGCTCCCGCGATCGAACGAGTACGCGCCGAGCAGCTCGAGTCCGCGCTCGAGCGAAGACGCCTTCGGTCCGCACACCAGATCGACGCGGCGCTTCCTCTGCGCCGGATACGAGATCCAGTGCTGCGCGACTTCCGTCACGCAGTACGGCCAGGTGGTCGGCTCCGAGTACGGCAGCCCGTAGTTCGAGAGCCAGCCCGCGGGACTCGCGCAGGCAGCGGTGCATATCAGGCAGAGGAGCGCGGCGCGCACCGGCTCTACTTCACGCGTTCGATGTAGCGCTTCTCGGTCGGATCGACGCGGATGCGCTGGCCCGACTCAACGAAGGCCGGCACCTGGATCGAGACGCCGTTCTCGAGCACGGCCGGCTTGCTCGACTTGGCCGCGGTCTGTCCCTTCATGGTCGCTTCGGCTTCGCGCACCGTGACCTCGACCGACTTGGGCAGCGTGACTCCGATCGGCACACCGTCGAGCGTCTCGACGCTGGCCTTCATGCCCTCGGCGAGCCACGGCTTGGCTTCGCCAAGCACGTCGTCGGCGATCGTCATCTGCTCATAGCTCTCGGTGTCCATGAAGATCGCGCCGCCGGGCTCGGAGTACAGGTAGTCCATCTCGCGGCTCTCGATCGCGGCCTCTTCGACCTGATCGGCGGTCGAGAACTTGATCTCGCGCTGCGTGCCGTCGAGGATGCTGCGCAGCTTCACCTGGATGAACGCGCGCCCTTTGCCGGGCGAGCGGATCTCAGATTCGAGTACGCGGAACGGACGCCCGTCGATCAGCACGTTCATTCCGCGCCGGAGCTCGTTGGCTTGCATGGCGCGGATGGTAGCCGAGCGACGCGTGGGGGCGAATCTGCCAGTATGCCGAAACGGAGGAAATTCGATGGCGGATCAGAAACGCAGCAGCGGATGTTTTTGCGGCGCGGTCGCGGTGGAGCTCAGCGGTGAGCCGGCGGTCCAGGCCTACTGTCACTGCGCCTCATGTCGCGGTTGGCTCGGAGCGCCGATCCACGCGGCGACGCTCTGGCCCGCCGCGAGCGTGAAGGTGACGAAGGGCGCCGACCAGCTCGGCATGATCAAGAAGACGGAGGCGAGCCACCGCCAGTTCTGCACGAAGTGCGGAGCGCCCGTGCTCGTGAATCACCCCGCCATCGGAATGGTCGACGTGCCCGCGGGCACCATTCAGGGTCTGGCCTACAAGCCCGCGCTGCACGTGCACTATGGCGAGAAAGTGCTGCAGGTGCGCGACGGCTTGCCGAAGTTCAAGGACTTCCCGAAGGACTTCGGCGGCTCGGGCGACACGCTGCCCGAGTAGTCCCCGTCAGCCCTGTCCGAGTCGGGCGAGCAGGCGGTCCCAGATTCCGCCGAAGCCGCCGTTCGACATCACCAGCGCGACGTCGCGGCCGGTGCGATTGCGAGCCAGGTGCTCGATGATCTCGTCGACCTCGGCCAGGTAGCTCGCCTTCTTGCCGGCCGCGCGGATGCGCTCGATCACTTTCTCGGGGCGCATCCGCTCGTCTTCGGCGAGCGCGTCCGAGCGGAATACACCGGCGAGGATCACCTCGTCGGCGGTCGCGAGCGCGTCGGCGAACTCGTTCTCGAAGAAGCGGCGCCGACTGGTGTTGCTGCGCGGCTCGAAGATCGCCCACAGCTTGCGGTCGGGATAGCGCGTGCGGATCGCCGCGATCGTCTCTCGCACGGCCGTCGGGTGGTGAGCGAAGTCGTCGATCACCGCCATGCCGCCGGCTTCACCGCGCAGCTCCTGGCGCCGCTTCACGCCATGAAACTCGGCCATCGCGCGCGCGGCGGCTTCGGGCTCCAGCCCCAGGCTCGCGCACACCGCGATCGCGCCGAGCACGTTCTCGACGTTGTGCCGGCCGTGCATCGGCATGCGTACGCGCGCGACGCGCTCGTCGCGGCGCCAGACCGTGAACTGCGTGCCCTCGGGATCGAACGCGACGTCGGACACGCGCCAGACCGCACCGTCGCGGAAACCGTAGCTCTCGACGCGCGCCACGGCCGACCCCAGCACGTCGCGCACCGTGTCGGCGTCGCTCGCGGCGATGATCACGCCGTCGGCGGGAACCGCCGCGACGACCTTGCGGAACGCGTCCTGGATCTGCTCGAGCGAGCTGTAGATGTCGGCGTGGTCGAATTCGACCGAGGTCACGAGCAGGGTGCGCGCGTCGTAGTGCAGGAACTTCGGCGTCTTGTCGAAGAACGCGGTGTCGTACTCGTCGCCCTCGATCACGAAGTGCGGACCCTGACCGAGTCGGAAGCTGCCCGAGAAGTTCGCGAACACGCCCCCGATCAGCGCCGACGGATCGCGGCCCGCGTGCGTGAGCATCCAGGCCACGATGCTCGTGGTGGTGGTCTTGCCGTGCGTGCCGGTGATTACCACGCTGTGCTTGCCGCGCAGGAAGAAGTGGTGGATCGCGTCGCAGAACGACACGTAGGGCAGGCCGCCGTCGATCGCCGCGCGCGCTTCCGGATTCTCGCGCCGCACGGCGTTCCCGATCACGACCAAGTCCGGTCGCGGCGCGAGCACGTGTTCGGGGGCGAAGCCCTTCTGCACCTCGATGCCCGCCGCCGCGAGCTGGTCGCTCATCGGCGGGTACGCGTCGGTGTCGCTGCCCGTCACCACGAAGCCGCGGTTGGCCAGCATGCAGGCGAGCGAGCCCATGGCGGTGCCGCAGATCGCCACCAGATGCACGTGCCGAACGCTCTCGATCGGCGGAATCTCAGGCCGCAAGAAACGCCTCCCAGATCAGGTCGTGCACCAGCGGGCGCAGCTCGAACTTGCTTCGCTTCGCGACCAGGTGGATGCGATTGGACAGGAACACCACGACCATCCCGCGCTCGAGATCGATCCAGAGACTCGTGCCGGTGAAACCGGTGTGGCCGATCGAGCGCTTCGCGAAGTGCTCACCCGAGGTCGACTGTCCGGGCGTCGGCGTGTCCCAGCCCAGCGCCCAGTCGCCCGTCATCGGACCCCCGGGCCGATGGCCCGCGGGTGGGGGCGCGATCTCCTGGCGGCGAAAGAACTCGCGCGCGACTTCGGCTGGGAAGATCGCGCTCTCGCCGCGATCGGCGGCGAGCATCTCCTGCCCGAAGCGCAGCACTTCGCCTGCGGTCGAGAACAGACCGGCGTGGCCCGCGACTCCGCCCATCGCCCAGGCGTTCGGGTCGTGCACTTCGCCCCACAGCACGCGCTCGCGCCAGCTACACTGTTCGGTGGCGGCGTAGCGGGCGCGCTCGCCCTTGTAGGGCAGGCGATTGAAGCCCGTGTCGACCAGACCCAGCGGCTGGAAGACGCGCCGGGCGCAGAACACGTCGAGCTCCTCGCCGGACACCGCTTCGACCAGCGCGCCGAGCGCAATGAAATCGAGATCGCCGTACACCGACGCCTCGCCCGGCTCGTGCACGGGCGCGCTGCGCAGCACGCGGTTGGTGACCTCGGCCTTGCCGGCCGCGCTGCCGACCACGCTCTCGCCGCGGCGCCGATCGCGCTCGGCCAGATCCGCGTGGTACGCGCGCCAAGGCCGTAGCCCCGAGCTGTGCGTGAGCAGGTGGCGGACGCTGATCTTCTCCTTGCCGCGTTCGGCGAAAGCGGAGAGATAGGTGGCGACCGGCGCGTCGAGCTCGATGCGCCCGTCGGCCACGAGCAGCATCAGCGAAGCGGTGGTCGCCATCACCTTGGTGATCGAGGCCAGGTCGTAGATCGTGTTCTCGCGCACCTCGATGCGCTCGGGCACGAGCGTGGCGGCGCCGCACGCGCGCGTGTAGGCGAGCGACTCGCCCATGCGCGCCATCACGACCGCGCCCGGAAGCTCGCCGGCTTCGATCGCCTTCTCGATCGCGCGCTCGACCTTGCCGAGCCGCCGATTCACTTCGGCGAGCTTCACGAATCGACCTCCACCACCGCTTCCAGGAGCATCAGCTCGCCTCGCGCTCCATCCAACCGCGCGCGCACACCCACGCCGAGCGAGTGGTTGTCGGCGACGTGCCCGAACGGAAGATCCTCGACGATCGGCCCGTCGACGGCACTCCCCAACACTTCTCGAACGGCCTCACCTGCCGACGCGCCAGGGTAACGCTCGGACTCGCATCGCACGAGCTGACCGAGCGCGATGCCGCGCACGCCCTCGAGCAGGCCCGCCTCGCGCAGGTGAACGAGCGCGCGATCGAGCGCATAGGGCGCCTCCGAAACTTCTTCGAGGAACAGGATCGCGCCGCGCGCGTCGACCTGCCAAGGTGTGCCGATGCTGGCCTGCACGAGCTTCAGGTTTCCGCCGACGAGCGGCGCCTCGACGATTCCCGCGCGAACCGTCCGGCCCGCGAGCGACGCCAGGCCCGCCGGTTCGCCGCGCATCAGCGCGAGCTGACGCGCGCGCGCCGCGGGCGTGATGTCCTCGCGCTCGAGCATCGGACCGTGCAGCGAAGTGAGGCCCGCGCGGGTGTGCAGGAACGAGAGCAAGAGCGTCGCGTCGCTGTAGCCGACCACGAGCTTGCGCGCGTCGCGCAGCTCCGCCGCCGGCAGGTCGCGCAGGATGCGGCCGACGCCGTAGCCGCCGCGCGCGCACAGGATCACGGCGACGCTCGGATCGCGCACGAGCGCGAGCAGATCCGAGAGCCGCTCGTCGTCGCCGCCGGCCAGGTAGCCCGCGCGCGCGCGCAGGTGCTTTCCAAGCACGAGCGGGTGTCCCTGCGCGGAGAGCCAGTCGAGGCATGCGTCGAGCACCGCGGGCATCACCGGTCCGGATGGAGCGCAGACACCGATCGCGTCGCCGGGGCGCAACGCCCGGGGTTTGCGCAGCGGCGGGGCCGCGCTGCGACGCGTCAGAACGGCGGCTCCACGTCTCCGCCACCGGCCGGCGGTCCCCACGCGTCGCGCGGTCCCGCGTCGAAGCCGGCTTCCGGCGGCGGCGCGTCGGTGCGGTTCGACAGGCTGCGGAAGCGCCCGTGCTCCTTGTCGAAGAAGAACTTCACGGTGCCGGTGGGTCCGTTGCGCTGCTTCGAGATGATCAGCTCGGCTTTGCCCACGTCCGGGCTCTCCGGGTCGTAGACCTCGTCGCGGTACACGAACATGACCAGATCGGCGTCCTGCTCGATCGCGCCCGACTCGCGCAGATCCGCCAGCTGCGGCCGCTTGTCGGGTCGGTTCTCCGGGCCGCGGTTCAGCTGCGAGAGCGCGATGATCGGGATGTCGAGATCCTTGGCGAGCAGCTTGAGCGAGCGGCTGATGTCGGCCACCTGCTGCTCGCGTCGCTCTCCGGTCCCGCGTCCGGAGATGAGCTGGATGTAGTCGATCACCACGAGCGACAGCTTCTGGTCGCGGTCGAGCCGGCGCGCCTTCGCGGACAGATCGCCGACGGTGACCGCCATGCTGTCGTCGAACAGGATGCGCGCGTTCTCGAGCACGCTCGCGGCCTGCGTGAGTCGACGCCAGTCCTTGTCGGAGAGCACGCCGTTTCGGAAGCGGCTGTTGTCGACCTGCGCCTCGCCGAGCAGGAGTCGCAGCACCAGCTCGCGCTTGGTCATTTCCAGCGAGAAGAACGCGACGCAGCCGTTGTAGTCGACCGCGTGGTTGCGCGCGAAGTGGAGCGCCATCGCCGTCTTGCCCACGCTCGGGCGCGCGGCCAGGATGGCGAGGTCGCCGCCGTTCAAGCCGCCGGTCAGCGCGTCGAAGTCCTCGAAGCCCGTGCGAACGCCGACGATCTGGCCCGACTGCACGCGCTCGATGTACTCGAACGTGCTCTGCATCTCCTCCTTCATGGAGGTGAAGCCCGCGTGCGCGCCGTGCACCGCGATCGAGAGCACTTCGCGCTCGGCGTCCTCGAGCAGCTGAAAGACGGACTCCTGCGCCTCGTAGCCGCGCGTGGCGATGCGCTCGCAGGTGCGGATCAGCGCGCGCGCGGTCGCCTTCTGGTGCACGATCTCGGCGTGGTGCTCGACGTGCGCCGCGGTCGGCACCGCGTCGGCGAGCTGCGACAGGAAGCCCGCGCCGCCCGCCTGTTCCAGCAGGCCGCGCTCCTCGAGCGCCGAGCGCAGCGTGATCAGCGTCAGCCCCTGCTGCTTCTCGGACAGCTCGCGCAGCGCTTCGTACACGATTCGGTGTCGAGGCAGATCGAAGGACGCGGGCTCGAGCCGGTCCGCGACCTTGAACAGCGCGTCGGGGTCGAGCAGGATCGCGCC
Organism: Deltaproteobacteria bacterium; assembly: GCA_031396695.1. GTDB lineage: Bacteria > Myxococcota_A > UBA9160 > SZUA-336 > SZUA-336 > VGRW01. The sequence continues at coordinate 8,071 of JANNLG010000251.1, forward strand.
GAGCACGGCCCGCTCGGCCTCGTGATCGGTCGGAATCGCGCGCAGCGCATCTACGGTTCTCGGCAAGTGGCCCCCCTCCGAGCTCGCCGAACGTCGTCGTTACGGTGGTGCTTGATACTACACGAGCAGATCAGCGCTCGTCGTCGAAATCGCGCCGCTCTTCGGTCTCCATGCCCTCGGGCTCGGCCTCCGCGGCTTCGGCGGGCGCGCCGCTGGCGACCACCTTCACGACGATCGGCGTCTGCACCTCGCGGTGGAGCCGGACGCTGACCGGATGCTCACCGATGGTCTTGATCGGCTCGGCGATCACGATCTTGCGACGCTCGATCTCGACACCGCCCGCGGCCAGCCGCGCGGCGATATCCGCGTTGGTGACCGAGCCGAACAGCTTACCCTCGGGGCTCGCCTGCATCTCGAAGGTCATCTCGACCGCGAGCACGCGCCGCGCCAGATCCTGGAAGCCGGAGATCGCCTTCTTCTGCAGCTCGTCGATCACGCGCCGCTGGTGCTCGACCTGCTTCACGCGCCCGGCCGTGGCGAGCATCGCCTTCCCTTGCGGCAGCAGGTAGTTGCGGCCGAACCCGGCCTTCACGCGCACGACGTCGCCGGCGTTGCCCAGCCGGTGGATGTCCTCGGTGAGAATCAGCTCGATCGTCGCCATCGCGGTCTCCTTAGACGTGCGCTGTCGTGTACGGCACGAGCGCGAGATGTCGCGCGCGCTTGATCGCCGTGGTCAGCCGGCGCTGGTGACGGGCGCAATTTCCGCTGATCCGGCGCGGGATGATCTTGCAGCGCTCGGTCAGGAAGATGCGGATCGTCTTCGCGTCCTTGTAGTCGATGTCGATCTCTTTGTCCGCGCAGAACCGACACACCTTGTGACGCGAGAACATCTTTCGGCCGGCGCGGCGGCGCTTCTTTGCGGGCCTCTTGGCAATGACGTCGACCATGACTACTCCTCGTCCTCGTCGTCGGCCCGGAAGCGCGGCTCCTCGTCGTCGTCGTCACCCCCCGGCAGGCCGCGCTCGCGCTCCTTCTCGCGCTCCTCGCGCGCCGCGCGCTCCGCCTCGCGTTCCGCCCGCCGCTGCGCCTGCTCGGCCGCCTGCTTGGCCGCCTCGACCACGCGCGTCTCGACGTCGGTGACCGCTTCGTTGGCGAGCACCGACAAGTAGCGGAGGATGTCGGCGTCGATCCGCATCAGGCGCTCGATCTCGCCGATCTCCTTGCCGCTGCCCAGGAAGTTCACCTGGAAGTAGTGGCCCTTCTGGAACTTCTTGATCTCGTAGGCGAGCCGGCGCTTGCCCCAGTCGTCGCGAAGCAGAAAACGACCGCTCTGGTCGGCGACGACCTGATCGATGCGCTGGTGGATCTCGGCCTCGCGCTCTGGCGTAGCGTCGGGCTGGATCACGTAGACGAACTCGTACTCTCGCACGTCCTCTCCTCGTGGATTCGGGCCCCGGAAAAACCGGGACCAAGGAAGGTGCCGTTCGGCGGGCGCAGTCTAGACCGGGCCGCGCGCAGTTGCCAGCGCACTTCCCGCGGGTCGCTTCGAGGGATAGGATCGCGAAGCAACCTGCGGAGGAAGAATGGCGACCAAGCGAGCGGCGAAGAGAGTCAAGAAGTCGGTCGTGAAGGCCAAGAGCGCCAAGGCCCGGCCCAGGGCGAAGACCAAGCCCAAGGCGAAGGCCAAGCTCACCCCGCAGGTCGCGGTCACGCCGTACCTGTGTTGCAAGGGCGCAGCCGCCGCGCTCGACTTCTACAAGACCGGCTTCGGCGCCAAGGAACGCCTGCGGATGACCGCGCCGGACGGCTCCGTCGGACACTCCGAGATCCTGGTCTCGGGCCAGCCGATCATGATCTCGGACGAGTGGGTGGACGGCGGGGTCTTCTCCCCCACCACCGTCGGTGGAACGCCCGTGATGATCCACGTGTACGTGCGCGACGTGGACGCGTTCGTCGCCAAGGCCGTGACTGCCGGTGCGACGCTGCTGCGCGCGATCGAGGACATGCCCTACGGCGACCGCACCGGCACCATCCGCGACCCGTTCGGACACCGCTGGATGATCGCGACGAACAAGGAGAGCGTCCCCAAGGCGCAGCTTCGCAAGCGCTTCGGCGAGGCGTTCGCGATCAGCTAGCCGGGCCGACCGCGGGCAGACCGTTGTAGCGGTTCATGGCCGCCTCGAAGCCCTGGTCGACGATCATGTCGAGCGCGTCGACGGCGAGCTCGATCGTGGCCGAGTAGCGCTCGCGCTCGTCTGCGTGGACCTTCGAGAGCAGGTGGCCGGTCGCCTCGCGGCCGGCCGGCGGTCGGCCGATGCCCACGCGGATGCGCGGAAAGTCGGAGCTGCCGAGCCCCTCGATGATCGAGCGCAGGCCGTTGTGGCCGCCGTGTCCGCCCTTGATGCGCAGGCGGAGCTTGCCGCTCGGGATGTCCATCTCGTCGAAAACGACCACCAGCTCGGTCGGCTCGACGGGCAGGTAGCGCAGCGCCGCGGCCACGGACTGGCCGGACAGGTTCATGAAGGTCTGCGGCTTGAGCAGACCCACGTCGTGGCTGCCGACCTTCCCTCTCGCGAACACGCCCTGGTACTTCTCGGCGGGCGCCGGGAAGCGGTGCCGCGCGGCGAAGCGATCGCAGACCACGAAGCCGGCGTTGTGCGGCGTCTCGGCGTAGCGCGGCCCGGGATTCCCGAGCCCGACGAAGAGCAGCATCGGAGCCCGCTCCTCGAGCTACTCCTTGGACTTCCCGCCCGAGCCGCCCTCGGCCTTCGCGGCGCCCGCGGCGGGGGCTGCGGCGGCAGCGTCGCCTTCGGCCGGCGCGCCTTCGACGGCCGCAACCGGTGCCGCGACCTCCTCGAGCCTCGGAGTCACCACGTGCGTGACGGTCACGTCCGCTTCGGTCTTGCAGACGACGTCGGCGGGCAGGATCAGATCGCGCACGTGGATCGCGTCGCCGATGCCGAGGTTCGAGACGTCGACGTCGATCGACTCCGGAATCGAGAGCGGCATGCACGACACTTCGAGCGTGCGCAGCAGCGGCTCGAGCACGCCGCCGTCGAGCGCGACGCCGCGCGGGATGCCCACGAAGTGCAGCGGGATCTCGAGATCGATGCGCGCCTTCAGGTTCACGGCGTAGAGATCGCAGTGCACGACCCTGCGCGAGAGCGGGTCGCGCTGGATTTCCTTCACCAGCACGGGCTTGCCCTCGACGGCCTTGTCGCCCGTCAAGTCGACCAGCGCGTTCGCGCCACCGCGCAGCACCCTGGCGAGTGCGAGGCTCTCGACCGTGATCGAAGTGGGCGAAATGCCGCTGCCGTAGATCACCGCGGGAACCTGTCCGAGCGCGCGCAGCTTGCGCGTCACGCTCTTGCCGCGCCCGTCGCGCAGACTCACCTGCAGCTCGAGCCTTTCGATCGCCATGTCGTTTCCTCCGCTCGGACTCTAGACGAAGAGCGAGCTAACCGACTCTTCATTGTGGATGCGCCGGATCGCCTCGCCGAGCAGGTGCGCGACGGTGGTGATCACGAACTTCTCGCTGTCGCGCACGGCCTGCTGCACCGGAATGGTGTCGGTCGTGATGAAGCGCTCGATGCACGATTCCTCGATGCGCTTGACCGCTTCGCCGGCCAGCACCGGGTGCGTGATGGCGGCGAGCACGCGGCTCGCGCCGGCAGCGCGCAGCGCTTCGGCGGTCTGCGCGATCGAGCCGCCGGTGCTGACGATGTCGTCGACGATCACCGCGGTCTTGCCGTCGACTTCGCCGACGATGCGCGTGACCTCCGCGATGTCCTTGCGCTCGCGGCGCTTGTCGCCGATCGCGATCGTCGCGTCCAGACGCTTGGCGAACGCGCGCGCGCGCTCGACGCCGCCCGCGTCGGGCGAGACCACCACGACTTCCTCGCGCGCGGGCACGAGCGTGCGGATCTGCTGCAGCAGCACGGGCATGGCGTAGATGTTGTCGACCGGGATGTTGAAGAAGCCCTGGATCTGGCCGGCGTGCAGGTCGAGGCAGAGCACGCGCTCGGCGCCGGCGGTCGAGATCAGGTCGGCGACCAGCTTCGCGGTGATCGGCGTGCGCGGCTTCACCTTGCGATCCTGGCGCGCGTAGCCGTAGTAGGGGATCACCGCGGTGACGCGCCGAACCGACGAGCGGCGCAGCGCGTCGAGCAGGATCAAGAGCTCCATCAGGTTCGTGTTGGCGGGCGCGCAGGTGGACTGGATCACGAACACGTCCATGCCGCGCACGTTCTCGCCGATGTCGACCGACGTCTCGCCGTCGGCGAAGTTGCCGACCTCCACCCGACCGAGATCGAGATCCAAGTGCTCGCAGATCGCTCCGGCGAGCTGCGGACACGCATTGCCGGTGAAGATCTTCGTGATGTTGCTGGTCATCGCCGGATCTCTCACTTACTCGAAGTGGCCGTTGATTGGTTGGGGCGGGAGGATTCGAACCTCCGATACGCGGCTCCAAAGGCCGCTGCCTTACCGCTTGGCTACGCCCCAGCCCGATTCCTCTTTGGATTCGGCGGAGGCGCTGCCGGGCGAACTCGTTGCGATCGTCCTCGCTCCCGCCGGTACCTCGACTCGCTCGGCTGCCTGCCGCGCCGCTTGCTCGTTCGCGAAACGCCCGAAGACCGTCGGACCGCTTCCGGTCATGCCGGTCGCGAGCGCGCCGGCGTTCTCGAGTGCTCGCTGCGCCGTTCGGATCTCGGGATGGCGTCGCACAGCGGACGCTTCGAGGTCGTTGCGAGGCGAAACGAGCAGGCCGGCGGGCCCTAGAAGCGCGCCGATACTAGTCGGGTGGCGCGGGAGCGTCAATTCAGAGCTGGCCTCTTTGTAGGCGTCCGCCGTCGAGATCGGGAACGGGAACGCCACCAGCACCCAGAACATCTCGGGCACGCCCGGAAGCGCCTCGAGCCGCTCGCCGACGCCGCGACCGAGCGCGGGCTTGGGATCCAAGAAGAAAGGGACGTCCGCGCCCAGCTCGAGGGCGATGCGCTCGCGTGCGGCGTTCCCGAGCCGCAGTTCGAACAGCGTCTCGAGTCCGAGCAGCGTGGCCGCCGCGTCCGACGAGCCGCCGCCGAGACCCGCCGCGATCGGGGTGCGCTTCTCGAGCGCGACTTCGAGGTCCGCGACTACGCCGAGCGCGGTGCAGGCGCGTTCGGCGGCGCGGACGATCAGGTTCTCGCGATCGACGGGCAGCTCCGCGCCGACGATGGTGAGCCGGATCCCGGTGCCCGCGGGCGCGCGGCGGAACTCGAGCCGATCGGCCAGCCGCAACGGCAGGAAGATCGTCTCGATCTCGTGGTAGCCATCCGCCCGCTGGCGCAGGATCTCGAGGCCCAGGTTCAGCTTCGCCGGCGCGCGGCGCTCGATCACCGGCTCAGCCCCGCTTTGCCGCCAGAAACCGCATGTGCAGGTCGTGCAGGACCTGTTCGAGCAGCGCCGTTTCGGCGGGGTCGAGGTTCCCGCCCGTCTTCGCCTTCAGGATCTCGAGGATGTCGATCGTGTGGCGCGCGAGCGGCAGGTTCGGCGCACCCGGCGTGCTCGAGCCGGGCTCCGGCGCGGCGCCCAGGTGGACGAGCGCCGAACTCGTCAGCGACAGCACGAGCGTGGCGAAGCTCATCTCGGAAAGCGGCGCGTCGCCCTCGTCCTGAACCATCTGGAAGCCGCGCGGTCCGCCCTGCTCACCCGCCACTGGAAGCCTCCTCGCGCGTGGGGTCCACGCCCGTCGTATCGAGCTCGTTCAAGAGCCGCCGGCCCGCAAGCAGGCGCTGCACCGACGTGATGGTCGCGCCGATCGCGATCAGAACCACCGCCGTCATTACGAAGCTCGTGAGCGCACCCAGGATCAGCACGCCGAAGCGCTCGCCGCGCTCGACGAAGCCGACCTTCAGCGTGTGCAAGCGCTTCTCGGCCGAGGCGCGCGTGTAGCTCGTCATCACCGACGCGGTCAGCGCCCACATCACCAGCGCCGTGCCGGTGGCATCGCCCGCACGGGCCTGGCCGACCGCGATTCCGCCGAAGATCAGGAGATCTGACAGGCGATCGATGGAGGAATCGAAGAACGCGCCCGCGGAGGACGACACCCCCTGCTGGCGGGCGACGACCCCGTCCACCAGATCGAAGAAGCCGGCGACCATCAGCAACAGGCCCGCCGTGAACGGCCGGTCGTACGCGAAGGCGCAGGCCGCGAACAGCGAGACCGCCGCGCCCGTCAGAGTCAGCGTGTCGGGGTGGAACGGGAGCGAGCGGACGAACGGGAACAGGCGGTACACGACCGCGTCCAGATCCGAGCCGAGGCGCTCCTTGATCACGCCGCCGACTCCGGCTCTAGAGGTCGTTCTCCGAGACCGGGACCACCGCGCGCGGAATCGGCTTGAGCGGACCCTCGCGCACGAAACGCTCGATCCGGCGGTCGCGCACTTCGCCCTCGGCGATCAGGTCGGAACGCAGCTTCTCGAGCTCCTCGTCGGTGGGCGCAGCGACATTCGCGGCCAGATCGACGAAGCTCGCGAGCTCGGGAACCACCGTGATGTTCACGCCCTGGCGGCGCTTCTGGCGCTCGACCATGCGGGTATCGGGGATCGACTTCTTGTTCGACATCGGGCGTCCTCTTCTCGGGCGAGCTTCGCGGTGGCTGCGTTGACAGCACCCGGCTCGCCCCTTACTTTGCAAAATCCGTGAAAAAACGCGCACTTAGAGATACCCGCGAGGGCCGGCCAGAGGCGCTTTCTCGAGCCCTGCGGGGAATCGCCGTCCTGACGATCGCCCTTCTTTGCGCTTGCGCAACTGCGCCGCCCGAAGAGGAGCTGCCGTCCGCCGAATCGTACTACCAGCGGGGTGTGAAACTCCTGGAAGGCCAGCGCGTGTTCCTGTTCTTCACCGACGTCGACTATCCCAAGGCGATCGAGTCGTTTCAGGAAGTGATCGACAACTACCCGTACAGCGAGTACTCGCTGCTCTCGGAGCTCGCGATCGCCGACATCCACTTCGACCGCGAGGAGTACGACGAGGCGTCGAGCTACTACCACGACTTCGTCGAGCTGCACCCGAATCACCCCAAGGTCGCGTACGCGCTGTATCGCAACGGGCTGTGCTCGTACAACCAGATGCGCGCAGCGGATCGGGATCAAGCGGCGACGCGCGAGGCCGCGGCTCAGTTTCGCGCGCTGCTCGAGCGCTTTCCGAGCTCGGAGATGACGGGTGACGCGCGCACGCGCTTGTCCGAGTGCGAGGACCGGCTCGCGGACCAGATCATCGACATCGCCGACTTCTACTACGACCAGGAGGACTTCCACTCCGCCGCGCGCCGCTACGACCAGGCGCTCACCACCTACCCGGGTCACAGCACGCGCGCGCGCTCGATGACGCGGCTGGGAGTCTGCCTTGCCCGCTTGCGCCAGAACGAGCGCGCGGTGGACGTGCTGCAGCGCGCGCTGAAGCTCGAGCCGACCGAAGACGAGCGCGAGATCGCGCAGGCCGAGCTCGACGGGCTGACGACCGCGCACCCGTAGGCGAGGCGCGCCGGGCTCCGCTTAGTTCTTGGCGGCGATCAACGCGAACAGGCGTTCGAAGGCGACCGGAAGTTTCTCGACCTCGGGTCCGCCGGCCTGCGCGAAGTCGGGCCGGCCTCCGCCCGTGCCGCCGACTTCCTTGGCCAGCTCGCGCACCAGATCGCCGGCCGAGAAGCGCCCGATCAGATCCTTGGTGACGCCGAGCGCGAGCGCGGCCTTGGCCTCGTCGCGCACGCCGAGCAGCACGATGCCGGAGCCAATGCGCTGCTTCAGCTCGTCGACGAGCTGGCGCAGCTCCTTCGGATTGGCGCCGTCGATCTCGGCCGCGACCACCTTCACGCCGCCGACTTCGCGCGCGCTCTGCAGCGGATCGCCGCTGCCGCCGCGGCGAAGCTGCGCGCGCGTCTTCTCGAGCTCGCGTTCGAGCTCGCGCTGTTGCTCGACCAGCTTGGCGACGCGCGCCGGCAGCTCGGCCGGCGACGCGCGCAACAGATCCGACAGCTCGCGCAGGGTGCGCGCTTCGCGGCGCGCGTGCTCGAGCACTCCGCGGCCGGTCTGCGCTTCGATCCGGCGCACGCCTGCACCGATCGCCGACTGCGCGACGATCCGGAACGAGCCGAGGTCGCCGGTCGCGTGCGCGTGCGTGCCGCCGCACAGCTCCGTCGACGGACCGAAGCTCACCACGCGCACGCGGTCGCCGTATTTCTCTTCGAAGATCGCGATCGCACCCGAGCGCAGCGCTTCCTGATACGTGGACTCGGCCACGTTGCCGGGCAGATTGCGCAGGATCAGCTCGTTCACGCGATCCTCGACCGCGCGCACTTGCTCATCGGAGAGGCTCTGATCGTGGGTGAAGTCGAAGCGCAAGCGCTCGGGGCCGACCAGCGACCCGGCCTGCGTGACCTGCGGACCGAGCACGTCGCGCAGCGCCCAGTGCAACAGGTGCGTGCCCGAGTGGTTGCGCACGGTGGCGGCGCGCACGTCGGGATCGACCGCGAGCGACACCGTCTCGTTCGCGCGCACGCGCCCGAGCACGACGCGTCCCTGGTGCACGATCAGTCCGTCGACGGGCTTCTGCACGTCGTCGAGCTCGATGCGGCCCTCCGCACCCTCGATCACGCCGGTGTCGCCGACCTGCCCGCCACTCTCGGCGTAGAACGGAGTCGCCTCGACGATCACCTCGACGCGCTCGCCCTCCGAAACCTCGTCCACGCGCACGCCCTCGCGCAGCAGCGCGTGAACGCGCGAGCGACCCTGCGTGGCGTCGTAGCCCGTGAACGCCGTGCGCAGCTCGCCCGCGATTGCGTTGTAGACCTCGGCGGGCGCGGCCACGCCCGTGCCCTTCCACGCCGCGCGCGCGCGCTCCGCCTGCTCGCGCATGAGCGCGTCGAAGCCGGCGCGGTCGTAGACGAGCCCGTGACCGCGCAGGATGTCCTCGGTCAGGTCGGTCGGGAAACCGAACGTGTCGTAGAGCCGGAATACGACTTCGCCCGACAGCTGCGAGGCCTTCGCGCGCTTCGCGTTCGCGATCGCCTCGTCGAGCAGCGCGAGCCCGCGACCGAGCGTCTTGCCGAAGCGCTCTTCTTCGCGGCGGATGGTCTCGACCACGAACGCGCGGCGCTTCGCCAGATCCGGATAGGCGCCCGACATCTCATCAATGACCGTGTTCGCCACCTCGCACAGGAACGGCCGCTCGATGCCGAGCAGCACGCCGTGGCGCGCGGCGCGCCGCAGCACGCGACGCAGCACGTAGCCGCGGCCCTCGTTCGAGGGCAGAACGCCGTCGCCGATCAGAAACGTGCAGGCGCGCGCGTGATCTGCGACCACGCGCATCGAGACGTCGTTGTCCGAGTTCGCGCCGTAGGCGCGGCCGGCGATCTCGGAGGTGTGACGGATCAGCGGCCGAAACAGATCGGTGTCGTAGTTGCTAGACACGCCCTGCAGCACGCGCGTGATCCGCTCGAGGCCCATGCCGGTGTCGATCGAGGGCTTGGGCAGCGGCACGCGCGAGCCGTCCGCGGCCTGCTCGAACTGCATGAAGACCAGGTTCCAGATCTCGACGAAGCCCGGACCCGAGGGCGGCCCGCCCTGCTCGAAGATCGCGCGATCGGTGATCTTGTGGATCTCCGAGCACGGCCCACACGGTCCGGTGTCGCCCATCTGCCAGAAGTTCTCGCTGTCGCCGAGCTTGAAGATGCGCCGCGGCTCCAGGCCGATCCCGTCGCGCCAGAGCGCGTAGGCCTCGTCGTCGTCGACGTGCACCGACACCACCAGGTCGTTCGGGTCCAGCCCGAGCACGCGCGTCAGGAAGTCCCAGCCGTACTCGATGGCTTCCTTCTTGAAGTAGTCGCCGAACGAGAAGTTGCCGAGCATCTCGAACAGCGTCTGGTGACTCGGCGAGCGGCCGACCTCTTCGAGATCGTTGTGTTTGCCGGAGACGCGCATGCACTTCTGCGAGGTCACCGCGCGCACGTAGTCGCGCCGCTCCTCGCCGGTGAAGAGGCGCTTGAACTGCACCATGCCCGCGTTCGCGAACATCAGCGTCGCGTCGCCCTGCGGCACGAGCGATCCGGACGCCACCTCTGTGTGCCCTCGTTCAGCGAAATAGTCGAGGAAGGCCCTGCGGATCTCGTTCCCGGTCAT
>JANNLG010000258.1:0-9372 GCA_031396695.1 Deltaproteobacteria bacterium
GCTGACGCATCCGGAGGCGGACCGGCTCGACTCGACCGAGGGCATCACGCGCGACTTCTATCGCCGGATCGACGTGCGGGCGCGCGCGATCGACGGAGCGACGATCGCCGCATTCACGTATCACTCAGGCCGCGGGAAGGAAGGACGCAGGCCGTCGCGTCGCTACCTGGGACTCCTGCTCGCGGGCGCGCGACACCACGGCCTGCCCGCGCACTACGTCGAACGACTGCGCGGGTGGCCGCTCGCCGTCGACGAGCGCGAACGGCAGCTTCCCCTGCTCTAGCGAAGCGCGCGCGCTTCCCGCTCGAGCACGCGCGCGCTCGGCCGCGGCTTGCGCTCGCGGTCGAACAGGCCGAACGCGACGTCGTAGCCGAGCAGCCACTCGTAGTTGTCGACTGCCGTCCAGTGGAAGAATCCGCGCACGGCGTCTTCGTCGGTGCCCACGCCGTACTCGGCGACCAGCAGCGGCGTGTTCGGGAGCTCCGCGTGCAGGCGGTCGAGCACGAGCCCGAGGCCGTCCGCCCAGATCCCGTTAGCCGAGCGGAGAGACCGCTGCGCCAGGCGGGTGCACCGCCACGCGCCCCGCGCGTTCCCAGTCCCACCAGTCCGAGGCGGGTGCGGCGCCCTCGCACTGGGTCGAGCTCGCGCCCGTGCCCCACGCAAAGCCGTCCGGCCAACGCATCGCGCGGGCTTCGCGCCCTTTTTAGCGCGGGCTCATCTCGCGCAGGCCGCTCGCTTCCCATTCCTTCGAGAGCTGCGTGAGCTTCTTCGAGAACTCCGGGAAGTCGTCGTCGAACGACAGGATGATCTCCGTCGTGCGCGGGATGTCGTCGCCCGAGAGCAGGCCGCGGTAGCGGTTCAGGTTGGCGAGGATGGCCTCGGCGACCTTGAGCGCGCGCTTCTCCGTCTTGATCAGCGGCGACTGCAGCGTGTAGACGTTGTTGCGGCCCCACAGGCTCTCGTCGCGCACGATCGCGATCTCGCGGTAGATGCCGTGGATCGGGTCGAAGTTGTACTCGACGCGAACCTCTTTGAAGATATCGGAGTTGCCGGTGTAGAAACCGCGCTCCTTCTCGACCTTGCCGAGCTGGCGGCAGCGGGGGCAGTAGAACGTGTCACCGTGGTTGAGCAGGAACACGCCCTTGGCGTAGTCCTCGCACTCGGTGTTCTCGCAGTAGCCCACGCCACGCTTCATGCGCGCCATCTGACTCGCCCTCCCGAGGCCCTCGGGCCCCGCCGTCTCGACGCTCTCTCTAGGGGCCAACGCCTGTGTCCAGTCCGTCGCTTCCGCTTCGCGAGCGGGCATCGTCTTGGGCGGCGTCGTTCCGCGCCGCCAGCCGATGTAAAAGCGTCGAAGCCAGTTCACGGTGATGGATCCCCGTCGATTTCGTTCTGCACCTGGTCTCTCCAACTTCCATGCCAGACCTGGCGCCCCTCGCTCCGTTCGCCAATCCGCTGTGGGCTTTGACGTTCGAAGCTGCTCCCTCGCTGCACCCTTACGAGCCCACCGAGCCGCTGCGTCTCGAGTGTCCGTCGTGTCCGCGAAGTGGAAGGCCGCTCCCCTGGTGCCGGGCGGCGATGACGCGATCTGTCGCGAACGGCACCGATCTCGGGTGCTGGCCGGACGTGAGAGGGGTGGAGGGGGAGCTACGCGCTTTTACGTCTGCAGGGTTCGTGCGGAGGTCGCAGGGGCCTGGGCCCACGGCGATTTATCTATAGCAGGCAACCGTTTGTCAACTGCGCTGTTGTGTATTGTGCAGAATCGCCGCGCGTGCGGAGCGGATGCGCAGCGCGTAGCCGACCAGAACCGCCGCCGTGACTACGTAGGCCGCGACCAGGTACGCCACTACGCCCCTCCCTTCGCCTGCGCTTCCAGGCTGCGCGCCTCGAGCGCGGCCAGCTCCATGCGGCGCGCGATCAGCCAGGCGAACACCGCCATGAACGCGATCATGCCGGCGCCGACCGTCTGCCCCATCGCGGGCGGCAGGCCTTCGCGCGCGGGATTCGACGGGTGCATGGTGCTGCCCTGCGCGAGATCGACCGCGAAGTACACGAACGGAATCGCGGCCGTGCCCACGATTCCGTAGACGCTGGTGAAGGTCTTGGCCGCGTCGCTCCCGAACGCCAGTCCGCGCAGAAACAGATAGGCGACGTAGATGAACCAGAGCACGAGCGTCGAGGTGAGCCGCAGGTCCCACACCCACCAGTGTCCCCAGACCGGCTTCGCCCAGATCGGACCGACCACGAGCATGAGCGTGCAGAACACCACGCCGACCTCGGCGCCGCTGACGGCGAGCTGGTCCCAGCTCTCGCGCCGGGTGCGCAGGTAGCCGACCCCACCCACCGCCGTGAGCAGGAATCCGAGGTAGGTCGGAATGATCGCGGGGATGTGCACGTAGAAAATCTTCTGGACGACTCCCTGCACCTGCTCGATCGGCGCGTACCCCACGACCAGCCCGAGCCACAGCGCGAGCAGAGCGAGCGCGCCCGCGCCCACGCCGCGCGCGCCGCCGATGCGCGCGTCGATGTCGCGCGAGAGCCAGACGACCCAGGCCGCGGCGAGCACGACCGAGAGCATGACGAGCGCCGAGACCATGACTCAGTCCTCCAGCACGTAGTCGAAGACAAGGTATCCGAGCGACAGGAAGACCCAATCGTAGAGTGCGAAAACGCCCCACCACAACGTCGGCACCGGACGCTCGGCGAGCGCGGCGCCGGTGATGCTCGACGCGAGCACGAGCACCGGGAGCACGAGCGGGAAGAGCAGCACGGGCAGCAGGAATTCGCGGAAGCGCACCGCCACCGACATGGCCGAGAGCAACGTGCCGAGCGATGCGAGTCCGAGCGCGCCGAGCAGACCGGCGCAGAGTGCCTCGCGCCAGGCGTGGGTCCAGTCCACGTCGAGGAAGACGGTGAACAGGATTCCCGTCCAAAGCTCGACACCGATCAGCGCCAGCGCGTTCGCGCCCGCCTTGCCCAGGAATACCCAGCCGCGGTCGACGGGCGCTTGCACTAGCAAAGCGAGCGCGCCGCCTTCGGTCTCGGACTGGAACGAGCGCGCGAGCCCGAGCAGCGACGTGAACAACAGCACCACCCAGAGCAGCGCGGGCGACCACGCCAACCGCTCCGTCGGCGACGCGGGCACGACGATGCTGAGCAGCGAGACCACCAACAGCGCGAACACGGCCATGTGCCCGAGCCGGTCGCGCGTGCGGAAGTCGAGCAGAAGATCTTTCGCGAACACCGCGCGTGTCACGGCGAGACCGTTCACGCGGCGGCTCCGTCGGCGACGACGCGTCCGCCCTCGAGGCGCAGCCGCCGGTCGAAGCGGGGCAGGGGGCCGCTCGCCTCGTGCGCGGCCACGAGCACCACCGCGCCCGCGTCGCGCAGGCGCACGAGCAGCCGCGTAAGCCGCTCGCCCGACTCGGCGTCGAGGCCGTTCCAGGGCTCGTCGAGCAAGAGCAGCGACGGCGAGCCGAGCAGCGCGCGCGCCAGACCCGCCCGGCGCCGGTAACCCTGCGAGAGCGTGCGCACGCGCTGTTCCAGAACGGGGCCGAGCTCGAGCTCCGACGCGATCCGGTGTAGCTCCGGCTCGGCCACGCCGCGCAGGCGCGCGCAGAAGCGCAGGTTCTCGGCGACCGAGAGCTCGGCGTAGAGGGATGCGTCCTGGCCGAGGAAGCCGACGCGGCCGCGCACCGAAGCGCCCGCCGAGCTGAACGGGTCGACACCGAACAGCGACAGGCTGCCGCGGGTCGGTCGGGTGAGCGAGCCGAGCACGCGCAGGAGCGTGCTCTTACCCGCGCCGTTCGCGCCCGCCAGCCAGACCAGCGCGCCGCTCTCGACCGAGAGAGAGACGTCGCGAAGCGCGCGAACCGGGCCGTAGTGCTTGCACAGGTCGCGCAGCTCGACCGCGCTCAAAGCGCCTTCCCGCAGCCGGCGCAGAAGCGATCGTCGGCTCGCGCTTCGCGGCCGCACACGCAGATGCGCGCGCTCGGCTCTGGCGCGGGTGAGCTCTCGAGCTGCCCGCGCTCGCGCGCGAGCGCGCCGAGCGCCTCGCGGCGCAGGTCGTCGCGCAGCCGGTCGCGATCGTCGGGCGAGAGCTTGCCCGTCTCGAAATCGTGTTCGAGATCGAAGAGCGCCGCCGCCAGCGCAGCCTTCGCGGGACTCTCCTCGGCCGGAGCGGCCGACCGCTCGCTCGCATCGCGGCGGCTCGCGAACACCAGCGGCCCGGCCACGAAGTAGAGCAGCGCACCGGCGAGCAGCGCCGCACCGATGCCGAGCACGGCCTGCGGCAGGACGGGCAGCGGCGCGAGCGCCGTGACGCGCAGCGGCAGCACGCTGCCCGCGGGCAGCTCGAAGCCGATGAACGACTGGTAGATCACGTCGTTCTCGCGCGTCGGCCGCGCGGGGTGGAGCGGGCCGGCGTCCACGTCGATGCCGAAGTCCTGCACGTACACGCCGAGCTCGTCCACGGCGTCGGGCAGCGCAATCGTCGTGTCGAGCGCGGCGTCCGGCGCCGTCAGGTCGTAGGCGAGCTGGAGCGAGAAGCCGTCCTTGCCGGGCAGGACCGGCCCGCGAATCTCCGCGACACCATCGCGGATCACCACGCCGTCGGGCAGCCGGCCGAACAGGGTCTCGACCTCTCCGTGGCCGGGCGCGAGTGCGATCCGGAGCATCGGGGGCGCATCGGGAGTCGTCACGACCACGGCCGGGTCGGGATTCGAGATCACGGCGTTCTGGTTGATGCGCCAGACCCCCGCGCTGCGCGCGATCACCCACTGCAGCGAGGCGATGTGGAGCCGGCTCGCGTCGCCCGACGTGTCGAAGACCTCGACGTCGACGGTGTGCGACAGCTCCGGCTCGCCGGGCCGGAACACCGCGCTGCCGCCGGGGAACGCGAGCTCGCCGTAGCGCGCGCGGATCAGATAGGCCGCGGGCGTCGGCAGGTCGGCGAAGCGGTAGCGACCGTCGGCATCCGCGCGCGTCTCGCGCTGGATGGTCTGCTCGCTGGCGTCGATGCCGATCGCCTGCACCACCAGCCCCGCGACGGCCTCGGGCTTCGAGGCGTGGCGGACGCGGCCCTCGATCGTGCCCGCCTGCGCGGTGACGACACCGAGAAGCGTCGCGACGAGCGCGACGGCGAACCGGAGCCGAACGCTCAAGGCGTTCGCTCTCGAGCCGATTTCGCGCGCGCCCCCATCGGCCACAGCAACAGCGTATTGCCGATCACGAACACGAAGCCGCCGATCCAGATCCAGTTCACAAGCGGGTTGATGTAGACCTTGAGCGCCGCGCGCTGGTCGGGCTCGAGCCCGGCCAGGATCACGTAGAAGTCCTCGGTCAGGTTCGAGGCCACCGCGGGGATGGTGGTCGGCTGCTCCTGCTGGAAGTACATGCGCTTCTCCGGCAGCAGCATGCCGACCGGCTTGCCGTCGTCGTACAGGGCGAGCCGCGCGACCGCGCCCGCGTAGTGCGGGTGATCGACCGGCCGCACCTGCCGGTACTCCACGGTGTAGCCGGCGAGGGTCCAGCGCTCGCCGGGCGCGAGCAGCTTGGTCTCCTCGAGGTTGAAGGTCGCGCCCGCGAAGCCGACGAACATCAGGATCACCGCGAGGTGCACGATATAGCCGCCGTAGCGGCGCTGGTTGCGGCGCAGCAGTTCGACGAACGCGACCGCGGGACTCTCGCCGCGTCTCATGCGCGCGCGGATGCCGCGCGCGTACTCCTCGCTGATCGTCGCGGTCACGAACGCGCACATGGCGAGAAACGCGATCGGGTAGAAGCGGCGCATGCCGAACGCCAGCAGCAACACGGTCGCGATCACCGCCGCGCCCGCCGGCCACAGGAAGCTCTTGCGCAGGTTCACCCAGGTCGCGCGCCGCCACGCGACCAGCGGCCCGACACCGGTCAGGAACAACAGGAAGATCGCGACGGGCCCCGCGTAGCGCTGGAAGAACGGCGGGCCGATCTGGATCTTCACGCCCGTGATCGCCTCGGACACGACCGGAAACAGCGTGCCGTAGAAGACGATCGCGAGCAGCGCAAGGAACGCGTAGTTGTTGAGCAGGAACGACGCCTCGCGCGAGACGATCGAGTCGAGCCGCGTCTGGCTGCGCAGCTCCGGCACGCGCCGCACGAGCAGCGCGGCGTAGCCGACCGCGAGCACCGCCACGTAGCCGAGGAAGAGCTGCCCGAACCAACCGGCGTTCGCGAAACTGTGCACCGACTGCACGACACCGCTGCGGGTCAGGAACGTGCCGAACACGCACAGCGTGTAAGCCATGCCGATCAGCGCGAAGTTCCAGACCTTCAGCATGCCGCGCTTCTCTTGGATCATGACCGAGTGCAGGAACGCGGTGCCCGCGAGCCAGGGCATGAGCGACGAGTTCTCGACCGGATCCCAGGCCCAGTAGCCGCCCCAGCCCAGCACCTCGTACGCCCAGCGGCCGCCGAGCATCAAGCCAATGCCGAGGAAGAACCACGCCGTCAGCGTCCAGCGCCGCGTGGTCTCGAACCAGGTCGTGCCGAGCTCGCCGGTGATCAGCGCCGCGGACGCGAAGGCGAACGGCACCGAGAAGCCGATGAAGCCGACGTACAGGATGGGCGGGTGGATCAGCATCGCGACGTGCTGCAGGAGCGGGTTCATGCCCTGACCGCTCGACCACGCCGAGCCCGGCGGGAGCACGTCGAACGGATTCGACACGAACGCGACCAGCGCCGCGAAGAACACCACGTTCAGCATCATCACCGCGACGACCCATGGGATGAGCGAGCGGTTTCGCCGCCGGTTCTGCAGCACGACCAGAAAGCTCATCAGGCCGAGCATCCACGTCCACAGCAACAGCGAGCCGGCCTGTCCGCCCCAGAGTGCGACCTTGAACATCCACGGCTGCTCGCGCGTGGAGATCTGCGCGACGAACGCCAGGTCGAAGCGGTCACCGAGCAGCGCGGCTTCGAGCCCCAGCATCGAGAGCGAGAGCAGCACGAAGACCGCGATCACGCCGCGCTCCGCGCTGCTCGTGAGCGCCGCGTCTCGGCGCCGTCCCGCGAGCACTCCGACCACGCCGGCGTAGATCGCAAAGAATACGGACAGGTACAGCGACAGGCCCCCGAGCGCGACGAGCAAGGTGACGAGCATGTGCGCTCAGGTGCTCTGGCCGGGCGGCTTCGCCTCGTACTTCGACGGGCACTTCGCCATCACCTTCTCGGCCAGGAACGTGCCCGAAGCGAAATGGCCTTCGACCACCACTTCGGCTCCGTCCTTGAACAGGTCGGGAACGTCGATGCCGAGAAAGCGCACCGGCAGCGCCTTCGCGCCAGGCTGGTCGACGGAGCGGTCGGCGACGTGGAAATCGACGTGACCGGCCTCGAGATTCTTCGCGATCGAGCCGGCCACGACGAAGCCGTGCACGCGCGCGGGCAGGTTCGCGACCTCGGCGCTCGGCGCAGCGACGAACGAATCGACGTCCGAGTAGTACCGGAACGTACCCTCGCCGGCGGAGCCCAAGGTGAGCACCAACGCGAGTCCCGCGCCGATCGAGAGCGCTGCGAGCGCGATCTGCACGCCCTTGCTCACTCGAGGACCCCCGTGCGGCGTTGGGCTGCGAGGCTACCTTCGGCCTTCCTGAGCGTCAATCGTGTGATCGAGGACGCAACTCGGAGCTGCAGCTTGGACGCTGATCTCGCGATCGACGCCGCCGACCGGAGCCTGTTTCCGGTCGCGGGCCTGCCGGAAGTGGCCATCATCGGCCGCTCGAACGTCGGCAAGTCGACGCTGATCAACAAGCTCGTCGGCCGGAAGGGCCTCGCGCGCACCAGCAACACGCCCGGGCGTACCCGGCGCGTCCACTTCTATCTGGTCGAGAAGCGCGTGTATCTGGTCGATCTGCCCGGCTACGGCTACGCGGCGATCAGCAAGGAAGAGCGGCGCGCGTTCGCTCCGCTGGTCGATTCGTACCTGGGCGGAGGGCGCGCGTGCTTGCGAGGCGCGCTGGTGCTGGTCGACGCGAGGCGCGGCGCGCAGGACGAGGAGCGCGAGCTCGTGACCTGGCTGCTCGGCGAGGGTCTCGACGCGCGCGCGGTGCTGACCAAGTGCGACAAGCTCGGCAAGAGCGAGATCGAAAAGGTGCGCCGTGCGGTCGCCAGTGCGCTCGGGCTGCCGCTCGAGCGCGTCGCGGCGGTGTCGGCAAAGGCGGGCACCGGCTTCGCCACGCTCGCCGCCTGGCTGCTCGACTGGAGCGGACTCGAGTTCCGGCGGCCCGACGGACTGCCGCTCTGACGCGCGCGCCGTTGTACCCTCGCGCGATGAAGTCGAGCGAGACGCGCATCCTGACCACCCACGCGGGCAGCCTGCCGCGGCCGAAGGCGCTCACCGACTTGTACGTGCGGCGCAGCCGTGGCGAGGCGATCGACGCGGCCGAGCTCGCGGGGCTCGCGGGCGAAGCGACACGCGCGAGTGTCGCGAAGCAGCTCGAGGTCGGGATCGACGTCGGCAACGACGGCGAGCAGGCGCGCGAGAGCTTCTTCACCCACGTGCAGCACCGCATGACGGGCTTCGGCGGCCGGTCGCAGCGCCCGTTCATGCGCGACCTGACTGCGTGGCCGGGCTTCCTGGCGCTGAAGGCCCCGCAGTTCGCGCGCGACAGCGTGAGCCTGATGAGCGCGCCGAAGGCGATCGGTCAGGTCGCGTCGCTCGGCGCGCAGGCGATCGAGCGCGAGTGCTCGGCGTTGCGGGCGGCGCTCGACGCGCAGCCGCGCGGCTTCGCCGAGACGTTCGTCACCGCGCCGTCGCCGGGCATCGTCGCGTGCGCGATGCAGAACGAGCACTACGCGACGCTCGCCGAGTACATCGGCGCCGTCGCCGCCGCCCTGCGCGTGGAGTACGAGGCGATCGTCGGGCGCGGCTTCCTCCTGCAGATCGACGCGCCGGACCTGGCAATGGAACGCCACACGCTTTTCGCCGATCAGCCGCTCGACGCGTTCCTCGGCTTCGTCGACACGGTGATCGACGCGATCAACGCCGCGCTCGCGAACGTGCCCGCCGAGCGCGTGCGCCTGCACGTGTGCTGGGGCAACTACGAGGGGCCGCACACGCACGACGTCGAGCTCGAGCCGCTGCTGCCACACCTGTACCGCGCGAAGGCGGGCGCGCTCGTGCTCTCGATGGCGAATCCGCGCCACGCGCACGAGCACCGCGTGCTGGCGCGCAACCCGCCGCCGCGCTCCTTTCGCGTGATCGCGGGCGTGATCGACACCACCACGAACTACGTCGAGCACCCGGAGGTCGTCGCCGAGCGGATCGAGCGCGCCGCCGCCGCGCTCGGCGATCCGCAGCGCGTGCTCGCAGGTACGGACTGCGGCTTCGCGACCGCC
>JANNLG010000022.1:0-15245 GCA_031396695.1 Deltaproteobacteria bacterium
CGGGCTCGGGCCCGACGCTCGAACGCGCGGACGTACTCGTCGAGAACGGGCGCATCAGCGCCGTCGCTGCGGATCTCGTCGCCGCGCCCGGCGTGCGGGTGATCGACGTCGCCGGCCGCTGGATCACGCCCGGCATCATCGATCCGCATTCACACCTCGGCGTGTACGCGGTGCCGGCCACCACTTCGACGGCGGACGGCAACGAGATGACCGGGCCGTTCAAGCCGGACATCCGGGCCGAGGACTCGTTCTGGCCGCAGGACCCCGCGATCGAACGCGCGCTCGCCGGTGGCGTCACCACCATCCACGTGCTGCCCGGCTCGGCGAACCTGGTTGGAGGGCAGGGCGCCACGCTGCGTCTCGTGCCCGCGCTGTCGGCGCGCGAGATGCGCACACCCGACGCGCCGCCGACCATGAAGATGGCCTGCGGCGAGAACCCGATGCGCATCTACGGCGCCGCCAAGGGCGCCGAGCCGCAGACGCGCATGGCCGAGGTCGCCATGCTGCGCCAGAAGCTCGAGAACGCCCGCGCGTACAAGCCCGAGTCGGGCAAGGCGCGCGAGTTTTCGACAGACGCGCTCGCGCAGGTCCTGCGCGGGGAGATCCTGGTGCAGAACCACTGCTACCGCGCGGACGAGATGCTGGTGCGGCTCGATCTGTTCGCGGAGTTCGACACCGCACCGCGAGCGTTCCATCACGCGGTCGAGGCGTACAAGATCCGCGATCGGCTCGCGGCGGCGGGCGTGGGCGCGGTGGTGTGGGCGGATTGGGCGGGGCTCAAGATGGAGCTCGTCGACGCCGTGCCTGCGAACGCGGCGCTGCTCGATCAAGCGGGCGTGCGCGTCGCGCTGCACTCCGATTCGCCGTACGACATCCAGCGCCTGAATCAGGAAGCCGCCAAGGCGATGGCCGCGGGGCGCAAGGCTGGCATTCCCGTCGAACGCGAAGCGGCGCTGCGCTGGATCACCGCGAATCCCGCCTGGATCCTCGGCATCGACGCGCGCACCGGCACGCTCGAGCCGGGCAAGGACGCGGATCTGGTGGTCTGGTCCGGTGATCCGTTCTCGGTGTATGCCCACGCCGAGCGAGTCTTCATCGAGGGTCGTCCCGTGTACGACCGCGCGCAGCCCGGGCCGCCGCGCTCCGACTTCGAGCTCGGTCTGCGAGGCGCGCAGTGAAGTCGCTCGTGATGGCGATCGCGCTGGTCGGTGCGACGGTCTACACAGGCGAGGGTCCGCCGCTGCACGGCGCGACGGTACTGATCGATGCCAACCGCATCCAGAGCGTGGGCACGAAGCTGCGGGTGCCCGAGAGCGCGACCGTGGTCGATGCGTCGGGCATGCTGATCACGCCCGGCTTCGTCGCGATCGCGACGCGCGTCGGCACGCTCGACATCGAGCTCGAGCCGACCAGCGTCGAGGGCACGCTGCCGGCGACCGCCGATCCCGTGCGCGCCGCGCTGCGCACCGCCGACACCTACAACCCGGCGTCCTTCACGGTGCCGATCGCGCGCGCGGGTGGGATCACGTCGGCGCTGGTCGTGCCCGGCGGCGGGCAGATCTCGGGCCAGGCCGCGTGGGTCGATCTCTCCGACAAGGACTGGCTGCGGCGCGGCTCCGCGGCTCTGCGCGTCGCGATCGATTCACCGGGCGGTCCGCCGGGCCCGCCGCCCGCGGGCGTGCGCTCGGCCGCGTTCCTGCGCCTGCGCGAGACACTGACCGACGCGCGCCTGTACCGCGCGAACCGCGGCCCGTTCCTGTCCAACAAGTTGCGCGCGCTGTCGCTCTCGGCCGCCGACCTCGAAGTGCTCGACCGCGCGCTCGCGCGCGAGCTGATTCTGCTCGTCGACGTGAACCGCGCCTCGGACATCCGCACCGTGGTCGAGATCGCGAACGAGTTCGGCGTTCGCGTCGTGATCGTCGGCGGCGCGGAGGCCTGGCAGCACGCTTCGCTGCTCGCGCGCGAGCAGATTCCCGTCGTGCTCGACCCGTTCGACGATCTGCCCGCGAGCTTCGGCGCGCTGCACAGCCGCCCCGACAGCGCCGCGATCCTGCACAAAGCGGGCGTGCGCGTGATCCTGGCCGATCTCGGCAGCCCTCACTTCGCGCACCGCCTGCGCCAGGCTGCGGGCAACGCGGTGGCCGCGGGTCTGCCCTACGACGACGCGATCGCATCGCTGACGAGCGTGCCCGCGCGGGTCTTCGGCATCGCCGACTCCGGACAGATCCGCGCCGGCGCGGTCGCGAACCTGGTGCTCTGGAACGGCGACCCGCTCGAAGTCACGACCTGGCCCGAGCGCATGTGGATCCGAGGTCAGGAGGTCTCGCTCGAGACCCGCCAGGATCTGCTGACCGAGCGCTACAAGCGCTAGGGGCGCGCGCGTCGAGCGGCGAGAGCCGCGAGCCCGAGCGCGATCAGGCCCACGGTCGCGGGCTCGGGCACGGCCTCGAACTCGATCTCGTCGAAGACCGCGATCGTCGGCGTGATGCCACCCGCGTTGCCGAAGAAGATCGTGATCTTGGTGACGTCGGGGCCGTCGCCGTCGCTGTCCGCGTGGTAGTCGACGCCTTCCGCGTCGCGCCAGTCCGGTCGGTTGAATACCTCCTCGAAGCCCTGCTCGACGCCGTCGCCCGGCCCGTCGAGCGACTCGAGCACCTGCCCGAACAGGTCGAGCACGAACAACCCCGACTGGGGCTCGTTGCTGATGGGGTTTGCCGAGCTGTCGTCCGACATCACGATGCGCGAGGCGGCGCGATCGATGTTGCCCGCGCCATCGAAGACGATGTCGACCACGTCGAGACCGGAAATGTCGTCGTAGCCGGCGTCGAGCGGGACGTCGAAGAGCTTCTCGAAGCTACCGAGTCCGGAGCCGGAGACGGTGCCCAGGTACACCTCGCCGGCGACCTCGTTGCCGGATCCGTCCGGAATCTCTCGTCCTTCCTCGCCGATCAGCAGGTAGACCTGACCGTCGGACGGACGCTGGAATGCCGCGATCGACTCGAACTCGTCGAAGGCTTGCGAAGAAGGCAGTGGGTGGAGAGGAAGCGTGAAGGAGATGGTTCCGAGGGTCGCGGTCGGCACGTCGGTCGGCAGCGCCGGCTTGGCCGGGATGATCACTTCGCGCACCAGGTTCGAGGTGTGCTGGCCAATGATCAGGTTGCCGTTGGGCAGGACATCGATCCCACGCAGTCCGCGCGAGCCGTCGATGGCAACCGGAATCTGTGTCGCCGGTCACCCTCCGGACACCGTCGAGGACGAGAGCATCGACACGCCCTCGCGCGTAGCTGAACTTCGCCAGGATCCGGCTGACCGAGCGCTACGAGCAGCGCTGACGCGCGAGTCCGAGCCGAAGCGTAGCCCGGACCCGGAGCGCGGTCCGACGCTTCCGCGCTTCCTCGGGGGGTACCCTCGGGAGGCTCGCCGGCTGAGCGGAACTGCGCGGTACACTGACCGGCGTCGGCTACGCGGCCTTCTCGATCACCCCGGCTTCTTCTCCGTGAAGAAATTCGCGCGCGGCGTGAAGCTCGCGTCGTAGACCGGCTCGCGCAGGTCGACGCGGTACTTGTTGTTGTCCGCTCCCGCCAGCCCGATCCGGAACAACGCGTCGCGCATGTTCAGGTAGTTCGGGTGCGCGAAGTGCGCGGCGAGGCTGGCCTCGTCCTGCCAGAGCTCGTACACGCAGATGCGTTGCGCAACGCACGGATCGGGAGCGAAGACGTACGCGAGACAGCCGGGCTCCTCGTCGCGCGTCTTCTTCTGCAGCCCGGTGGCGACGCTCATCGCCTCGTCGCGCTTTCCGGCGTCGGCGAAGTCGATGGTGCCGGCGATCACGATCATCTTCGACATGGTCTACTTCCCTTTCAGGCGCGCGACGACGGGCGCGAACGGCTCGAGCGCGGTGTCGCCCACTGTGACGTAGCTGATCCCGTACTGCGAGCGCCGGCGCTCCAGCTCCTCGCACACTGCGTCGACGCTGCCGAAGAGCCCGTGCGGATGGCGCAGCATCTCCTCGGGCGTGAGCCCCATCGCCTGCCCCAGGCCCGCGGCGATCTTCTCCGCGCCCGGCTGCACGAAGGTGAAGTACGCGCCGATCTCGAGCTCGAGCGCCTCGAAGCGCTCGCCGGCCGCCGCCCGGATCCAGCCGATCTTCTCCGCGGTCGCCTCCGCGGTGCTCGAGCGCACGCCGTCGGGCCCGATCACGCCGGAGCGGTTGTTGAAGTTGAGGCTCACGATGTCCGCCTCGCGCGCCGCGAGCGAGAGCACGCGCTTGCCGCCGCCGCCGATCATGAGCGGTGGGAACGGGCGCTTTGGCGCACCGGCGAAGCCGGCCAGCGCGAAGCCCCCGGCGCGCAGCTTCAGCTCGTCGCCCGCGAACAGCGCGCGGAACGCCGCGATCGTCTGCTCGAGCCGGCGGATGCGCGCGCCGGGCGGATCGAGCGCGATGCCGAGCGCCTCGTACTCCGCCGCGAGCCAGCCGGCGCCGAGCCCGAGCTCGAGGCGCCCGTCGCTGAGCAGGTCGATCGTCGCGGCCTGCTTGGCGAGTACCGCCGGGTGCTGGTAGTCGATGCAGAACACGCGGCAGCCGACCTTGAGCGTGGTGGTCGCGTCGGCGGCCGCCATCATCGCCGGTACGGCAGCCAGCTCCTGGATCGGGTGGCTGCTCTTCGCGATCGCCGGCCCGGGACCGATCACGTGATCGGCGAGGTGCAGCGCGGAGTAGCCGAGCGCCTCGGCGCGTCGCGCGCGCTCGCGCCACTCCTTGCCGGAGGCGGCGCTGAACGACTGAACGGCGAAGCGGAACGGTCGGGGCATGGACAACCTCCGTTACAAGCGCGGATCGACGAGGATCTTGATCTCCGCGGGTGAGTCGTGGAGCCGCTCGAACGCGGCGGGCAGCTCGCGCAGGCCCACGGTCTTCGTGTGCAGCGGTGCGAGCTCGAGCCTGCCGTCCTCGACGAGGCTCATGGTCAGCTCGAACTCCTCGTGCAGGTAGCCGAGCGACGCCACGGCGCGGACCTCGTTCACGAGCCAGGTCGCCGACGTGATCTGCGCGGGCAGGTTCGCGAGCCCGACCAGCGAGACCACGCCGCCGCGCTTCACCAGCGACGCCGCCTGATCGATCGTCTGCGGAATGCCCGCGCATTCGAACACCACGTCGGCTCCGAGCGGGCCGAGCGCCGCCCGGACGCGCGCAGCCACGTCCTCGCTGCGCGGATCGACGACGGCCGTCGCGCCGAGCTGACGCGCGCGCTCGCGCCGCGCGGGATGCGGCTCGACCACTACCACCGCGCCCGCGCCGGCGGCGCGCGCGCACTGCTGCGTGAGCAGACCGATCGGGCCCGCGCCCAGAACCACGCAGGCGTCGCCGAGGCGCAGCGGCGTGCGCCGCACCGCGTGCAGCGCGACGGTCGCCGGCTCGAGCATTGCCGCAGCCTCGTCGCCGATCGCCGCGCGCACCGGCACTAGACGCGAGGCGTCGACCGCGATCGCCCGCGCGAAGCCGCCATGCGCCGCGGCGAGGGGACCGATGCCGAGCATCCCCGCGAACGCGCTGCTGCAGTACGCGCCGCGGCCGCTGCGGCAGTCGGGACAGCGGCCGCACGCGGGTGCGACGCCGATCGCGACGCGATCGCCTTCCTTCACGTGCGCGACGCCGCTGCCCCTGCCGGCAACGGTCCCCGACCACTCGTGGCCGCAGATCGCCGGGTTGTAGGGCTCGCCGCTCGCCCACGCGTGCACGTCCGTGCCGCAGATTCCGCAGTAGGCGATCTCGACCACCGCCTTGCCCGCCGCCGGCTCGGGCTCCGGCAGATCGCGCAACGCGATCTGCCGCTTCCCGACCACGAGTCCGACCTGCATCGCGCTCACCCTCTGCCGTGGGATCCGGCAAGTTGACGAATTATCTACCACGAGTAGAGAATGCAAGCGAGATGGTGAAGCGCGCGATCACGATTGCGCGGCGTCGCGGGCACCCGCCGGTGGCGGACAGTGAGGGCCCGCTCGACGCCGCCGAGCGCCATCTGTACGCGTTCGTGAACGGCCTCGAGCCGACGTCGTGAGCTCGAGCAGGGAGATCGAGGAATGAGCCCGACCGTGGACCACGAGCGCTACAACCCGTTCGACCCGGAGATGCAGCAGAACCCGTTCCCGTGGTACGCGGCGCTGCGCGAGAAGGCGCCCGTGTGGCGGCACCCGGTCACCGGCATCGTGTTCGTGTCGCGACACGGGCAAGTGTCACAGGTGCTGGCCGACACCGCGACCTACTCCTCGCGCTTTGCGAACATGTCCTCGCAGGGCTCGAGCGGCCTCGATCCGCGCCTGAGCGAGATCATGGCGGAGGGCTTCCCGGCGGTATCGACCATGCTCACCGAGGATCCGCCGCTGCAGACGCGCTACCGCAAGACGGTCGGCAGGGCGCTGTCGACGCGGCGCATCCTGGCGCTGGAGGGCCCGATCCGCGAGCTCGCGCGCGAGATCCTCCGCGCGTGGCCCGAGCGCGGCCGTGTCGACGTGATGAGCACGCTCGCGATTCCCCTGCCGGTCCGCGTGATCGGGCGCTTCCTGTGCATGAACCCCGGGGTGCTCCAGCATGTGAAGCGCTGGTCCGACGCGTCGGTCGCGGGGCTGGGCGTGATGATCGGCGACGAGGAGCGCCTCGAAGCCGCGCGCAGCGTGGTCGAAATGCAGAAGTACTGGCAATCAGAGCTCGAGCCGCGCCGCGCGGAGCCGACGGACGACCTGCTCTCGGCGCTGACCCAGGCGCCGTTCGAGGACGAAACCGGCGTCGAGCGGCGTCTCAACCTGGCCGAGATGATCTCGATCATCCAGCAGCTCATGGTCGCGGGCAACGAGACGACCACGAAGGTGATCAACGAGACGTTCAAGCTCCTGCTCGAGAATCCGCACTGGTTCGAGCGCATGCAGCGCGACGCGCGCGTGATCCCCCGCGTGGTTGAAGAGGCGCTGCGCCTCTCCTCGCCCAATCAAGGCATGTTCCGCTTCGTCACGCGCGATACCGAGCTCGACGGCGTGGCGATCCCGAAGGGCTCGATGGCGTGGGTGATGTTCGGCTCGGCGAACCGCGACGAGTCGGTCTTCCCGAATCCCGACGCGTTCGACCCGGAGCGCGAGAACCTGAAGGAGAGCGTCGCGTTCGGACGCGGCGCGCATTTCTGCATTGGCGCGCCGCTCGCGCGTCTCGAGCTCACGGTGATCTTCGAGGAGGTGGCGAAGCAGGTCGCGTCGTTCGGGCTTCCGCCCGGCTTCCCGCTCGCGTACGAGCCGAGCTTCATCTTGCGCGGTCTGGCGGGGCTCGAGCTCGACGTCGTCAAGCGAGAGGGATGACGAGATGCTCGGGATCGAGGACGAGCTCGCGATCCGAGACCTGAACGCGCGCTACATCGACGCGGTGAACCGCGTCGACGGCGAGGCCTGGCAGGCGAGCTGGGCCGAGGACGGGCGCTGGAACATCTTCGGCACGGAGTTCCGCGGCCGCGCCGCGATCTTCGAGGTCTGGAAGAGCGCGATGGCCCAGTTCGACTTCGTGGTCATGGCGCTGAACAGCGGCACGCTCTCGCGCGAGGGTGACGTGGTGCGCGGGCGCTGGTACGTCACGGAGCATTTGCGCTCCCGCGACGGCAGCGGTCGCCGCGTGCTCGGCACGTACCAGGACGAGTACCTGCGCGCCGACGGAGAGTGGCGCTTCGCGAAGCGCAGCTACCACGTGATCCACCAGGGCGCCTGCGACCTGTCCGGGGAATTCCGGCCGATTCCCGACTGACTCAGCGTGGTGGCAGCCCCCGGCGCGCGCGCTCGCGATTCATGCGCTCGGCGTCTCCGCTCAGGCGGGGCCCGAGCTGCTTCTCGTCTACCCCGCCGAACATGTGCGCGTTCGCGAGCTTTGCGTTGTACATGATTTTCTTCTCGGGCGTGATCGCGAGGATCGTGCGCAGCGGCGAGTCGAGCAGCGAGTAGAAGAACTTCTCGCCCTCGGCGCTGCCCGGGAAGAGCTTCTGCGACAGCGCCTTGTAGAACCAGTCCTTGGTCGCGTCGTCGTCGAGGAACGCGGCGCGCCCTTTCAGCGTGATCGCCCCGCGCGCCAGCCCGCCGCCCGCATTCGGCGGATAACTCGCGCTGCTGACGTTCACGGAGACGCGGTTGTCGCGGTGGATCGCGTTCGCGCGATGGCGGTGCGCGGCGAACGTCAGCCAGATCTTTCCGCCGTGCCAGACGAAGGCGTGGGTCACGCCGACCGGCCAGCCGTCCTTCGTCGCCCACATCAGCACGCACTCGTTCGAGTGCGCGAGCAGCTGATCGAGCTCTTCGTCGCTGAACGGATAGATCGAAACGATCTCGTGGTCGTGGGTCTTGTCCATGGCTTCCTCGAATGAGCTAACGCGGGTAGCGCAGCTCAGCCTGTCACGGGACTCGCCCGGGAGGCAAGCGCGGCCACGCGCCCTACCCGGCCGCAGCGCCGTCGCTGAGCTCCGCCATCGTCGGGCCGCACGGGTCGGCGGCGGACATCCGCGTCGGGCACGCCCGCGAAGCAGCGAGCGCTTCGGAGTCCGTGCGGCCCGTGCTCATCGGCGCGCGGGCCGCTCGCCCGCGAGGTACTCGTCGATCACTTCGTGGTAGCGGCGGATGCGCGCCTCCTGCCCGCTCAGGTACACGCCGGTGAAGCCGCGCGAGCGCAAGCCGAGCTGCTGTCCGGACGTGATCGACATGTCCTGGTCCATCGCGTAGCCCAGGCTCTTCTCCATGTAGTCGAAGACAGCGTGCTCGACCTGCGCGCCGCGCGGCACCGGTCCGGCGGGCGTGTCCACGGGCGCGGTCACTCCCGGCGGATCGACCGCGTAGAACCAGTTGTCGAAGACGCAGCGCTCGGGGTCGGTGGGATGCGGGCGCGAGCGCAGGAAGTGGAAACCGTCCGCGGTCACCGACGCCGCGAAGTTCGGAAACACCGTGTAGTGGTAGAAGTCGGTGAGCTGCTCGTCGCGCAGTCCGTCGTAGTGCGTGTAGCCGCGCACCGGGCCGAGCGCGCGCTTCTGCCGCTGCAGCGCGAGCCGCGCTTCCTCCTCGCGCCCGCGGAACGAGGCGGGGTCGAGCTCCCACTCGCGCAGCAGCGACTTGAGCGGCTCGCGCAGCCTCTCGCCCTCGAGGCTGCGGGCGGGCAACCCCGCGCGCATGATCATGCGCGAGTGACCCTCGGCGCACATGTCGAACTGCGTGTCCTTGTAGCTCTCCTCTACGAGGGTGTTCGCCTCGGGATGAACGGCGCGCAGGTGATAGGACTCGTTGAAGTTGTCCTGGATCACCTTCCAGTTGTTCGGCATGCGTGCGGTGCGCGCCAGGTAGCGGCGCATCTTCGCGATCGGGTACATCGACCAGTCGTTCCAGATCGGGCCGAGATACTCGCGCAGAGAGACGCAGCGCTCGTCCATGTTCACCCACACGAAGCCGGCGAACGTCTCGCAGGGAACTTCCCGCAAGCGGAGCGCGCGGCAGGGAGAGCCCTGCGGAAAGTCCTCCTCGTCCTTCGCTCGGTCGAGGCGCCCGCTCTTGTGCCACTCCCAGCCGTGATACGCGCACACGAAGTGCTCGGTCGAGCCCTGATCGTGGAACACCAGCCGGTTCCCGCGGTGCTGGCAGACGTTGTAGAACGCCTTCACCGAGGCGTCGTCCTGTCGGACCATGAGGAACGACTCGGGGCCGACCTCCTCCATCTGCCAGTCGCCGGCCTCGGGAATCTCCGACTCGCGCCCGAGCAGGAGCCAGACGCGCGTCCACATCGCTTCCCACTCGCGCCCGAAGAACTCGCGCGCGGTGTAGCGGTAGCCCGAGATCGGGTGGTTGCCGATGCGCGGTCGGGGCCACGCGGGTGCGGGCTGCGTGCGCCAGTCGGTCATGTCGTCGGGCTCCCTCCATCCGGGACGCCGCCCGGCGGCTCGAGCGGAGCGGGCGAGACCTGCACGCGACCGTTCTCGACGCGCGTCGGGAACGTGAGCAGGCCGCTCGAAGCCGGCGGCGTCAGGTGCTTGCCATCGCGCAGGCGAAAGCGCGCGCCGTGGACGGGGCAGACCAGGCAGTCGCCGCGGATGCGCGCGCGCGCGAGCGGCGCGTTCGTGTGCGAGCAGCGCGCCTGGAGCGCGAAGTACTCGTCGCCGGCCCGGCACAGCACGATCTCCTGGCCGCCGACCTCGAGCGCGCGGACGGTCCCCGGCGCGAGCTCGGCGGCCGGGGCGACGTCGACGTACTCGCTCGCGCTCACGCCGCGTCCACCGCGAGAATCATCCGCCCGAAGGTTTGCGAGGCGTAGACGTGGTCGACGCACTCCGCCCAACGCTCGAGTCCGCCGCGCACGATCGTCTCCGCGCGCTTCAGCTTCCCCGTGGCCAGCATCGCGTTCAGGCTCATCCAGGCCTCGGGCAGCTTGTCGATGTGGTTGTACATGAGCATCCCGCCCATGGTGAGCTCGCGTGCCGGGATGCGCAGGTACTGCTTCATGCCGCGGACGTTGCCGGTCATCATAGCGTCTAGCTCGCCGATCGCGCCGACGCTGAGAATCCTGCCGCCGATCTTCATGTGCGGCGCGCCGGCGTCGATCAGCCGCGCGGCGATCCCGCGTCGACCGGTGCGAGCGGCCAGTGCGAGCGCGCCGGCGCCGTCCTCGAGTTCCAGCGCCACGCGCTCCTCGTCACCGGCGCAAACCGCTTCGAGCAGCGCCTCGGCGGGCCATCCGGGTGGGCATGAGCGCTGTCGGCGCGTCGCCCCGCGCGGAGGTGGCGGGTATCCGCGCCTCGCTCGAGGGCACCGTCTCGCGCCAGAGGACGCGGGTGCGGCTGTCAGGCTCGCGGTACGCGGACGCGCGGTCGAATCACGCGCTCTGGTATTCGTTACCGCAGCGTGGCGTCGCAGCGGACCCGAGCAGAGACGGGAGGTTGTGTTGACTCACCGTGCGCTGCGCGAAATGATATCGAAGCGTTCGGCCGGGTGGCTGAGTGCAGGACATTACTAGTTATACGGCAGCCAGAGAAGAAGGACGCGCAGCCTTGGAGAAGGGGCGATCCGCCGGCGCGCTGCTGTTGCTTACCTCGATCCTCGGCTGGGTTGGTTCATGGGCGTACTCCTGGGTCTTCCTTCCGCACGTCCTTGGCACGTGCACCCAGGGCAGCACGGACGGTTGGACCGGGAGTCTGATCTTCTATCTGCCCATATCTTGGGTGTTCGTCTCGCTTGCGTTGCTCGGGCGCCGCTGGGCCGGCCGGCTCCGCTGGCTCGCCCTGCCTCATCTCGTCACCTTCGCAATCGGGGCCGTAGTCATTTGGCCTTACCTTTGGGGCACCACGATTCTTGGAGAGCACGTCTGCCATGTGCGCGATGGTGGCTTCACGGACCTCTCTGCGGATTTCCTTCAACGTCTGTGGGCTCCGGTTCAGCTTGTCGGGCTCATCCTGCTCGCGGTGGTTCTCGTTCGGTTCTGGCGCATCCCTTCGGCGCGAGAAGTCGAGACTGCCGTATAACAAGCGCATGCAGCTGGCCGCCCGCAGCTTCTGGTACGCGTAGCTGATCGGCCGGCGGCCGACCGCGCTCCGCTTGATACTTCGCGGCTTCGCATCGGGCCGCCGGTCGGTGTACGGTTGCCGCACGGCGGGCGTCAGCTGATGCGCAAGCCGTTGGGCGGCGCCCAATGGCCCTCAGCTTCACCATCAACGGAATGGAGCACTCAAGATGTGGGCTCAAGCAATCAGAAGGCACAGGAACTGCCTCGTGTCGGCTGCCATCGTCCTGACCCTGGGAGGCGGCCTGTGGCTTCCGGCGGCCCATGCCGGCACGATACTCGACCCTCAGAATCCGGGAAACTTCACGCGAGAAGGGCAACAGAGCTTCACACCCGGCACCGTTCTCAGGCTAGCCGACACGAGCCTCTCTGACTTCATTGCTTTCTTCGCCAACGATGCAGACGCCCGCCCCGGCATGGAGGTCGATGTCGTCGCGACGTTCCAGGTAATCCGGACCTCGCCGAACAACGCAGATGCCGGCGCCCGTTTGGTGATCAACGATGGAATCAATCGATCCGTGATCGCCGCCTGCGTCGTCATCGGCGGCGTGCGCGGCATCGGCCTGCTGTCACAGGGCCTACCCTCCGACCCGGCCTCGTATCCCGTCTTCGTGCCGGTCGACTGGCTAGCTCCAGTCACAGTCAGACTGCGCAGGACCGCGACGGGTGACGCCGAGATCCTCGAGGTCAACGGAGTCGCGCCGAGCCCACGCGCATTGTTGACGGTCGACCAGGCTCCGATCAAGACCAGGTCGGGTAACACCGTCGAGTTCGGCGCCGGGAGCATCGAAGCGGAATGCACCGTGGAGTACACGGCCTTCCGTTCGGAGCTCGTCGCTCCGGTGCCGCTAGAGACGATACCGTGGGGTCGAATCAAGGCAATGTTTTCCAGAGCGCCCCTCGCGCCAGAGAAGCCCCGAGCCAAGTGATGATTCCTGCGCGATCCGGAGAGCCTGTCACAGGGTGACGTGCTCCCCCGGTGCCATGGCTGGCTGGCATCGAGTGCCGCCATCTAACTACAGCTTGCAGCGGACGGCGCTTTGCGCCGCCACTGAAGCTGAGCGTTAGGCGGCGGCAAGAGTACGCGAGCGAGGCGTCCCGTCGTGAACCGATGGAACATTCCCGGCTCTCTTGAGCAGGAGATCGTCAAACGGGATAGCCGTTGCGTCTACTGCGGAGTTGGTTTCGCGGCGCCTGGCGCAAGCCGCCGCGCGAGACCGTCGTGGGAGCACATCGTGAACGACGCAAGCATTGTCACGCGCGAGAACATCGTAAGGTGCTGCATCGCATGCAATTCAAGCAAGGGAACCAGGAGCCTCGGCGAGTGGCTTAACTCAAACTACTGCCGAGCTCGTGGTATCAGTTTCGAATCTGTCGCGGCGGTCGTCCGGGAAGTCCTGTCAACCGGTTCATAAAGCATCGCCCGCCGCCGCCCAACAAGGCGCTGCAGCTGACGCGTCACTGCCGTGCGTGATCGAGCCGTGGTAATGTTGGGCAACACCAATCGGTGAATCAGCGAGCGCATGGCGCGGTGCCGCGCAGCTGAGCGCCGAACCGTTGGGCGGCGGAGTGGGGCTATCGAGCCGGTTTGAGCGCTCCGACATCGAGCAGCATGCCGAGCTCGTCCCGGAAGACGCGCTCCTCTGCGATCTTGCCGTCGCGAAGCCGAAACAGGGCCATCGCCTCCCAGGACGTCGGCCTGCCAGCAACGTCGAAGTTCCCAATGCGCGTGCGCCACTCACCACGGTAGACGGCCTCGTGCTTGACACGCACCGCGACTCTGTCCCGCTCCTCAATCGAGTCGAGTATCGTGGCCTTGAACTTGTCGAAGAACCGATGAGCTCTTGTGACGACTACCTTGATCGCGTCGACACCGACCAATGGCTCGGAGAGCTCGGGCCTGAAGACTCGGCAGTCGGCGGCAAACAGCTCGGGAATCACACTGGGGTCTCCCTTCTCGAGAGCCTCAAAGTATTTGGCTACAACCTGTCCGCCGGTCATGCGCTTCCCTCCTCTCGACGCAGCAGATGATGCGCAAGCGCGGACGTCGCCGCCGTCTAACAACCCGCTGAAGCTGACGACCACGGGCTTCAGCTTTGCGGGCGGCCGTGCTCGACACGCATCGTGGTAGCATCACACGGGGCCGCAGCTTAGCGGGGATCCGTTGGGCCGCGCGATGTTTATGCAACCGACGATTCGCGCTGAACGTGACGGCGATCGAGGAGCCATCCACGACGTCATATGCACTGCGTTTGCAGGAATGCCATATGCCGATGGTGATGAGGCTGGCTTGGTCGACACACTCCGAGCCGAAGGCGCGCTATCGGTTTCATTGGTCGCTGAAGTGAACGGAAGAATCGTTGGGCAGATCGCTTTCTCACCAGCACAGGCATCCGATGGCTCTCAGGGTTGGTACGCGCTTGGCCCCGTTTCAGTGGTCCCCGCGCATCAACGCTCAGGCATTGGCTCCACGCTCGTTCGCGCCGGACTGAAAGTCATCCGCGAGTCAGGAGCCGTCGGTTGCATACTCACCGGCAACCCGGCGTACTACGTTCGATTTGGGTTCGCGGTGTCCTCATCGAACGCGCCGGATGGTGAGCCCGTGGAGTTCTTCATGGTCAAGGTGTTTAGTGGCCAGCAACCGAAAGGTCCAATCTACTTCCACAAGGCGTTTCACAGTGCGGCATGACACGTCGGTGCAGCTGACCGCGCTCGGCATGCTTGCTTCGCAAGCCTGCTTGAGCGCGGCAGCTGAACTCCAGCGTTGGGCGGCAACGAGACAGAAGGAATCACCGATGGCAACGCTGCGTGCTTTGACGGTCCGCATCCTCGCGTGCGCTACAGCGACGCTCCTGCTTTCAATCGGTGCAGCCACTCCAGCATTCCCGCAAGAGGTTTCGCGCGAGCTCGCGGTCGCTCGGCGAGTAACCGACGCCGAACTACGGTGGGGCCCGTGTCCGGCGTTTTTTCCGGCGGGCTGTCAGATCGCCGCCCTGCATGGCGATCCCGGAAAGCCCAACGCCGATGTCTTCTTCCGAGTGCCGGCGCGGTACGACCTGCCTGCGCATTGGCACTCTTCGCCCGAACGCATGGTTCTGGTCACAGGCGAGCTTCACGTCACCTACGAGGGGCAAGCACCCGTTGTCCTCGAGCCCGGGAGCTACGCGTACGGGCCTGCGAAGGCCGTACACCGCGGGCGTTGCGTGAGCGAAGAGCCCTGCGTTCTCTTCATCGCATTCGAAGGGCCGGTCGATGCAACTCCAGTTACAGCTCCCGCTCGGTAGGGCGGTTTCCGCCCAACAAGGCGCTGCAGCTGGCACGGCACTGCTCGCCGTTGTTTGGTCGTGATGCGTTGGAGCAACACCATCGGGGTTCAGCTGGCGTCAGCGGCGCAGTGCCGCGCAGCTGAGCGCCGGTCCGTTGTGCGGCGCGCCGGGTGTTTGTCGGCGCTGCGCACCATTCAGGATTGACGATGGCCACTCTTCACCTGATGGTTGGCCTTCCGTGTGCAGGAAAAACCACGCTGGCTCTCACGCTAGAACGTCAACACTCAGCAATTCGACTGACCGTTGATGAGTGGCACTTGCGCCTCTTTGGTCAAGACGCAGAAGATCCAGAGCACAACGCAAGACATAGCCTCATCGAATCACTCCTTTGGGAGGTGGCCAGCCGAGCGCTTGCACTCGGA